>NZ_JBYLHY010000003.1:0-413361 GCF_057749925.1 Paenibacillus sp. sgz302191
CGAATGGTGAATGCCTTCCATCGTGTCCGCAAGACTAACCATATTGACCAGATGTACGTCGATCGATGGAATGTAGCTCTGAATCGCCAAGTAGGACTGCCCATTAACCTCGAACTGTACCGTCTCGTGATCTGTATTACTCGTCAACTTCACACTTTCCATCAATTGCTCCGCGCTGTGCTGCTTGAACACAGGTGAAGTCTTCAAGCTGAATACCTGTCCGCTCCTTGCTACTACGATCAGCTGGGAGTTCGTGTCCTGCACACTGCTGAACGTTCGAGTGAAGAAATTCGACAGCTTCATCAATATCTCTAGAATCCCGTTATGTGTTATGTTGTCCGCAAATTTGAATTCCTGCAAGTACGTTATGACGGGCTCATTCAGCGATGGTTCGGATGGTGAATCGGTGAGAACTTTTTCGTCCTGTACAATCTCCCACCAGGGCAAACCGCTCTGTTTCATCACCTTATCATGCCAGGGTTTGTCCTGAATACGTGACTCCTGTAGGATGACTGGCCAAATCTCATTCACATAAGGGTTGGCCGTGAACAACCGGACATTCGCAATTCGTGGATTGTTGAACAGAAAATATTGAAAGCTGCTGACCACATCATTCTTAATATGAAGAACACCCGCTGCATCCTGTCGTTGTTGAATTTGCAGATAACCGTTCATTTCCCCGTTGGATAACGAAAGCTGGGCGGTCCATTTCATCAGCTCCACGTTATTCTCAATGTTCTTTTTCTCGGCCGCCAGCACATTATCGTTGTTCACCGTTATTTCTTTTATTGCATTGGCGGACTCTTCATTAAGCATATACCAGAAGAATAGAATAACCGGTATGAAGATAACGAACACAAATGACAGGATCAGTTTGACTTGAAACGAAAGTTTAAACACAATTGCACATATCCCCGATAACCAACGTTTTGCCGGGAATCCCATCTCCTGCTTCACCTACTGCTTCTTCTATAGAACTATTAATTGAGCGACGACTTCAGTTTTTGTACATTTCGTTCATAGGCTGCTTGGTTGGCGAACTTAATGCCCTATTATTGGGGATACCTACCATATAAAAGCAGACTTACATTGCTAGAAGGTTATTGCAAGTAAAAGAAAAGTTTATATTACAGGTAGGGGTTGCAAGGCTACTATATTTCAGGTTTCCTAAGCCGCTAATGTGAATAAGCGAGCAAGACAAGGAAATATTCCTTTGTCTTGCTTGCTTATTCACGTTAGCTATGATGTTCTATTACGTGATAGATCATGGCATTTGCTTCTGCTCTCGTGCTCAAGCCTTAGTTTGACATCCAACTGGGGGCGCTTTATTGAAAATAGTTCTCCCAGCTTCGAATAGAAATCACCCGCGAGCCGGCTTATAGGCTGAAGTTTATTAGGATCAATCCGTCCATCCTGATATAAAGATTCATGAATATGGAAGTGAACGATGCGCCCGATCAATAGATCGCACCCTGGCATTGCTGCACTCGGAACAGGAGTTAAGCCAGCCCATTCGACCTCGCTTTCGCGTGACGGCAAGCTGACCGCTGTAAGATTGATAGCCTCAATATTCGACTCATCCGAAATGTGAACGACGAACGCTCCCTTTTCTATCGCATTTCTTGCGGTGTCCTTCTGTTTGCCCTGCTGCCGTTGTACGGAAATCGACAGCATAGGCGGATTTGAAATCACGATCTTAAAATAGCTGAAAGGAGCGGCATTAAGTATGCCGTCTGTCGATAAAGTCGTCACAAACGCTATCGGCCGAGGAAGAATACTCCCGATTAGCAGCTTATAATTGTCCCGTTCCGTTTGATTGTTGGGATTGATCGATATCAAAGTTACCCTTCTTCCACTTTTAAAGTATGTGAACAAGGTTAGGAATCGAAATGCTTTTTGAACCAATGAGCTGCCGCATTAATTTCTTGATGCGTTAACTGATGACCTGCATGTTCCCAGTGTATTTCAACGGAAGAGCCTGCACCTTCCAATAGCGACTGCAGCTCTCTGGTTTCTTGTTGAGAAGAGATTGGATCATTCGTTCCGGCACCAATAAATATAGGGATATGAGCTAATTCGCGAAGTATTACACCACGACGAGGAACCATGGGATGGAATAGAATTGCACCTCTTAATGCATTCCTACAATGAAACAAGAGGCTTCCCGCAATGTTGGCACCGTTAGAATACCCAATAGCCACGACATTCCGGCGGTCGAATTCATATTGGTTCGCTGCTTGATCAATGAATCCGTTCAACTCTTCCGTTCGAAACAAAAGGTCTTCCTCGTCAAAAATACCCTCAGCCAATCTCCTGAAAAATCGAGCCATTCCATTCTCCTGAACCTCGCCTCGAACACTTAGAGCATTGGAGTCCGGAGCGATCCTCTGAGCAACCGGCAATAAATCGTATTCCGTCCCGCCCGTGCCATGTAATAAAAGAAGTGTCGGCAGTTTCGGATTTGAGCCTTTTTGAAAAATATGCTTCATGGCTTGAACGACTCCAATTCGCGTACTTGAATGGGCGGCAAGTTTTTTTCAATTTCAGCACGATTGCGTTGGAACCATTCTGGCAGCATTAATGCCTCACCTAAGCGATCTTGAGGCTCATCCTTTGCAAAACCCGGCGGATCCGTCGCAATTTCAAACAAGATGCCGCCTTCTTCCCGAAAATAGATGGCATGGAAATACTGCCGATCAATGATCGGTGTAGGGTGGAAGCCGTTGTTCTCAACATGGCTTCTCCATGCTGCGTGGTCTTCATAACCCTTGACTCGCCATGCGATATGATGAACGTTACCTGAACCCATGATCCCGCTCCCTTCCTCCCGCTCTAATTGCAAGCCGTCACGATCCGCAAATTTTACGGTACTCATCTTGTACGACACTCCTTCTTTTATATGAAAAAGATTTACTTGATTCCTATGATAGGGCAAAATGAATTAGCAAACCATTCCTTCATTTCTATACATTATATAGCTAAAATCTATATATCCAGCACGCTGGCATCTATCTCCTTGATCGATTTCTTACCACAGCCCCAATGCCAAAAGCCGAGTATTTCTCCCTGCTTAATTGGAACGCAATGTATTTCTGCATTTGATCCTCTCTCCTACATAAAGAATCGTCCCTTAGACTTTCGAGCAAAGATGTTGGTATAAGCTGCTCCAAGTCCATGACGAACCCCCAAGGGAGGATCTAATATAAGCAAGCTTCGTATTGTGATGGGAATCGAACCTGCATGAACGGGCTATGATCCGAGGTCATCGCCTCGCGGCGATGGCTTCCTTTGTGGGTGTGAAAAAGACCAGCTCAGCAGCTGATCTCAGACTGTGGACAAAGCCCTGTTTTTTTAGGGCTTTGTTTTTTTTATGCATGGTTTTGAATACCATGATTTCAAAAAAGCGAATTCTCGTATAAAATTAAGATGATCTGCCCTCATCCTGCTTTCTTGGCAAGGTGGTTGGCGATCTTTTTCGCGTTCTGACAGATGGCGGTCATGGAGGCCTGTTCCTGCACTTTATTCTTCCCGCGGAACCGGCAATAGCGAAGTCCGTGCAGCTCTTTGGCATCCGCGAAACTTCGCTTAATAGTTTGGTACCGTAATCGGTACAAGCCATCCACTAGGGAACGTATCCCCTTGACATTCTCGATTTAAACCTCATAATTTCCCTATTTGCAATGGCTGTAGTCTGCCAACTTTTTCGATTGTTCTAGAAAAGAATCGATACATTTTTGAACAGAAGGATTATTATAATGATACTTTTTAAAAATAAGCTTGATCTCACGAACAGGCGTTGGATCTATGAGACGAATCATTTTCAATTGCTGACCAAAGTTTCCAATTAAAGAAGCAGGTAAAATAGCTACCCCCATCTTTTGCAGTACCATAAAAAGAAGAATTGCCATGGAAGTTGACTCAAACTTTGATTGCAAGGATTTGGTGATCTTAGCGCTGAATGTATGAAGTTGCTCGATTAAACTTATATCACTAACAAATAAGGAAGATTCTAAATCTTCTAGCTCTTGAAAAGAAATAAAGGTTCGATCTGCCCATGGATGATCCGCATAAACGACCAATACTTGTTCTTCTTTATACAGGTGCATCATATGAATTTCTTTGTTTGGATCATGATTGTCGATAATGCCAATATCGATACTATTATTCAATAATTGCTGTGATATATTTTCTGCACTGGCAAATTTTAAAGTAGTATCAGGATACTGTTCATGGAATTTCAAAAAACGAGGTTTTAAACAAGAAAAGTCCATAGGTGAGATTCCTATCGAAAGTTTATTTGTTCGGGCATTGCGTAACTCGTGAGTTTCTTTCTTAGATTCTTCGATGAGCCTCATCACGGAAAGAGCTTTTTCGTAAAGTATTTTCCCGGCAGCTGTAATCTTTACCCCTCTACCAGCTCTCTCAAACAAAGGGGTTCCAACTTCTACCTCTAGAAAGCGGATCTGTTGACTTAAAGTAGGTTGAGAAATCATTAAAATGTCTGCAGCCTTAGTAAAGCTTCCTTCTTTGCAAATTTGAATGAAACATTCTAATTGCCTGAACATGAAAGATTCACCTCAACCTCACTCCTATTTTCCCAATAGAGTTGTAACTGTGTAATACCATCATCCCGCGTCTCCCATTCTTACATATGAATCTATCTCTTGAACGAATATGCGTGCAGTGGACCTCATACTAACGGAATTAAGATATACAAGAGATATATCCCAACAAGGAGCATGGCCTTCTAATTTTATAATACGCAAAGAATCGTCCCTTATACTTTCGAGCAAAGATGCTGGTATAAGAGCTGCTCCAAGTCTATGGCGAACCCAATGAATCAATACTGAAGTGGAGGACGTTTCTATGGTCGACTTCAAGGTAAACCCACACGAGAAACAATACCTTTCAATTAATGATTTGTTTTGTTCTAGAAACATGATCGAATTCATTTGCTTCAAGGATCGGAAAGGAATCGAAGATTTATCGGCCAAAGGATGTTCTGAGTGAATCAATAGCGCCATTTCTTGTCTATACAAATGAGTCGAAATGACCGAAGCATCAGAAATCGAATTTGCAGTTATTCCAAAGTCTACCACTTGCTCCAGAACTTTTTTCTCGGCATCCTCTGCATCGATAATTTTCAATAAAATATTCGGGTACTTTTGGTGAAATCTCATGAAATAAGGAGCAAGATATTCAAGTTCAGCAGGACAACACCCAATAGAAATTGTTTCTCTAGATATATTGTTTCGGCCATATATTTCATTTCGTGCATCTTCAAGAAGATTCATAATAGCGTTGCCCTTATTCAAGAGAATTTTCCCCGCTTCCGTTACTTCAACCCCCCTACCTACCCGATTGAACAATGGAATATTATACTCGTCTTCCAAAACCCGAATTTGCTGGCTTAGTGTAGGCTGAGTCACACCTAATTCTTCTTTAGCTTTGGTGAAACTTCCCGATTTGCATATTTGAATAAAATATTCAAGCTGGCGCAATTCCATAGTGTATCCCCCTTAGTTAGATGTACAGACCATCAATGGTAAAATCGAGGACGCTATAAGAATGTGAAAGAAAAATTTTAGTTCCGACCCAACTGATCCTTCGTATAATAGCTGATTGGTAGTGATGAGCGTGATCGGGGTGATCTCTGGATGACAATGACTTTGTAATCATTATAAGACGAACCTGTCATATAATATATCCGCTTGATTTCGGGTGAGGTTACTAGATTTTAGGGTTGGTCCGTGTAGTCTGAAAATATGAAGATCAGCCTGTTCAACATGGCCGATTACCTGAACCTGTCTCGCAACTATGTCACTTCCAACTCTCAGCGCAGGGGAGCGTTGTCGATTTTTCGTCTCTACTTTAAATAAAATGGACCTTCAGCATGTACTGAAGATCCATTTATTAAAATAGTAAACCATTTATTAATATTTGTTAACTACAGGTAACCCACTCACACAATTTGCCGAATGAATGCATCTTTCTGGGTGAAATAACTTCGATATCTTTCCCTACATATCGCTGGAATTCATCAGACACTTCCTTTCACACTCCTATATAAACTCAAGCCGATAACTTCGCATACACAATAAAAAATATCATGATTTCTCCAATAATTACAAAATTAGGTGCGATATAAACATTGTCCACCGCAAAAAAACAACCTAGCAGTCCTAATAATGTCGCCAAATGATAGGTTTTCAGCCTTAGATGTTTATGTCTGTATCGGTTAAAAACGAATGATGTAGAGATAAAATAAAGCAGAACTGATCCGAAAATAAAAGCCAACATAAATGGATAATGCAGTTGTTCCTGAAATATTAATTGGATCGAAGCAGCTATTAAGCCCATGGATACATATATGAATAAATGACCATAAATAATCGTTTGGCCAGCTGTTTGTATATCCTTCCTCACTTTCCTTTCAATACTATCAAAATATTGCCACCACATGGCAATCACTAATATAAAAGTAAATAAGGCGAACAACATAGTTGCCCAGTTCCAGTAACTAGACTGCAAGACCGAAAGGATACCAATGACCGACTCGCCAATAAGAATAAGTGTAAATAATGCAAAGCGTTCCAATAAGTGATGGGTATGTGTGGGTGTTATTATCAGATACCGCCGGCCGTATAACGGCTGCATGATATCTACAGCAATTCCAGTATACAGAATTGCATAACGGATCCATGAGTCACAGAAAAGTGAACAGCAAGAAATGAATATCCCAATCCAAAATCGCGTCCCCAAATATCGAGCGGTCATCCGCTGATGTGTGCCATTTGATTTGTGTACGGTAAGATATTGAATTGCTGTCAGCGCTCTCGAACCAATATAACCTACAAGGAAGGGAATATAGTATCGATCGAAATCTACGGATAGACTTGCTGTCATAATTAAAGCAAAGAATAATTGAAAGATCATGAATTTTCGATGAGTTCCTATATCTTGGCCAAAACGATTATTAAAGAGAGTTTGTCCCACCCATCCCCACCAAATTGGTATGAATATTAAAACAAATTTGGTTAAGTATTCAAAGGGAATGATCCCATGGTCTGCATGCAACAAGATGTGGTTCGATTTTGACACTGCCGCTACAAAAAGCAGATCATAAAAAAGTTCCAGCCATGTTACCTTTTTCTCGACCATACTAATACTCCCTTTTTATCTAACAATTTTACTTATTTACCAGATAAGCCGCGACTTCGGCTAATCGTGAAGCATAGCCCCACTCATTATCATACCATGCTGCGATTGAGAGAATTTCTCCTTGTACTTGGGTCAAAGGAAGGTCAATGATGGAGGAATGGGAATCGCCTACAATACGAGAAGACGCCCATTCCTCTTCCAAAACGTCCAAGACTCCCTTCAACTCGCCTTCCACAGCGGCTCTGCGGAACATATCGTTCACCTGTTGGACCGTGCACGGCTTTTCCGTCACCAGGTTTAATTCAGCAATACTGCCCGTACGAGTTGGAACTCGGTATGCCTTACCCGTAATCTGCAGATCGTTCCAAATGAACTTCAATGCTCTTGCAGCTCCGGATGAGGAAGGAATGATATTTTCCGCAGCGGCCCATGAATCCCGTCGATCCTTCATAGGCTGATCGGTTAGTGATTGTGTGTTCGTATAGGAGTGAACTGTTGAGAATAAACCGAATTTGATCCCGAAATTTTCCCTGACGACTTTGATGACCGCTGCCAATGCGTTGGTTGTACAGCTCGCCATACTTATGATCCTGTGCTTGACCGGATCAAACTGATCCAGATTTATTCCTTTCAGCAACACGGCATCGCAATCTTCAAAAGTTTTGCTTGGGCCGCTAACCAGCACTCTATTGGCACCACGTTCCAAATGGACCTCGGCAACGGAACGGGTAACGGCCCGGCCTGTGCAGTCGATAACCAAGTCCACATCCAATGCCTTCCAATCCGGGACTTCCTTCGACGAATTGATAAACTTTATTTCCCTGCCGCCGATAACGATACGGCCTTCATGCCCGGAAACATCTTCAGGCCAGCGTCTATAGTTGGTATCCACTTCGAATAGCGCCGCTAGCGTCGCCTCATCTTTGATGTCCGAAATGGAAACCGGAACAAAAAGCTCTTCCTGCAAAGCGACTCTTAGCAATTGCCTGCCAATGCGCCCGAATCCGAATATCGCTATTCCACCCATATTTTCCTTCATTTGATCATATATTGTATTTATAAATCGATGTTATGCGAAGATTCAGAGAGGTGTTACCATTATTTCACCGTAATCTTCGTTATCATCGTGCTGTGGCCGCTGCCACACATGAAAATGCAATTGATCGTGTACTCGCCGGGTTTGTCAGGCGTCCAGGTGACGTCTTTCGTTGCATTTTCGGCGACTTGCGCGATCTTCGAGTCAGTGCCGACGATGGCGAAACCGTGCATGCCCTGCTTCGAAGTGACGGTGAAATGGATCGGCGTTCCGGAGGTAAATTCGGTTTTATCCAGCTTCCACTCAAAATTGGACGCTTCGGCCTTCACTTCGACAGCAGCGGAAGCAGCCGGTTTGGCCGAGGCAGCGTTTTTGTCGACGGGCGCTGCATCTTTCGCCGCCGGAGCGGCAGTGTCTTTGCCGCAAGCGACAAGCTCTAAGGCGAAGAGGAGAATCAGCAAGGATATAATCGATAATTTCACAGTACGATTCATAATCACACCTCTATCCTAAATTTGTTGTATGTTCCCCAGCACTTTCGTGCCGCGTGGCTTCGTCACGAGCGCATCCGGCTCGGGCGTAATGCCGAAGCCGCCGATCTGGACGTCACATTCCCCCTTAGGGAAAGAACGGATGATGGAGGAAACGAGTTTGGAGTTTGGCCAGTGGCAATAAATCTTGCTCCGTTTCGCCTGTGAAAAAGGACAAGTGTAGGCACGTGTAAGCCGCTCCCTTTTCAAAGATATGTCTCATCTTTTGTCTCCATCTAGCGCCCTCACTTCAATTGGCAGCAAGTTAGCTTCAATTTTACCACGTACGGGTTCAAGCCATTCCGGGAGCATCAATTTTTCACCTAATGCATCAGGAGTTTCATCTCGTGCGAAACCTGGAGGATCGGTTGCAATTTCAAATAAGATGTGTCCATCTTCCTGGAAATAAAACGCATTGTAATATCGCTGGTCTACATTATGAGTAGGTACATAGCCGCCCTCACTAACTTTCTGGAACCATTGCTCATGCTCCTGAAAGTCTTTTGCACGCCAGGCAATGTGATGAACGGTACCTGCCCCACCATGTCTCCATTGCTTATTCTCAAGAGGAACATCGATCAGGTTCCCGATATGTCCGAATGATTGAAAACGAGCGTAACCGACGTCTTCACCTACTTTTTTCAATCCCAATACGTTTTCAAGCATATGCATCGTTTTCTCTGCTTTCATGCTGAAAAGAACAGCACCGCCAAATCCTTTTATCGCTCTGTCCGTAGGAATTCCGTCAAACGACCACTCGCTGTTCGATCCATCTTCGCGCTCAACAATTTCAAGATGAAGCCCTTCGTGATCCCTAAACTGAAGGTATGATTCTTGAAACCGGACTGACTTTTGTGGGGTTATGCCGAAGCTGTTGAGCCGCTTCTCCCAAAAGTCGAATGAGCCGGGCGGCACGACAAACGTAGTTATTCCTACTTGCCCCCCGCCTACTTCTCCAGGCCTAGAGTCGGGCCAGGGATAGAAGGCCATAATGGAACCGGGGCTTCCGGATTGATCGCCGAAATACAAGTGGTAAACTTCCGGCGTGTCGGCAAAGTCGATGGTTTTCTTTACGAGCCTAAGACCAAGTATGCCTGCATAAAAATTGACGTTCTCCTGCGGATTACGAGCCAATGCAGCAATGTGATGGATTCCTGCAGTTTCTAATGTCAAATATGATCACCCCTAACTTTAAGATCGGACTATTTAACCCGATAATGGTAGCTCTTCTTTGGAGCGGAAACATTTCCATCGAATAAGCCAAAACCGACGGTGGGAACATGGATGCCAAAATGCCGCCCTGTACCTACTTAGTATCATTCGGTATCGATTTATCCCCTCCAAGGTTGAGTTAAAAAGATCAATGGTGATTCTAATTCAACAGCTTTTGAATCCACGGGATAAGCCGTTGTCCGAGAAACATGCCGAAGAGCCCTATCAACCCTAACATTGGAGGAGCTGGAGACGGTATACGGAGAGATTGAAAAACAACCCCTATCACGATCCCAGCACCTAACGCTAATAATATAGACCACATAAAATCTGCCTCCTCTCTCGGGAAACTTGGACTAAAATATTCTTCCCCATAATTTTATTAGCATCATAAGGTGTCCATCAATATGGATATATCTATACAACATATAGGAAATGCCTATGTTTCTTAGACACTGTTACCGCCACGAAATGTTTAATGTTCCAGGTATTGGCCGCATCAGTAATATCCGTTTTATTTGATCGGGTAGTGCCTGCCATTGAGAAATTAAAACAGACGCTATTCGATAAATCAGAACAGTTCAAGGGCATAGTCAAAGTGGACGCACCCATTTGCAGGAATGCACCCGGTCCCGAAATGTCGTTAGAAGACATGTTTGGAGGATAGTAAAGAGTGGGTAAAACAGAACAAAGTAGAAGCAAGTCGGGTAAATATCTTTACAGTTTTCGTTACCAAGCGATTGAGCGAAACTTCGTGGATGCAAAAGAGCCCCCCGGGCTTCGCTATTGCTGTTTCCGCGTGGCTCCGTTATTGTTGTTCCAGAATTGATTAGAATTTTCTATGCACCGTGGCGAAATTGACGGTTTGTTGCAGAATTCGTTAGAAAAAATATTTTAGCCTTTCAACTGCACATGCATATATACATTTATTTCAAACGAATTTTAGTTTTACGTATTTTCCATTTTCATTGTTCTCGATCCCCATATAAAAAGCGTATTGAATGATGTTTTCACGGATAGCATCTATCATACCGTAAATTTCATGCATGTAAGCATGGGCTGAGTTTCATTTCTTTACCAGAGCGGATTTGTCGGTGTGGCACCCGCCCAATTTAACAAAACTGAGTACGCCAATTGCGCCGTCTGCGTGAACGTTTTCCCTACTTTACAACTTCTCATACTGAGCGTAAATCCTTCGATCACGGCGTCTTTGTCGACCTCAATTAATTATAGATTTCTCAACAATTTTGAGAATCTATCCTCACTAATTCTGAAAATTTTCTTGAAAAAATTGGTTAGACATAGAAAAAAAAGAGGGCAAACCCGGCTGACTGTTTTATGTAACGAACAAGGGCTATGGGATCATTGTCAACCATCCCAAAATGATTTCGTTTGAAGTCGGCTCGAAAAAGGTTTCCAAAGTCCCATGCAGTGTAGCCGGCGAGGAGCCGGCATATTTTGTTTGCGGGAATCCCAAAGCATATTGACGAGCCACTTGCGCCCATCATCGTCGTGAAACAAAGACGGATCGAATCCACTGCTATTCAGGTAAATAGGCTCCGACCAAGGCCCACTAATATCCGTAGCTGTTACCAAATAGTTGTGGGTATCCTTGAAAGCTCCAACTGCTTTTTACATCCGTGTAGATCAAATAAAAAACACCGTTCTGATATGATGAATTTGAACACCGGGAAACCATTCAAACGTAGACGTGGCAATATAGTAATTCTCATCAACCCTAAGAATAGAAGGATCTGGATTGAATCCTGGCAAAATCAGTTCGTAATATAGCTCATTTCATACTTCCCCTCCTAATTGTTTTGCACAGCCAAAGCTTTTTTCCCCGCTTCCAAGACAGCAAGAATCCGATCCACATCATAAACGCTCCCTGTCCAGGTTCCTCCGCTGACAGATTGTAATGCAGCCCATAAACGAGTATCGTCAGGAAGTCTTTCGTCTGCGGCGAGCTCCGGGTGAGGGACTCGGGCAGCAAGCACACGTGCTCCTTCTTCGGGGGTCAGCACTTCGTCACCATCGCCTAGAAAATGGATGCTGCCTTCCAAGCTGTTACGATCAACTACGATGTCAATCGTATCTCCATCCCGCAGCTTACCAATCGGTCCGCCAGCTAACGCTTCAGGTCCAACATGACCGATACAGGCACCTGTGGATACGCCCGAAAACCGAGCATCGGTAATTAGGGACACGTATTTGCCGAACGGCAAATGCTTTAGAGCTGAGGTTAATTGATAGGTCTCCTCCATCCCCGTACCCGATGGTCCGCGCCCCATCAACACCATAATATCACCGGCTTGAATACCGCCGATCTTGATTGCCGAGATAGCCGCTTTCTCTGAGGTAAACACCTTGGCTTTGCCCCGATGGCGGTAAACCCCATCCGCTCCAACGGTTGTCGGGTCAATCGCCGTCGATTTAATCACTGATCCTTCCGGAGCCAGATTCCCCATAGGAAACGTAACCGTCGAGGTCAATCCCCTTTCTTTGGCACGTTCTGGACTCATGATGACGTTGTCCGGATCTATGCCGTCCATTTCCATAAGCAGACTTCTCATCCGCCCTCGGCGCTCGCTCGTTTCCCACCAATCCAGTACAGTCCCCAGCGTTTCACCGGTTACTGTCAACGCATTTTCTTTTAGTACCCCCAGACGGCGGAGATGCAGCATCACTTCCGGCACCCCTCCGGCCAGAAACACTCGAACAGTCGGATGATATTCCGGACCATTCGGCAAAACGCTGACTAGTCTTGGTACGTCTTTATTGACACGAATCCAGTCTTGAACGGTCGGAACGGGCAGCCCTGCCACATGAGCGAAGGCAGGAATGTGCAGCAGCAAATTGGTCGATCCGCCAAAGGCCGCATGAACAACCATCGCATTATGGATGGACGCTTCGGTCAAAATATCCTTCATCCGGATTCCCTTTTCCTCGAGCGTCATCATAGCGCGGGCCGACTGCCTGGCCATCTCTTCCCATACGGGCTGTCCCGATGGTGCAAGCGCAGCGTGAGGCACCGTCATGCCCATAGCCTCTGCAATAACCTGCGAAGTAGCTGCCGTTCCAAGAAACTGGCAGCCTCCACCCGGTGTGGCACAAGCCCGGCAGCCGAGGTCGGCAGCGTCTTCCAGACTGATTTCACCATTAGCATACCTTGCACCTATGGTTTGGATTTTCCCAGCGTCCTCGCCCTCCGTGGGGGGTAATGACACTCCGCCGGGCACAATTACGCAAGGAAGTTCGTGCATCCCGGCCAGAGCAATCATCATGGCGGGCAATCCTTTGTCGCAGGTTGCTACACCGAGCACACCTTTGCGCGTCGGCAAGGAGCGGATGAGACGCCGGAAAACGATCGCTGCATCGTTGCGGTAAGGAAGAGAGTCAAACATGCCTTCCGTACCCTGGGACCTACCGTCGCAAGGGTCGCTCACATATCCGGCGAAAGGAACCCCACCGTTTTCCGTGATCACCTCTGCTGCAGCCTGCGTCAGCAGGCCAACTTCCCAGTGACCGGTATGATAGCCGAGTGCGACGGGACTGCCATCTTCCTTACGTATGCCTCCTTGAGTGCTTAACAAAAGATACTGTTTACCCTTCAGGCGGGAAGGTTTCCACCCCATTCCAACATTTTGGGTAAGACCGAACAATTCTCCGCTTGGAGCATGCAATAACATTTCTTTTGTTAATGGCAATGAGCCTTTTGGGCCTTGCGCGTGCGTACGGATCGTAAACAAATCGTTATTTTCATGAGCCATAATCGATTTTAATTGCTCTTTCATCAACCCTCACCCTTTCGAATTAGGTTTTATAGCAAAAGTGATACGCTTACGCTTTGAGAAATACCGTTTTTATCGAGGTATAAAATTCGATTGCCGCCTGACCTTGCTCGCGCGAATGAGAACTGGACTGCTTCATCCCGCCGAATGGGGCCTGCAGCTCCACCCCGGCTGTCTCGGAATTAATTCTTACCAAACCGGCGTCCATATCTTGAATAAACGAAAGAATATTGCTTATGCTTTGCGTGTAAATGGAAGCGCTCAGACCATAATCCGAATTGTTAGCCAGTTGAATGGCTTCTTCCATGGTTTCGACTTGAATTAGCGCGAGGACCGGGCCGAAAATCTCTTCCCGGGCAATCGCCATTTCTGGCGTTACTTTATCAAACACAGTGGGCTGAATATAGAAGCCTTCGGCGAGATCTGGATGATCCGGTGAAGCACCGCCGAACAACAGCTCAGCTCCTTCCTCTATTCCTTTTTGAATGTAGGACTGCACCGTTCTTAGCTGATTTTCGTTTGCGCAAGGGCCGAGCCATGTACCGGCATCTAATCCATAACCAACTGTTAAACCTTTTAATTTGCTCAGGAGCTTTTCTTTGAAAGTTTCATACACATCACGCATCACAATGACACGGCTTGTTGCCGTACATTTCTGTCCTGTCGACCGGATTCCGCCACTGATCGTCGCGTCAACCGCCAAATCCAAATCGGCATCCGCAGCGATAATGATCGGATTTTTCCCGCCCATCTCAAGCTGGTATTTCGCCCCTCTGGCTAGTGCCGCCTGACCGACCCGTTTGCCAACTTGATTGGAGCCGGTAAATGTGATTCCGTTTACATCCGGATGCTCTGCAAGTCCTTGCCCGATCACAGATCCGCTTCCGGTCACTAAATTGATAACTCCGGCAGGAAGTCCCGCTTCAGCGATGCATTCTACGACTTTGGCAGCCGTCACCGCCGTCTCCTGAGCAGGCTTCAGCACGACCGTATTACCATAAATTAAGGCTGGCGCCATTTTCCATATCGGAATCGCCACTGGAAAATTCCAAGGTGAAATAACTCCGACAACCCCAAGCGGTATACGGGTCGTAAACATCAGCGCTTCGCTGTCCGTGGAGGGTATCACTTCTCCGATCTTCCGCATCCCTTCACCGGCATAGTAGCGCAGGATGGCGATCCCTCGTGCCGTTTCGCCTTTTGCTTCCGGCAATGTTTTGCCCATTTCACGCGTCATCGTCTCGGCAATTTCATCGATGCGTCTTTCCAGCGCATTGGCTGCTTTAAACAAGTAGTCGCCTCTTGCCGAGCCCGATAACTTTCTCCAACCTTGCTGTGCCGCTTTGGCGGACGCAACCGCTTGGTTCACTTCCTCCAATGACGACGACTGCACATAGCCCACGACTTCACTTCTTTTGGCAGGATTTATACTGGGGACAGTTTGCCCAGTGCCGGCTGGACACCATTCACCGTTAATATAGTTTAAATAGGTTTGCCCTCCAACAAATACAGATGCCATATATATTCCTCCTTGAATGTATGTATTTTATAATCAAATGTATAATTACAGATTAGCTTCCTGCACCTACAACATGATTGACAAGTGTCCCAATACCGGTAATCTCAATTTCGATCCGGTCTCCGTGAGCGAGTGTAAATTCGTTAGGCGGTACAATGCAAGTTCCCGTCAGCAGCACGGTTCCGTCAAACAATTCATTATCCCGAATCAAATATTCGGTCAATTCCTCAAGCTTTCGTTTTAGCTGATTGGTATTAGCCGTTCCCTCGACGGCTTTTTCCCCGTTACGATATATTCGGCTTGTAATCTGCAAGTTGTAAGGGTCGTCTACCGTTTCGGCCAAACGGATCGCTGGTCCCAAGGAGCAGGAACGCTTCCATACTTTGGCCTGTGGCAGGTAGAGCGGATTCTCGCCTTCAATATCCCGGCAGCTCATATCATTGCCAATGGTGTACCCTACGATTTTCCCCTTAGCGTTCAGAACAAGCCCTAACTCCGGTTCAGGCACCTGCCACACGGAATCGCTTCGAAGTTGTACGTCGCCGCCCGGTCCTACCGTTCGGGCAGCCGTCGATTTGAAAAAAATCTCCGGACGCACAGCGTCATAAACTTTATCGTAAAAGGTCAAGGCATCCAGTTTGCCTTCGGTTGCCTCATAATTTCGCGCATCCCGGCTTCGCTCATACGTAACCCCAGCAGCCCAAACTTCGGGCGCTTCAATTGGAACCAGAAGCTGCAGCTGATCGACTTGACCTGATAGCACTTCCCTATTTTCGATCGTTTTGAAAACCAACTCGAGCGGTGAAATCTCCGTTTCGTCAGCTTCTTGGATCAAGGTTAAAAAATCGCATTGCGGCAGTGCGAAAATTTGTTCATTGTCATTAACTGCAGCTAGCTGTGAAAGCCCTTCATTTACAAAACGGATAATTCTCATAGATAGCTCACTCCTTGAATTTGTTTTACATTATAAAACAGAGTTCTCGAATTCTAGTGTAAAAAATGCCTGGACTCGACATGCTTTACAAAACTTGCCGAAACCCCAGGGTCTGTGAAATCGTCTCTGCTTCTTTCTTAAGTAGGGCAATATACTGCTTAAACAATAGGTCATCTACCGTTGAAATTAAAGTTGATATGCTGATCGCTGCTACAACCGAACCATTATGTTCGAAAATAGGAGCTGCAGCGCATCGTACGCCCGGTTCGTTCTCCTGATTGTCAATGGAGTACCCTTGCTCACTTACCTGATTCAATTCGCGAAGGAATGCCTCTCTGTCCGTAATCGTCGCTTCTGTAATCTTGGAGAAATGGTAATTCCGAAGGAGCATATCGATCTCATCCTTCGTTCTAAAGGCTGTCAGTACCTTTCCTACCGCGCTGCTATGAAGTGATATTCTGCGACCGATTCGGGAATAGCGAATCGCAGCTTTTTCCCCCTCAACTTTATCCAAATACACGCCTTCCTTCCCATCAAGAATAACGAGATGGGTTGTCTGACCTGTCTGCTCCGACAAAGCAGTCAAGTGCTTTCGGGCAACTGTACGGATGTCCAGGCCTTGCAGCATAAGCTGTCCCTTTTCCAGGAACTTTAACCCTAACTTGTACTTTCCTGTTTCCATATCCTGATTGATATAACCGTGTAACTGAAGCGTTTTCAATAAGGAGTGTATTGTACTCTTGTGAAGCTCCATTCTCGCGCTGATTTCTGTAATTTTCAGCTCTGTCGTATGCTCGTCGAATAAATCCAATATTTTCAATGCTCTGTCCAGCGCTTGAATAATAGGCATGGTATCACTCCTATCCACAAGTCCATAATAATCTTTTACAACCATGGAATCAAGATAAAGTTATTATTTATCACTAAATATACACTGCGGTGTTATTGAAAAATCTTGACAAGGTATTAGCTGGTTTAGTTATTCAACTATAGTTTCCCGTCCCTCAATACTAAGGATTTATCTCATGTATGCTCACTCATCCTCGGATTTCATCACATTGTACACGAACCTAGAAAACTGAGCCGTTCCTCCAATCTCCTTGGTAGAATATAGGAACAACCCGTAACGTGCCCCTACAAACTGATCCATTTTCCAGACCATATTATGGGTAATACCAAGCTTTTTCCAGTCTTCTCCGTCCATGTAATAAAACTCGCACTCGTCTGTATTGTTCACGAAATTGCCATAAGCCTTCAAAGTAACTTTGTCACTGTCCACTGGAATCCTTGCATATTCCACCCCAGTCTCTTTGTCTACTAGGTTTCCGAAGATCGTTTTATCGTCTGTGGTTCTTGCCAACATGACCAAGTAGTATTGTCCAGCTTCCTTGGTAAGTGCAATGAAGCCATAGGTGCTGATCAAGAAGCACAAGCCTGCATAATCGCCATCCTTTAGCTCGCTTCCATCCAAGGTAACGATAGCTTCGCATGCGGGCCCCATTGTACGCTGTGTCAATGTATTTACCGAAAATGTTAAATTGGGATTGATTTTTCCAGATTGAATACGATATGTACCCGGTTTATCCGTTACGGACCACAAAATATCTGTCGGGATATGATTCCACTGCCAGTAGTCTTTCAGATGAACCTTGCCGTTCTCATCCGGCTTGTAGAAGAAATCATCGCTTCCGACCAAAGGTTTGTATTCATATCCGGGTCTAGTACTCGGAATGTCGATATATGGGGGTGGCTTCCTATCGAATACCGGAACATCATTTTCCCAATGCAAAGGCACCAAGACAGGGATACGGCCAACGGCACCATGATCCTGAAACAAGAGGGCATACCATTTACCATCTGGCGTATCAACGATTCCGCCTTGTGCTATACCTGCATTAAAATACTCCATGTCATCATCAAACACCTCTCCGCCAACAAAGTCCCCCTCCAGGGAATCTGCTACAAAACAGGCTTGTGTTCTGCGACTATGTCTGGACTGTGTAATGTGTATAAAAAATGCGTAATATTTTCCATTAATCTTATAGATATGGGCACCTTCATAACCAAGATGATAAGGTCCTGTCTCCCTCACTATGATCCGGTTTAATCCACCAGGCTTGGGACCGGTCAAATCTTCCTTTAATTCTGTAAGATGAATCTCGGCATTTCCATATATAATATAAACTCTGCCATCATCATCAAACAAAAGTGAGCAATCATGATAGAATCCTTCGATATTCGGGTGCCTCATCCATGGTCCTGTGATTTCAAACGCAGAAAACAAATACGTTTGATGAGTATCGTTTGCTACGAAACATACATAATATTTACCTTGATGGTAACGCAAAGATGCCGCCCACATTCCCTTTCCATAGATCTGTCGGTCACCCTCCAGCCTCTGATCCGGTGTATCATCCAAAGCATCATATACATATGTTGCCACTTCCCAATGGATCAGGTCATACGACCTCAATATTACACACCCCGGCATAAAATGCATGGTCGTACTGACCATATAATAAGTATCCTCCACCCGGATCACATCGGGGTCCGGATAGTCAGCCCATATAATGGGATTCGGGTACATCTGCATTACCCCTTTCCTTCATTTAGTTCCTACAATAAACAGCCATGTTCAATAGTCGTGACGTCTTTCTCAACTCACTTCTTAGCTCGTAGGGCACCCCGATGCTCCAAGGGTGTCAAACCGGTCATTTTCTTGAAAAATCGGGTAAACGAGTGAGCCGCCTCGTACCCCACACGAAAACCGACCTCCGAAATTTTCAGCTCATCCTGCTTGAGCAGCTCTCTTGCTTTTCCAATCCTTGCTTTAAAGAACGTTGCCTGGAATGAGCAGAATCCTATGTTGGTTATTCCAATGTGAACGAAGCTAGACTCGCTCCTCCCGTACCCGTATACGTGAAATACAAGGCTTGTATGCCATCCGGTATAACGAGATCCGTAGAATATTCCTTCCATATATTTGTAAAGTCAACCGATATCTTCCCGAGAGCAGGACCGTCCCATGATGTTTTCACTTCAAAGGCACCACGGCAATATCCACGCACCCTGATTTTGACTTTCTTGATCCCATCGCACTGAAAATATTTAAATCCGGCTGTTGCGGAATCCCTCATATTGGCGATATATCCGATCTCCTCATCTCCATCTTTCCCATCTTGGGTAATCTTCGGAAACCGACAGTCCATCCATTCCCCGGGAGCTCCTGTATACAACGCCTCATCATTGCAAAACAGATTGCAAGCCAGGTACGAAGGATATTCCCCTCGACCGTCAAGCGGCCCTCCATTCGAACCGCAGGATGTCATTTCCACCTGCGGAATCGTACCATCCTCGCGGAATTCGATCTGTTCGATACAACCTTGCCGGCTGAAATTCGTTCCGTTGGTATGTCTATGATAAAAAATGTACCACTTTTCATTCATCTCAACAATGCTACCATGGTTATTGCCGCCATAATACATGGGTTTATTCGCCGGTTTGTATGAGCCGATATGAAGATCATTATTGCTGACAATGACTCCCTGATATACGAAATCCTTTGTTGGACATTTACTGGTCGCGTAGCACAGTTCATGCATGACGATGGATGAATAAATAAAATAATACGTATCGCCTTTCTTCCTTATAGAAGGAGCCTCAAAAAACTCATGCCCTTCGAATCCGCTGCCTTTGCTGTAAGGTTCACTTGGCGCGACAAATACCGGTTCCTCCAAAATCGTGAGCATATCGGGACCCAGGACCGTAGCCATGGCACCGCTTCTTGACTTGTCCCCAGCTGCACAGAAACCGGTATACAGGTACGTTCTTTCTCCTTCTGTCATCACTCCTGGATCAAATTGTGGCTCGTCGCCTTCTCTGTCTCCCAAACGTGTTCCATCGGCATATCGAACATAGCCATAAAATTCATATTTGCCGGCCGGGGTATCACAAACAGCGACCGAAACGATAGAAACCTTGTCAAGGGCATAGTACAAATAATAACGTCCATCCGGACCAACCGTGACATCTGGTGCATACAGACACATGCTTCCATCAGGATTAAGCGGATCATCTGTTTTTTTGTAAATCACGCCTTCATACCGCCAGTCTGCCGGGTCATCCTCAGGTGCCGACCAACAGACATAATCGTTCAAGCAAAACGCATGCCCATTGAAACGGTCATGAGAGCCATATACATAAACTCTGCCGTTAAAAACATACGGTTCTCCATCGGGAATATATTCCCATGATGGAAGATATGGATTTCTTGCTTGTTTTTTCATAATAATCTGTTCACTCCTTGCTAAATTCGATGTTTCTTTCATATACACTGAATATTCTTCTTCCTCGACTCTGAACAACGGTATGAATATCACCTGATTGCCCTGATCGTCATCCACAGCAAATTCCAGCCGGTCCTTTTCACGGTTAACGAGTTTATCATTGATATTCTGATTGGAAACTCCCTTCAGTTGCGAGTTTGACCCGATCTGAGCGAGTAAGATGCTGCCGAACATGACCGCCACCATACCATCTTCACCTTGAAACGGTACTAGATGCAGGAAAGCATCAATGTCAATTTCAATGTAGTCTTGGTCCTGAAACACACGATCTATGACAATATACCTTACCCTTTGAACTGCATGTTCCTTAAGACATCAGTTTAAAGGCCGTAAGTTCAGCAGCTTCAATCACGAGGGTTGACGTAAGTTTATCGGGGAATTCGGTAAACTGTGTGATCCTGACATTCTTTTCACTCCAAGCAATAGTAGATGATATAAAAGCATTTAGCAGTATACTTCCGTCGCTTTTAAACCAAATGTTCTTTTGGAGCTCACTCATCGCCTCGATCCCCGATACCGTGCAGCACCAGAAGGAGTCGTATAGGCCGCTGAATTTCTTAACAACGCCACTTCCCACAGGTTGATGGTATTGAGAAAGTCCTGTTTTATGGCTTGCACTATTAAGTACGGCGTTAAACTTGAGGGATTCCAAATGATTCTGATATTCGATAGACCCGGACCATTCTAGCAGCCGCTCCAAACTCATTCACCTGATTCACCTTCGTACAGCGGAGAATCCCATTCTAAGGAGTATTGGTTAGACGATAAAACCGAAATCTCAATTCGCGGGCTTGGATTCGGCCTTAGCAAGTACATGAACCGTAGTCCCTGCCTCCGCCTCAAACGAATAGGTTGATGCGTCGAGTTGCGTTGGCTCGTAAATCTCCCCTTCAATCCATAATTGGATGGGCAGATTGCAACGAATACGATACACCCCTTTATTATCTGGCTTCAGTACAGCATGCTGTAATTGACCGTCCTTCCATGCCATATCTACCGTTACCGCACCGCGGGCGCGAAGCCCCGTTACTTCACCATTGGACCAAGCATTAGGGAGAGCTGGTAACAAATGAATGGCGTCAGCATGGCTTTGCAGCAGCATTTCCGCGATACCCGCAGTCCCGCCGAAATTGCCGTCTATCTGAAACGGCGGATGATTATCGAGAAGGTTGGGCAATGTGGAGTGCGTCAAAAGGGCAGTTACATTTTCGTATGCTTCTTCCGCATCTCCCAGCCGAGCCCAAAAATTCACAATCCAGGCGCGACTCCAGCCTGTATGTCCGCCTCCGTTTGCAAGTCGTCTCTCAAGTGTCCGGCGAGCAGCAGCACTTAGGCTTGGTGTCTTCTCTGGAGTGATCTGTGTTCCCGGGTGCAAAGCGAACAAGTGTGAGATATGACGATGTCCTGGCTCCACTTCCTCATAATCTTCAATCCACTCCTGTATTTGCCCATGACGCCCAATCTGGGGCTGTGGCAGCTTATCCATTGTAAGTTTAAGCGTTGTCAAGAAGTCCATATCCGTCTCTAACTGTTCACCTGCCGCTAGACATGCGAGAAACAATTCGCGAGCAATCTGGCTATCCATGGATGGCCCATAGCAAAGCACGCCCGTTTCTCCATTCGGCAATCTATATGTGTTTTCAGGTGAGACAGAGGGGCAAGTGACAAGCACTCCACTAGGAAGTTCGACCATATAACCAACAAGAAAAGCAGCCGCTTCTTTCATCATCGGGTAAGCACGTTTCAGAAAGGCCTCATTCCGCTTGAATTGATAATGTTCCCAAAGATGCAAACATAACCATGCAAGACCAAGGGGCCAATATGTCGAGGGTAGATAAAGATCCTGCGGTGCGGTATCCGCCCAAATATCAGTATTATGATGGGCAGCACTGCCACCGCACCCATACATGACTTGAGCGGTTCGGCGACCGTTTGGAATCATCCGTTCGATCAATTCAAAGAGAGGCTCATGGCATTCGGGTAAATTGCAGATCTCAGCCGGCCAATAGTTCATTTGCGCATTAATGTTAATGGTAAATTTGCTGTCCCAGGCCGGCAACATATCCTTATTCCAAATACCTTGCAAATTCGCAGGTAAAGATCCTGGTCTGCTTGAAGCAATAAGCAGATAACGGCCATACTGAAAATATAAAGCTAGAAGTCCGGGGTCTTCATCTCCAGCTTTCATCCGTTCCAATCGTTTCGAGGTATCTTGTTCCACAGCATTGAATGCAGCATCAAGCCTTAACGACGTCCGCTCAAACAGTTTACAATAATCCTCAATGTGGGCCGTTAATAAATCGGTATACGTCCGTGAAGCAGCACGCTTGGCATTCGCAAACGCTGCGGATTCAGGATCGGACTCTCGAAAATCCGTGGCGGCGGAAATGACCAATGTGACGGCATCGGCATTGGTCACGACCAAGTGCTCCCCAATCGTACGCATTTGGCCTCCCTCTGGTTTGCACATCAACACACCGCAATAGTTAACACCTCCGCCACTATTGCCGCTCATCATGATCGAATTACCTTCTTCTGTGCGGATACGGTCTACGTATCGGAACCTTTCCCTTCCCATTCTTGCCGTAAAGGAAATTTGGCCCGGCGTATCAGCCGTCAATCGAATCACAATCGCGCCGTCCGGATAGCTCGCAAAGATCTTGCGACGATAATGAACCTTACCCGCCTTGAAGGAAATACTGACCACTGCTTCTGATAAATCGAGCTCCCGTTCATAATCGATGACTTGGTTATCGTCTAATGTTTGGAAATGAAGAAACAGATCGCCGAGCGGCACATAATGACGCTGGGTTTCAGGGATCGCAGTTAAGGCAAGCGAAGCGAGGGACTCGGCTTCTTTGAGCTTCCCTTCAAAAATGAGGCGGCGAATTTCCGGAAGATGTACCAAAGCATCCGGGTTATGCCGATCCCTCGGCCCTCCATACCATAAGGAATCTTCATTAAGCTGCAATCGTTCGGAGCATGGCCCTCCGAAAATCATAGCTCCCAGCCGTCCGTTGCCAATCGGAAATGCTTCGTCCCAATGCTTGGCTGGGGAGCGAAAAAATAGTCTTTCTTTGTACTCTAAACGTGCTTCACTCGTGATGATTGCCTCCTTCACTTTACAATCGGATTCTATTTCTAATCAGCAGGCTTGTATTCGAACCAATCAAATGCCGCAGGTACATTAGACTGCTTACCGTTTCCCGTTGCATACATACCAAAAAACACGCCTGTGAAACCACCTGCCACTTCGGTATAAAATGATGCCGTCTTCACCGAACAAGTGAAATGGCATTGATGGCGTCCCACGAAAGCTGGGCTGTCCGTATCGTTGAGCGTGACAGCCGAACCGTTTAATAGTCATGAACCTTGCACCTCAGAAAGAGACCAGTCAGATGCATTTTTGTTACTATAATATTCTCTTGCCCGCCTTAAACAGCGATCAGAACTTCATGCTGACTTCGTCCAGGGGATCACCGTTTCGGGATTCAATGGTTCATGCAACCACGTAGGACGTTTGGCGAAGAGTCTCCTGTTTTGTTGTGTAAGTTACGGTTTGGCGGCCTTCTCAACAGATGCGCCTTCCATCTGCTTGTGAAATTTTCTTGGTGTAAAGCCCGTAATCTGCTTGAATTGACGGCAGAAGTGCTCCACGTTGTTATACCCGCAGCGTAAAGCGACCTCCGCGATGGATAGAGAGCCGTGCAACAAATATTCCTTGGCTTGGCGGATGCGGCTTGTAATCACGTCATCCATACAAGAAATCCCGAAAGTCTTCTTGTAAATTGTCTGCAAATACCCAGGACTGATGCGGATAGAGTCGGCCATTCTCGGAACCGCCCAGTCCTGGCTAGGATTACTGTAAATGGCGGTTCGAAGCGTTAACAAGTTGTAGTATTTGGGCGTAATTACTTCTTGAAAGTAAGATTCCAGCAGCTTGTTAAACAGGGTTCTCAGTAAGCAGTCAATGGATGATTCTTTATAATATTTTTGAAATGAGTGTTCGCTGACGAGGAGTTGGAATATTTTGTGGCAGTATTCAGGGTCATTCAATGAAAATGGCACTCCGAATGGAAGCGATGTTTCCGTTACATACGATTCGTTGGATTCGAAACGAATCCAGTCGTTCTTATATTGTTCCGCGCAGGCCCGGTAATAAATTTTTTGATGGGGATGGTATAAAACTCCACTGTGTGCCGGGTACTCCTTCAATTCTTCATTGACCCAGAACAGGGCAGGTGTATGGGTCACGACGAGCAGCCAACAGTTATGGCCCTCAGGGATATCGAACACAAAATTGCTTGCGTGCGCGGCATCATACTCAACATAGAAAATGTTGGTCATCATGATCCTCCAGTATCAAAAAAATGACAATACATCAATTATTTATTAGCATATATTACTGTTTGAAAACAGTCAACGAAGCAAAGGAACGACGGCTCGTTCGGCACTCTTGCCTAGATCGAAAACTAGATGTTCATTGAAATGGTAATGGGGCAGCTGGTTATGGTGATAGCACTCGATCAAAAAGAACAGGCGCGGTTTGCATATTCCCTGCGCTTTAAGTGATATAGTTGCCGAATTCCAGTTTCATGGAACTTCCTCCCCTTGTCAATCTATACTTCCGCATACGAATTCAACGGATTTTCTCTTGAAATATTGTCTCACGAGAAGCTGCATCATATCACTGGGTTGTTCACTGGAAAACTCGGCTTGATCCACGAATCGCATGCCGTACGGTGCATTTGGCGTATAGGGCTCCCACCGCGGCAAGTCCTCTCCCGTAGAATCTTTGCCGTTCGGATCTCCACAACGAATGAAGTTCGCCCAGTAATTGCACATTTGGCGGGCAAGATCGTAATGTTTGCCGACGAACGGCCTCCAGCATTTGGCGAGGGTCTCGAAGAAGAACCAGAGATCCACCGAGTGGAACGTTCCAGGGTTATCCCAACCTGGGATTCCCGCATCGAAATTGTAATAGTACAGCGGGAGATTGGCGCCGGTATCCGCATTGGCCTGCCCGGCAATCCGTATCGCGTATTCGATGCCACTTACCGAAGCTTTTTTCAAGACCTCATCGAAGTTGCTTGATGGAAATCCGCAAATTTCAAGAAATTCATTGGCATCATCGCCGAATAAGTCGACGGCCAAGTTCTTGATTTCGTCCAGCGAACCGGCCTCCGGAGCGCTGAAAAACTCGGATGACGTATGGCCGAACATCACCGGTACCTGCAAGCGCTTGTTTTGAAGGAACAATTCGAACGCGTTGCCATCACTGAACTTATTGTCGACGACGGTGCCCCAGAACGCATTGTACTCCAGCATCTTGTCTCGGAGAGAAACCGCATCAAGCTTCCGCGCTTCCACAAGCGAGGAAATGCCGAGAAATTCGAAGAATTGAACACCTTCCTGTTCGGCTTCCCTTATATCGCGCAGAAACCTGGGCGTGCGGGCTCCCGGGTAGAGCTCCGTGAATACCCCGCTCTGCACGATCGCTCTCTGAAAGAGGCCGTTGTTCTGCGGTGAAGTAAGCTGGTTCATGACGCTTCCGCCGCCGGCAGATTGTCCGCCGATGGTGATGTTGTCCGGATCGCCGCCGAAAGCAGCGATATTGCGTTTGACCCATCTTGTAGCAGCTTGTTGGTCGAGGTGGCCGAAGTTCGCGGGAGCTTCCGGCGATTCCGCCGTGATTTCAGGGTGGCATAGAAATCCGAACACGTTCAGACGATAGTTGATCGTGACTACGACGATGCCTCTTCGGGCGATGCGTTCCCCGTCGAACTCCATCTCGGCCGTATGACCGACCTGCAGACCTCCTCCGAAATACCATACGTACACCGGCAGCTTTTCATCGGCACGGTTAGCCGGGGTCCACACGTTAAGGTAGAGGCAGTCCTCGTCCATGGCGATGTCCGGTTCCACGGCCCATTCCCGGGTATAAATATTGTTTTCGTCGATTTCTTGTCTGACCTGCATCGAGACCGGCGCGAATTCGTACGCTTTGAGCACGCCCCTCCAGTCTTTGGCGGGCTGCGGGGCACGCCAGCGGTTCTCTCCTACGGGCGGAGCGGCAAACGGGATCCCTTTGAAAATCGTGATCCGGGGGTCGGCTGCCGGCAGCCCTTGTACCAATCCGTTTTCAACGTTTACGACTCTAAGCATGTTTGATTTCTCCTTTCATTAAGCGAACTCTTTCCACGAAAGCGTCTTTGCAAGAATCTGCAAAAGATCATTGACGGACAGTGTATTAGTCTAGAATCAGAAAATGAATGAGGGATATATAAGATCAGATCATACATATCCCTCATTCATAAAAATTATAATTTTTACTTTTTAGCTAATGCATCGGCACGCATTTTAATAATCTTTTGCGCCTTTTCCGTATCCGAAGCAAATACATCATTCCAGCCGAGGCCTATCACATCTTTCTTCAACATTTCCCAAAGCTTGTCGAACTCTGCTTGATTCTTTGCGAATACCATTTTCCAGGATGTGTTCTTTACATAGTCAGAAATCTGGCTGCGTTTGTTTTTAATATCTGATGAATCGCTTCCTAAACTTGTATTGATATTGGGAACGATATCGATCATCTTATGTTTCAGGTAGTAATCTGTTGCGTTTTCTGCATTATAGGTGTTCTGCCAATCCGTCGTTAACGCTGTCTTGTTCGCTTCAATTGTTGAGCCCCAGTAATTGCTGTTATAAAACTCCCCTGTCTTTGGATCTTTGGCAAAATCGCTTATGATCATCGTGTTAAGCTTGCTTTGTCCGTCCTGGTATCCGCCGCCTCCGTACTCTTCCGGAACGGGTGTATTTTTCTGGAATGCGGTTTGACCCACTTCGGTCAGCTTAAATTTACCGTCTGCCGTCTTTTCGTAGTTGAAGCCTTCAAATCCATTCACATAGTAGCGCAGGCCTTCAGGAGAAGCAAGCCAATCCATGAATTCCATGATCCGATCGGGATCATTGGCTTTGGAACCGATAGCAAATACTCTACCATTGCCGTAATAAGCATCGCTTGCCTGAATGATGTGCATGTCAGCGATCGGAACAGCAACATTCCCGTCACCCTTTTTACCTCTTTCAATTGTATTGTAGAACCCTGTTTCCCATGAGTACCACAAGAGAAGCACCTGCTTGTTGGTCAGCTTTTCTGATACTTTGTTCCAATCCTGGGTTGGTGAGTCAGGATCAACCAAACCCATCTGATTTGCTTTAAAATAGAATTGCAGAATCTTCTTGTACATACTGTTGTCATCGATGAGCGGAACGATGTCGCCTTTTGCATTCAACTGGATGGTGGTGGTTCCTTCTGGCTGCTCATAACCGTACCAATTGCTCAACCAGCGTGCATTTTCCATAGTGCCTCTGCTGTCCCAATCCTTCCACAAGGTGATCGGAGCGATCGCTTTACCGTCCGGAGTCTTGGGAAATTTCTCATGCATTTGCTTCAGAACATTTAAAAGATCATCCAGATTGTTCAGCTTGGGAGCCCCAACTCCCTTGAAATAATCCCAAGGCATTATTGGGCTTGAGTAAGGGGTTTGTTCCGAGAATGTCGTTGGTGAAGTATCTGCCTCAAAAGTCGGCAAAGCATAAATCTTGCCATTCGGATTTACTTTTTGAAATGCTGCATTGAAAGGTTTGAAATGATTATCCACATATTTGGACAGGTTCTGCGTATTCTTGATCTTATCCGTGAGATCCATAATCAGACCGGCTGGAATTAATTCTTCCAACTGATTGTTATTGACGATCAGGAGATCGCCCAAATTTCCTGCTGCCGATCTTGTCTTGTATAGCTGATCGCCGGCAATCTGCGGAGCAAGAATGTTCAATGTGATATTGAACTTATCCTTAATAAGCTTTCCATACCACCCTTTCTGCTCACCTTGATAATTTGCTGCATTGTCAAAAACGGTAATGGTCAGCGGTTTACTGTGATCTAGTGCTGTACTAGCCTTGGATGTAGCTCCAGTACCGGAGTCTGGTGACTTACTTGGTTCCGTTGATGCAGCCTTATTGTTAGATTCGCCTCCACAGCCGGTCAATGCTATCGAAACCATTAAGAGGCTTGCAAACAATAACAACATCGATTTTTTTACTGCTTTACTAGGTTTACTCATACTCAACCCCCATATTGTTTCAATTTATTAAACCGGTGCAAGTTATCCTTTCACTGCACCGATCATAATCCCCTTTACAAAAAACCTTTGGAAAATCGGATAAACCAACATAATGGGCGCTACAACAATAATGGTCACCGTCATTCGAATTGAAGTAGTGGTTTGCTTTGTTGCCAGACTTGTTATCGCTGTCGAACCGGCATTCTGCAGGTTTACCATGCTGGATATGGAACTTGCCTGATTAATATAGTTATATAGAATAAACTGCAAGCTATATAGTTTGCTCTCCGTGACCAACAACAACGTGTCCTGGAAGGAGTTCCACTGATCCACTGCAGCGAATATGGCAACTGTAGCCAATATGGGCTTACAGATCGGCAACATGATTTTGAAAAAAAGGGTCATGGTCCCGGCCCCGTCGATACTTGCCGCATGTTGCAATTCCTTCGGCGTTGATTCCACGAAAGTCTTTACAAGAATGATGAAAAACGGAGCTACGATTGTCGGCAGAATATAGGCCAAAAAATTGTTTGTCAGATGCAAAGACCTCATTGTCAAATACCATGGAATAACCCCGGCATTAAAAAACATGGTTAAAACCGTATAGCGATACCATAATTTTCTCCTCCACATGTCCTCCTGGGTAAACATGAATCCCAGAAAGGCGGAAGCCCCTACCGTCAAAGTGGTTCCAATCACGGTCCTTCCTACAGATACAATGGCTGCATCCCACAACCCCGGTATTTTAAACGCATCCACGTAGTTATGAAATTGGATATTTATCGGGTAAAAGATAACATCACCTTTGGCACTGATATCGTTTGCACTTATCGTATTAATAATGATTGAGTAAAATGGATATACACAAATAAGCGCATACAGGGAAAACAGGAAATATATTAAAACAGTAATCATTTTGTCTGTTGGGCTGACCTGGACTTTAATTTTTCTAGTGAGATGGCTGCCATGCACTTTATCATTCGGCGCCAGCCCTACTGCTTTATCACTCATACAATACTCTCTCCTCTTAGTCTTTTTGATAGTCCGTTCACAGAAAAGAGAAGTACAACACTAATCAAGCTCTTTAGCATACTGATCGCGACGGACACGGAATAGCTGCCGCCTCCCATTGCTAGGTTGTAAACATATAAGTCTAAAACCTGTATGGAATCCTTGTTAAATGCATTTTGAAATACGAAATATTGCTCCAAGCCATTATTCAGAAAACTCGCAATTTGCAGCATCAACAAAACAAAATAGGTCGGCACCATACTCGGCAATACTACATGCCAGATCACCCGCATTCTTGTCGCGCCGTCTACATAGGCCGCTTCATATAGAGAATCATCAATACTCATAATCGCCGCTATATACAATATGGCTGACCAACCCAATGTTTTCCAAGTCGTCCAAATCCACATCATAATCCAAACATGGTCGGAGTTTTGAAGAAGTAATATCGGGGAATCGATAAATCCAAGTTGTTTCAAAAGGCCGTTGACTATACCTTCACTAGAGAACATTGAAAATGCCAGTGAATAGACCAATACCCAGCTGATGAAGTTCGGCAAGGTTGTTACCGTCTGTATAAACCTCCGGAAACGTACGGATTTGATCTCCGTCAGGAATATGGCAAAAATCATTGGAAGCCAGGAGAATAGCAGATTCAAGCCACTCATCCCAAACGTGTTCTTGAGTATTTGAAGCGTTTGATCGATCTTTACTTGGTTTTCGACCAAGGTATGAAACCACTTCAGACCAACAAACGGCGATTGGGACAGCGGAATCGGCGGCGTATAGTCAAAGAATGCATAAACCCAACCATATAGCGGGTAATATGCAAAGACACCAAGTAAAACCATAAAAGGCATAATAAAGAGGAATTTTATTGTTGAGATGCTTTTCTTGCTGTATTTTTCTATTCGTACCATGTCAGGCCCCCTATTTTATATTCAACGTATTATTGACAAATAACGATATCCAAAAAAAATATGAAGTGTCGAAATGGCAGTTTCACTCTACTCCAGCGCAAAAGGTCATCGATGAATTTGAGGACGTACCTTGTTTTGGTAGCGTTTTCATTCGGTTTCGTTAAAGCTATTATAAGATATCAATTTTTTCAAAACAATGACGTATTCTCATCGATTATTGATCTATTCTCATATAGCTCGGTGAATCACGATGATGGCATCTATGAACAGTGGAGAAAAGGTTGTGGTGCAAAGCTCTAATTCATGATAACGTAATTGATAATGAAGTCATCAGATGGAGTAACTTACTTTGGAAACCAAATTGGATTTTTTTAAATGGAAGCAATATTTCTCATCAATTCTGAAAATCCAGTCTCAATAATTCTGAAAATTTCCTCAAAAATTATGACTCCACACAAAAACAATGAAGAAAAAAATGTGATATTCCAGAAATAATTAGAAAACGGAGCCCGCAAACCCGCGTGGCTCCGTTTTAGTTGTTTCAGAATTCGTTAGAAACTACACTCGCCAGTGGCGAAGATGAAGTATTTGTTGCAGAATTCGTTAGAAAAAAATATTTAAAATAATTATACTTATACATAATTATACAAAGCTTTATTTGATCCTAATCATTCCTTCAATATTGTTACTAATTGGTTGTTATTACGACTGTCTTGTTTAAGGTATCCCATTTGACCTCAGCGCCTAATGCTTCACTGACGAGCCTTATTGGGATGGGACAAATATACTTCCGTTGATTATTTGAACTTCTGTATCTAGTTCCTACTTCGCCATTAATTTCCACTTCATTAGAACCTACCCGAAGTTTTAATGACAAATCTGATTTAGCTGCAGTAATCGAACGAGTATCATTCACCCATGTTACTTTTGCATGTAATGCCTCGAATATTTTCCTCATAGGAACGGATTATTAGCTAAATATATTACCCAAAGTTGACTTTGACTTTCTAAAATTGAAATATCCGATAAATCATTAATAATAAGAGATACCCTTCTCAGATCCGTTTGATTGTATTGGGGGTATTCAATATCAAGCCCGGGTTCATGTTCATACCCGGGCTTGTTTGGTGATAGGGAATGTTTGATGATCAATTTTACAGATTCCTACAGATTCTACTTGTTGTATATTCTGTAGATCAGAACAACTGCTTCCGCTCTTGTAGCGGTATCTAGAGGATTTATTTTTGCTCCATCACCAGTAACAATTCCGTTCTTGATTAGGGTTGATACGCTTTGTGCTGCATAGGGTGCAACACTTGCATGATCCTCGAATTGGGCAAGATCCGCATCCGAACCTGCGGCCAGTTCCTTCTTGGCGATTTTCATCGCGCGGTCAATCAGTATCATCAGGTCCTGCCTGGATATCTTCTCATCGGGATTGAACCTGTTGTCTCCGACGCCAGCTGCGATTCCAAGTTTTTTAGCCACTGCAAGAGCATCTGCATAATAAGCGTCCTGCCGTACACCAGTAAAATTGCTGTCTGTCTTTGCAGAAAGTCCGAGGGCTTTTACCAAGATGAACACGAAGTCTGCTCTCGTAATATCACGGTCCGGCGCAAAACGGTCTGCAGCCACTCCGTTGATTACCCCTTTGGAAGCCATGACCTCGATGGCCTTCTTCGCCCATGGGTAGTTGTTAATATCGCTAAAAGAGTCATTCACATACGTTACGGCATACCTGCTGAAATATGTGGTAATGAAGGTGATTTTGCCGGACTCCGGATCGTATTTGGCTGTCGGCACTGCAACAGCTTTCCCGTTTCCGTCAATATACCATACCGTAATATGTTCAGGATCTGCCAATTCAGCAGCGGTTGGAGTATAGGGTATTGTTACGGTAACAGGTGCATTTGGATTGCTCCATGACCTTGTTGTACCATCAACCTTAAGGTTAAGCTCAATGACAGGCCTTTCGCCGATGGCGGCTTTTGTCTCACTGTCGAGCTTTGAGGTATCCGCTTTTCCTATCGCAATGTCAACCTTATCTGCCCCAACTAATTCGGATGCCTCCAGCATATTGGTAGGAACCGCTAAATCAGCTGTTTCTGTTTTCAATTTTACTATCTTTGCAGCATCCGTGGATGCCAGAGCCGGAGCCGGCAATCTGATAACGAATGAATTTGCGCCTTCAGCCTTTGGTATTTCAACCAACGCAACGTTGGACTCTTGAAGTGCCTTATCCAAGGCAGCTGAATCGACAGTTGCCGTTGCCGTGCCTGTTGCTTGATCAACAACTGGCGGGGCCACCTCAACTTTGCCAGGAGTTCGTGTTGGTTCTGGTTGTGCTGGCGTTGAAGTAGGTGTTGACGTAGATGTTGGCGTAGGTGTTGGTGATGGTTTAGCAGTTATGGTAATATCACATTCTCCTACAACGCCTGAACCATCGTTCGCTGTAGCCTTAACTGTAACGGTTCCGGCGCCATTCGCTGTTAACAATCCGGTTATATCGATTGTTGCCTGACCGGTTCCATTTACAACACTCCATGTAACCGTCTTGTTCGCTGCATTCTCCGGTGTTACGGAAGCATTCATTTGAAGCGTTTTACCTGCTTCTACAGTCGTTCCGCCCGTTACGGTTATACCTGTTACGGGTACGGCTATTACAGGTTGGGTAATACCCTCCAGGGTTGGCGTTACAACTTTCATCAACCCATTTGCATTAAACTCCAGCTTATCGATGCTAGTCTCCCGATGGAAGCCGAATCCGCTGGTGTACTGTCCCAATGGCGTTACAAACCTATGGTAGGCGATATAATACTCGTCCTTGCCGGGCACCTTGACGATTGACTGGTGTCCTGTACCTAGGATATCTTTGCTTGTGTCCTTCGCCAACAACGTATACTTGAAATCAATTTGACCATGCAGGTTGCTTGACGTACCGTAATTGACATGATAGTTTTCACTGCCTGCATCATCGCACGTCCAAGTAAAGTGGTAAACTCCGTTTCTCTTTATGACTACCATGGATTCCCTAAAATCGGTTGCTCCGGTCAGGCTTCTCATCGTTCCCGGTTTTAAGCTTACCATATCATCATTGAGCTGAACGATGGCAGGAGATCCGTTACCAAAAGTCATATAGGAAGTACCATCGTCATCCGTGAAGATGGAGGGGTCGATGGTCTGCCACATGGTTGTAATACCGGCATTCTTCACGATCTCAGGAGTTATCAACGGTGTGCTTTGCGCTATAAATGGACCCGTCGGGCTGTCAGCTACAGCTACGCCGATTAAGGAAGCTCCATCTTGACGCTTCGCACAGAAGTAGAAATAATATTTTCCGTTCTTTTCTTCAATGGTTGGCGCCCATGCGCTTCCGATCGACCAAGGGACGTCTTTGCCTGCTCCCGCATCCAAAATAACTCCTTCATCTTTCCAAGCCGTCATATTATCGGACGAGAATACGTGGAATTGTGTTCCGTTCCAGCCTTCAAATCCGTCGGTTGTCGGGTAGATGTAGAATTTCCCGTTAAAAACGTCAACATCAGGATCTGCAAATTGACCGCCCAAAGCCGGATTGTTGGCAAATACGCCTTGCACGGTCCATACCTGCGTACTTTGATCCGGTAAATGGATGGTAACGGAAACAGGATTCGATAGATCCACAGTCTGACCGTTTGTTCCATCCATCGTGCACCCTTCGGACAGCACGTAGGTTAGCGGCACTTGTTTCAAATCTTTTTTCGTGCTGTTGCTGCGGCTGAAATATACCGTAGCCTTATGGTTCGCCGCATCGGCTTTCGTTGTAACAATACTGTAGCCGTCTGCTGACGCACCCTTAATCAGTGGAATATCCGTAATGTTGAATTCTTTGGCGATTTCTGTTTCCGTAAGCGCGCGGTTGTATACCTTGATATTATCAAAATAGCCTTTAAAGTACGGGTCATTATAGAATGATTTTCCTAAATAGGCCAGTAAGTCCTCGCCTAAATCGGAAATGGCTATATTTACATGATTGTTTTTACTGAGCAATCTTCCATCCTTATAAATGGCCATGCTTGTAGGTGTAACGACAAGCTTGATATTCATCCATTTGCCTGCTATAGGATCCGTAGTGGCTTTGACCTCCTGCTCAGAGCCCCATGAGCCTGTTGTAATGGCATTCCGCAGTTCAGTATTCCGTGTTCGGAAGAACATATACTTGTTGTTATCTTTACCGATCGCAAAGGTAAAGAAGTTTCCATCTACCATTACCGGCTTGATATCCATGGAAACCGTTACCGTATCCCTTCCATCAAAGAAGCCTTGGGGGAAAGCTGCATATGTGCTGTCCGAACCATCCAGGTACAGGACTTGTGAGTTCGTATCCGAATCGGTTACGTATGTTGCATTCCCGTTCAAGGTGCCTGTGCGGTTGTTGCCTGAGGTATCCCGGATTGCGTTTCCTGTTTTTGTTTCGTCGAATTTATATTCCAGCACAGGATTTGTTTGGGATGGTTCTGCAACTATAATCTTGACTTTAGCTTTCACAGATGACAGCACTTTTCCATCAGCAACAGGTGCTCCAAAGTTCGGTGTACCATCACTGTTCCAATACAATTTCTGAACTCTGGTATGCCTGCCTGCATCATATAACGGTTCATAACCATTGCCGATGTACTTTTCTTCCTCACGCGCATGGTAGACAAGAATATCATCCTTACCATCCTCGGACACTGTAAAGCTATTGTGTCCCGGTCCATATTGCCCGTTTGCAGCATCGGATTTAAATACCGGATTAGGTGACTTCTCCCACGAACTAGGGTTCAGCAAATCACTTGTATCGGAAGCCGTTAAAAGTCCAAGGCAGTAAAGGGCATCCGTAGCACTTGCGGAATAGGAAATGAATATTTTTCCGTTTTTCTTTAGGACACTTGGTCCCTCATTAACCTCATATCCATGTTTTTCCCAATCATATAGGGGGGATGATATTTTTACTGCATTCGTATCGATCGTTAATGGATCCTTCATTCTTGCTATATATAAATTTGAAACAGAATCAATCTGAGCCCATACAAGATATCTCGTTCCATTATGTTCAAAGGTTGTTGCGTCTAAAGAAAACCCATTAAAAGCCATGTCTGACGGATTGGTCTTCTGCATCTGCCCCATATACTGCCAATTTTCTTTTACCATAGGGTCCAGATTTCCTGGACACATGAGTACTTGTGGACGGATCTGCCAAATATCGGTATTGGATATTGTGGCCGCATAATAGATATACCAATTTCCATCCATATAATGGATTTCAGGTGCCCAAACATGGGGGCTTTGATTCCCGTTAATGGGGTCCTTTGTATAGATTACCTTCTCCTCAGCAGTGGCAAGTCCCTGTATCGTTGTTGCTCTTCTCAGTATGATTCGGTCATACTGGTACATGCCTACATTGTTGTGACCTTCTGAGCCGTCCGTATATGAAGCAGTAAAGTAGTAATAACCATCTGTATGCTTATAAATATATGGATCTGCTCGGTTCATTATAAGTGGATTCCCGTACTCATTATCATATAAAGATCCTTGTACGGTTACGGCTCCTGGGTTTGCATACTGATGCGGATCGATGGCATCCCATGTTACAGGAACGGTGCCTGTCGTGTTATTACTGTATCTCACATTTACATTTGAAGGCAATTGAGGTGCTTGGCCAACTGTTGTAGTCATTGTTACATCTTCTGCGCTTATTATTTTTACCGAATCATCCTTAATACCAAATTCACTTTCGATTTCCTGATCCGTAAGCGCGCGGTTGTATACCTTGATATTATCAAAATAGCCTTTAAAGTACGGGTCATGATAGAATGATTTTCCCAAATAGGCCAGTAAGTCCTCGCCTAAATCGGACATGGATATGTTTACATTTTTGTTTTTACTGAGCAATCTTCCATCCTTATAAATGGCCATGCTCGTAGGTGTAACGACAAGCTTAATATTCATCCATTTGCCTGCTATGGGATCCGTAGTTGCTTTGACCTCCTGCTCTGAGCCATATGAGCCTGTTGTAATGGCATTCCGCAGTTCAGTATTCCGTGTTCGGAAGAACATATACTTGTTGTTATCTTTACCGATCGCAAAGGTAAAGAAGTTTCCATTTACCGTTACCGGCTTGATATCCATGGAAACCGTTACCGTATCTCTCCCATCAAAGAAGCCTTGGGGGAAAGCTGCGTATGTGCCGTCTGAACCATCCAGATACAGGACTTGTGACTTCGTATCCGAATCCGTTACATATGTTGCATTCCCGTTCAAGGTGCCAGTGCGGTTATTGCCTGAGGTATCCTGGATTGCGTTGCCTGTTTTAGTTTCATCGAATTTATATTCCAGTACGGGGTTTTGCTGTGGAGCTTCCACAGGTTTCCATGCCCCCCATTTGGCCTTAACGGCATCGTATTCCGCCTTTGTAATCGGCATTACTGTGCCGTGACGCGGTCCTGGCGGCAACCTATACTCGGAAGGGGCAAGCTTCCTGAATACCCCTGATGCGATGTCAGTGGATACCATAGGAAAGTAACCTCCACCGCCATAGTTGTCCAACAGCAGGCACCATTTATTCTCACCGTTGAATTTGAAAATTGCCGGACCTTCCACACCCTGCTGCGCTCCAACGCTATCGGACGAAAGTACGTTGTAGGGCTTCCCCAACAATTGATCGGACGTATCAATAAGAATATTGGAATGTGTCTCATCTTTTGAGAATCTGTAATAGGTTCCATTGTACTTTGTTATATCTACGTCTATTACATCAACCGGTCTTTCAATCCATATCTCAGGTTTCGAAAAGGTATAGAAGTCCCTGGTCTTGGAAATGTAAATCCTTTGTTTCGCATAGTTATCCGATCCAACTCGTGATGCCCAGAACATCACATATTCTCCTGTTTTGTCATCATATACAACTTCAGGAGCCCATGTATTTCCCCCATCATCCGTGGCAACCCTGACCAATCGTTCACTGGACCAGTTCACCAAATCAGTGGATTCCCAGATGACCACCGACTTGCTTCCGGATGTTTGTGCCGAACCCCAATCCGTATCAGCGATCCGAAGATCCGTTGCAACCAGATAGAACTTGTCGCCCTCAGGCGAACGCATGATAAACTGATCCCGTACTCCTTTGGTTCCAACATGTGAAGTCAGTACCGGATCGTTACCATTCATTGCGTCCCAATGCAATCCATCCTGACTTAATCCGAAGTAAGTCTGTTCCGCATCAGGCCGATTGGCACCCGTAAAGTATGAAAATAAATATCCTGCATAATCGGATTCATGGATCGGTGCCGGTTTTGCCTTAACGGTAATGATGATATCCTTTGTTCCGGTTGCTGTTCCATGCGTCAAGTGTGCGGTTAATGATACCTGTGTATCTGCTGCCTGTCTTGTAACGACACCGGGAGGTGTATGATCATAATTTCCATTTACCTGTTCGTTAACATTCACAACATCAGATTTGTCAGTTGTCCAGGTGATATTCACGGTTTCCGTTCCAACCGTCATTGTGCTTGGCAATGTGATGTTGCCGCGTATATCGCCTGCATTGGGAATCACCAATTGCTTTTTTGCCAACTCTATCTCTGGATCTTGAAGCTCATCTGCACTAGCTGCTACGAACACAACGCAAGTTGCAGTTTTGCCTCCGTCGGCAGTTGAAACTGTGATGTCTGTATTGCCTGCTCCAACTGCTGTAACCAAACCTGCAGCGTTTACCGTAGCTACGGCAGGGTTATTACTGGTCCAGGTTACTACCTGATTTGTTGCATTTAAAGGTGATACTGCAGCTGTTAATTGTATCGTATCTCCAACTACAGCACTTGCTCCGATTTTATCCACCTTGACACCTGTCACTGCTACATTAGCCAGTGATGATGCAGCAAGTGCACTTATCTCATCTGAAGTAAGGGCTTTGTTGTAAATACGGAAGTCATCCACCCGTCCATCAAGAAGCGGATCATTAAATTGAGACTTTCCGATATAGTTTGAAGTGGTATTGCCCAAATCCGAGGGTTTGAGCGTCATGGAGCTGTTGCGTCCTACTTCAACACCGTCAAGGTAGAGAATTCCCGTCGCTCCATCTAATGTGACCGCAACATGATGCCATGAACTAGCCGGAACGGGCGATGTTCCATTGATGATTTGTTCATTAATAGCGGGTGTTCGTATGGCAAAACGGAGGTTTCCGGCTTCTGGCGTGACAAACATATAATTCGTTTGGGATGAGCCAAAATCAAAAATTCGGTTCCACCATTTCACCGTATCCAAATTAACTAAAGTTGAAATGGTGCAAGTTTGGAGAGTAGATACAATCCCATCAGGAAGATCGACATATTGATTGGATCCGTTAAGGTCTACGGCGTTTGCAATTTCTCCGCGAACCCAAGAAGCTCCACCAGTAAGAGTGGCTTGATGATTGTTTCCGGAGGAGTCCGCTGCCGTCGTTCCGCTTGCCTCATCAAACTTGTACCATGAAACCAAATCTTCAGTTACTGTAACAGATACTTGCCATGTTTGTCCGTTGTATGTTACGGTTATCGTCGCATTTCCCCTACTGATCCCCGTAACCACACCTAAGGCATCTACTGATGCTACCGTTGTGTCCGAGGATCTAAACGTTGCACTGCTGGTGACATTTGCCGTAGATAAATCATCATAGGTGACAGTTAACAGCGTTGCGTGGGTCGTATTTTTTTTCAGCGTGTATGAAGTGGAATCCAAGGAATATACGGTCCCGCTTTTCAATACATTCGCAGTGAAAATCTTTGTATCGATTGCACTGCCCCTGGTTATCGTAGCAGTCAGGTTTACCGTTGTATTTACACCTGACGGTCTAGTTACAGTACCGTCATTCTGGATAACGCTCTGGTTATCGGAAGTCCATGCGATGGAGGCGCCGGCATATGCGGCAGGCAAACTGACATTGCCTTTTACCGCAGAAAGATCCCCTAAGTCAAGAAGTCCTTTTACGGTTGTGACAGCATCCGTATCATTTAAAGACTCAATCCAGACATTTTTTACCTCACTGGAGGATAAAGCATGGTTGTATATGCGGAAATCCGATACTTTACCTTTGAGATACTTGTCTGCCGAGTACTCAGGTTTGCCGATATAGTTGTACAGATCGCCAATATTCTTAGGAGCATTCGTAACATTTGTCGTTTGGGCAATCACTACCCCATCTTCATACAGCGTTCCTGTTGTTCCTGACAAAGTAAAAGCAACGTTTTTCCATACCCCTTTGGTTAAAGGCGCTCTCTTTGCTGTGTTTTGTTCATTTTCCCACCGGTTTAATGAGATCGTGCTTCTAAGATTCCCGCCCCCGTCTTCCAATAGTGCGAAATACGTTGTACTCGGTGCACCAGCGTATTCAGAGGAGCCAAAAGTATATATCCAGGCCGGGTCAGCATTCGCTGCGTCAAGATAGACGCTGGTCGTTACGGTAATATCCGTTACCCCTGTTAGAATACCATTCGGCATTTGTACGAAACCACTGCTTCCGTCCAGTTCGACCGCTCCCGATCCATTCGCCGCGGTCCCCCAAGTGTAACCACCATTCAAGGTGCCATTGCGGTTGTTACCGGAGTAATCCGTAACTGTTGTTCCACTTCCCTCATTAAACTTGTACCACAGCATCAAACTGTTATCTGCCGCAACTGCCTTGACTGGTGGTGTAAATGGGATTAACCCTGTAAGCATTGTAACAATTAACAAGACTGCTAAAACCCTCATTTTCGCCATAATCTTCTCCCTTCCTACTTTTTCTGGTATTGGGCATGATGTATCTTGTGAATCCGCTTACAAAATATTTTATAGGATAAATAGAAAAATAATAATAGAATTACTTTCGGTAAAAGTTTGATTTTTTTTGCTCTTCGCCGCTAGCAATGCTACCTGCATAATCACGCTCGGGTCTAATCAATAAATATAATTCTTCATTGGTATTTCTCACTAGAATAAATAAAAAAAGGAGCGCTTAATCATTCTGCGCCCCCATAGATGATTTGAAACAATTTTCTCAATCAATTCAAATAACACTCACTAATACTGAAAAGTAGAAAACGGTGATATTCCATAATTTATTAGAAAACGGAGCCCGCAAACACGCGTGGCTCCGTTATTAGGAAACACCGGAGAAGGCAAAACTGTTCCTGGACAGTTGGTACTACTGGGCGACGCACAGCCAAATCCCTGATATGGTGAAGGCTGCGAAAACCATTCGTCAGCATGAAAAAGGAATCTTACGATGGTTTACATCGAAAGTGACAAACGGCATTATGGAGGCTATTAACGGCCTCATTCAAAGCGCTAAACGACGTGCGCGCGGCTACAGGCCGGTCAAAAACCTAAAAACGATGATTTATTTAATTGCAGGTGGACTGAAGTTCAAAACAGTCGAAATTTAAAACAAAAAAGAACCGCGATCAGTTTGGAGCCACAACCCGCTCATCTCACCGAACACGATTCCCTTGTCCAAGTTTTATAGATTTATATTACCCATGTGAAACTGCGAATAGCCAGTATTTCAATCGTCGAAGAAGCAATAAGTGCATCTTTGCTAGCATCCGTCATATTTCGTTTCATATCTTGAGGAGAAGGCAATCCTTCTTGTTGCTTTCTAAGCATCTCAAGTTAAACGTTTACTATTTTAATGGTATATGTAATAATTAGGATAAGACGGAAAGAGGGAGGAAGTGTATGAAGTTCTACTGAACTTGTATGGACTGAACTTTATAACAAGCTTTGCACCAGAATTAAAATACTATTTAGAAAAGAGGTTATTATGAAAAAGATCTCATTAATTTTGTTTGCGGTATTCATGCTTCAGCTCTCTATTGTCTCAGCAGCGTCTGCAAAGAGTACGCTCGTAGCTGGTGAAACACTTGAAAAAGGTCAAGTGTTAACTTCGAATAATGGTATATATTCCCTCATCTTTCAGAACGATAGAAATCTAGTACTTTATAAGAATTTCAATAATACCACAACGTCTCTCTGGGCTTCAGACACTGTTAATTTTCATGCTGATTATTATGATTCATCTGCTGGTTATTACAAATCATATTATCCCGAATATTTAGGTTTCGCCGCAAACCAACCTCCTTCTTCCCCACAAGCTCTTGGTTTACAAGAAAGGGTAAAAGGCTATACTATATGGAGATTTGCTCCCGAATTATGGGCTCCAGGCCATTACGGAAGAAATAATGTGCCAGCTGACCTTTCTGGCGACATTCTAGTTGTTCAAGATGACGGTAATGCAGTTGTTTATAACACAAAGCACGCTGATAAAGGCTGGTATCCCGTCTGGGCTACAAATACTGGCGGGCGTTAAGTTTATTATGAGAGCCGCAGTTTAATGTGGCTCTTTTTTTGTCAAGCCACGTGTCTCTCCCCCCAAATAATTTTATTTTGCTTTAAACTTTATCACTTTGGATCCTTGCGTTCAGATATAAATGGTAACGGGTCAAAGCCTGGAGTTTATCCAGAATTTGACCCGTTTTCTTGTATTATCTTAACTTCAACGTGAAAACCAGAGCAGCTCTGGAATTTCACACAGCTGAAAAAAAGCCAGGGGCATCGCCCTGGCTTTCTTTTATGAACATCTGCTGTAGCCGCAGTTGGCGCAGTTCTTGCAGCCTTCGCTGTTGATCAAGGATGCTGAGCCGCAAGATGGGCACAGGTCCTTCGACGCGGACGCGTCCTGAACAGGCGCGCTATGGCTGTGGCCTCCGTCGCTGTAGCTGCTGGCCGCAGCAGGTGCCGGGGCATCCGGCACTTCGCTGGTCGCGGTCACGAAACTCCGCGCATCGTCCGATTCGTTCATCACTTCGTCGTGCTGCTCGAGCGCTTTGGCGACCGCGTCCGCGATCGATTCGACGCGGTTGTTGCCGAAACCGATAGCGCCGGAGCCACCGATGCCTTTGAGATGCTTCACGAGCAGCTTCACTTTATCGCCGTGATCGCCGTACCGCAGGAACAACGAGCACACGCGGCCCAGCGCCTCGGACATGGCGAATACGTCGGAGCCTGCCTTGCCTACGTTCAGGAAGATTTCGCTTGGCGTGCCGTTCATATCGTTAATCGTAATATACGCCATGCCGAAAGGCGTGTTGACTTTATACGTGGCGCCGCGCAATACTTGCGGACGGCGTTTGTATTGTTTATCGAAAACCTGCTCCGTTTTCGCGTCTACATTGACGGCGAGCTGACTCGAAATGTCGGCGAATGTTTCGGCTTCCTGCTCTTTCGGCGATTTTTCCGCCGGCGCCGCAGCTTCTTCCTTCTTCTCAGCGCTGGTGCTGAGCACCTGCACGTCGCGGCTGCCGTCGCGATAGATGGTTACGCCTTTGCATCCGAGATCGAATGCCAATTCGTACAGCCTTTTCGTTTCTTCCACCGTAAAATCGGACGGGCAGTTGGCGGTTTTGGAGATCGAACTATCCACCCATTTTTGAATAGCGGCTTGGGCACGAATATGGTCTTCCGCGGTCAGCGACATCGCGGTGACGAAGTAATCCGGCAAGTCCTGATCTGGATGCTGATCTTTCCACTCCTGTGCGATCGGCACATACTGTTTATCGAAGCCAAGACGGCTTTGACGGTAATACTCGAAAGCGAAGTAAGGTTCGATTCCCGTGGAAGTGCCTACCATCGTTCCCGTACTGCCGGTAGGAGCCTGGGTAATGACCGTTACGTTGCGCATGCCTTTCTTTTGAATAGCGGCTCCGACTTCGGGATATACCTGAGTCATGTTTTTCATAAAGCCGCTTTGCAAAAACTTCTCAGCATGGAACTGTTTGAAGGAGCCTTTTTCGCCTGCAATTTCCGCTGACGCCAGATACGCTTCTTTGGCCATGAAGCCGTAGATCTTGTCCAGGAATTGCAGCGACTCCGGGCTGCCGTAACGGATTTTCAGCTTAATCATCAGCTCTGCCAGCCCCATGGTTCCTAAGCCCACGCGACGCTCGCCCTGCTGATTGAGCCGGTTTTCTTCGAAATGATACGGCGTTTTGTCAATAACGTTGTCAAGGAAGCGCGTCGAATAACGAACGACTGTAGCCAGGTCTTCCCAATCCACATCATGCTTGTCGGCATCGTAAAACTTGGAAAGATTAATGGCCGACAAGTTGCATACGCCCCACGCCGGCAGCCCCTGCTCGCCGCACGGATTCGTGCAGATGATCGGGTTGAAGTACCAACTGTTGGACATTTGGTTGTAATATTCCATGAACACAACGCCGGGCTCCGCCGATTTCCACGCCGATTCGATAATCGTATGCCATACGTCGCGGGCCCGCACGGTGCGGTAATGCTTAACTTCTTTGCCGAGCTTTTTCCAGGCGTCGAGATTGCCGTCCCACTTGTCGTTATATTCAGGATCAGTCGTATCCGGGAACACAAGTTCCCACTCCAGATCTTCTTTCACAGCTTTCATAAAACCGTTGCTGACGCAAACGGACAAGTTCGCGTTCGTAATCTGTCCCATCGTGGATTTCACGGTAATAAAATCCTCCAGGTCCGGGTGCCAGTCGTTGATCATCAGCATAAGCGCGCCGCGGCGGCTTCCGCCCTGTTCGATCAGCCCTGTCGTATAGCTGAACAATCCGCCCCACGAAACCGCGCCGCTGGAAGAACCGTTAACGCCTTTGACAACGGAACGCCGCGGGCGCAAGGAGGACAGATTGATGCCAACGCCGCCGCCGCGGGACATAATCTCGGTCATTTCGCTCAATGTGCTCATAATTCCGCCGCGGCTGTCTTGCGGGGAAGGGATGACGTAGCAGTTAAACAGCGTCAGCTCGTCGCTGGCATCGGCACCGGCCGCAATCCGGCCGCCCGGAACAAGCTTCCAATCGTCGAGAATGTACCGGAACTTCTCTGTCCATTCTTTCTTTTTCTCCGGGGTCGTCTCTACGGAAGCCATCGCTCCCGCCAGCCTGTCCCACATTTCTTCGGGAGTTTTTTCTATATTTAAAGTGAGCTTCTCCACCGCGGATTCGACGACTTCGCCGCTGCGTGTCCTCACCTTGACCGTTTTGCCGTCGCGGCTTATGATTTCGCCGACTTCTTTAGCTGGAAATTTGGGATCATCTTTCGTCAGAACAAGCACGGTATCGCCAACCTTGGCCAGGCTGGTATCCGCATTTTTAAGCGCGTACCGGTCCAAAAAGATTTTCTCGCTTAAACCATCCAACTTCTTCCTTGTTTGCATCATTTCCAACAACAACACCCTCCCAATAGGCCTCAAAATTATGCAACAACATAGGTCAAGCATATCTTGATAAAATATGTAGAAGCACAATATATTGTGTGCGAGTTCCATTATACAACACTATATTTTGTGCATCTAATAGGTTTTGGACTAAATTCGGCGATTAGTGCAAGCTTATATTCGTTTTTCGGATTTTTCCTTGCTATTGCTCTCTATCTCAGATTTATTTTATCGCTCAGGATATTAATCGCCGGTCAGTTTTTTGCCGTAAGCGACCTTCCAGGCAGGACGCGGCCCCCCGGCTGTAACCCGAATTTCGGTTCGTTTTTCATAGATCCAGTATACCACAAACCGACAAAAATTAGAACATAGGTTCGTAAGTTTTTCTTTTTTCGTTCGAGTTCTGCAAAGCTAAAGGATGCCCTCCATCGAAGATGAGCGACCGCGTTCAGAAGACAGATTGATTCGCCAATTTGCATGCTTGCTTTTCACGATTCGGCTATGAAAAAAAAGGATCGCCGCCCGGTCGCCTCAATCATTGGTTCGGAGAAAGACCCGGAATCGGAAAGTCGACTGCCCCACAAGGCCTCATATGGGGTTCGCATTCACAATAGGGCCATGCATGCCGGTACCCGTTGGGAAACCAACGGCACTGACAGACCGGAAAGCCCGCGAAAGTCAGATTGCCGAATGTGACGGGGCGAGGGAACTAGAGGGGGCGCGTCACCTGGCAGCATGAGCTGCAGTGCAGCAAAATGGGGCGGTGAGGCGTCTTGGCCGGAAGAAAGTCTGCAAAAGTGCAGGCTGCCCGAGCAAGTCGCGACACTCTACGAGGGCTAGGAGAACGAGTGCGGCTAATTTGGGGACAGCCGCCTTTTCTGGGCTTGCGCCTCTCCAGGTATAGGTCGTGGGACTGCACGACTGGACAAAATCAGCTTGCTAGGAAAAAAACTGCGAAAGTGCAGGCTTTTTCTCCGAAATTCGCTTGTTTTGGCGAAAAACCTGCAAAAGTGCAGGCTTTTTCGCTGAAAGTGAGCATGAGTCTATGTGTTCGGTGAAAAGCCTGCACTTTTGCAGGAATTGTTCGTGGACAGCGATCAAGGACGCAAATTCATGTATTTTTGCAGGTTTTTTCGTGCGGCCAGGCAGATTATGGCTATCTCCTCTAACGTGGGGGTTTTTCAACAGCTTGCGAAAGTGCAGATTTTTTCGCTGGGAGCGGCCCATTTCGGTGAAAAGCCTCCCACAATTGCAGGAATTGTTCGTTTGTCAGCGTATCTGCAGGCAAAAGACCTTTTTATCAGGCTTTCTGCGCGCAACCAGGCAAATTGTGCTGCCGGCTCCGGCGGTCGGGGTTTCCGGCAGAGCAGGTTCTCGCGCTCCCAACCCGCTCACGAACGGCCTGGCCTGTGCCGTCTTTGCATCTTGGGGCGGTTGCAGCGCAAGCAAACCATCCATCACCCTCGCGCTCTCCCCACCCCCATCCCGGCGCAGCAAAAAAAGCCCATTTGCAAACAAGCAAATGGGCTGAACTTTATTCACGCTTGAGCAATATGCTCCCTGACATCCTGCCAAAGCTTCAGCTTCAGCACCTCGGTTCCGGCCAGCATCATGATGCCGATACCATGGTTATCATTGAGGACGGTAAGCAAATCATCCTTGTAGTACTCCGCCGTAAACGAGTACCGCGAGCCGCTGCATACGCCGTGAACGTTGCCTTGGCTGTCGATCGCAAGCCGGCTCAGGCCTTCCCATGCCTTAAACGCGGCTTTCATATACGGCGCCGGGTCGCTGAGCCAGCCGAAACGGACGCCGCGCGCGAAAGCATAGGCAAACATGGCCGTGCACGAGGCCTCCTGATATGCTTCGGGATCGTTCAGCACTTGATGCCACAATCCGTTGTCTCCCTGCAGTTTCATGTAGCCTTCGCACAATTGATTGAAGAACTCGATCAGTGCGGGACGGTCGGGATGCGCTTGCGGCAGCGCCTCCAGCACTTCCGACAGGGAGAAAATCGTCCAGCCGTTTCCCCGTCCCCACGGAATTCCGGTCGCCCGGCCGTATTTAAAATCAAATACGTGAGACATGATTTTTTGCTCGGGCATGTACAAATAGCTTTTGAACAGCAGGAACTGTCTGGCGGCCTCGTCCAAAAACGCCGGGCTTCCCTTAATTGCGGCATATCTCCGCAAGAAAGGCGTGCTCATGTACAAATCGTCCGCCCACATCGTATTTTCCGCATACTCCCCCGGGCATTCCCGGAAAAAGACGCCGTCCTGCTTTCTTTCCAGGCGGTTGGCAATAAAATCGGCGATGACGTCAGCGATCGCAAGAAAGCGGGAATCCTCGCAGTCCGGATAAGCTTCCAGCATGGCCGAGCCGAAAGAACCGCAGTTGTCCAGCATGCGCATCAGCACCAACTGCTGGTTCAGCGCCGGAAATCCGTACTCCTGCCGATCCCAGAGCGAGTATTCGTACATGTCCGTACAAGCGCGAATATGCGAAACCGCATATTCGATGAGGTCCGGGCGATCCAACACCCGGCCCGTCTGCAGCAGTCCGTACATCGTCACGCCCAGCGGGTAATCCCATCGGCCGAAGTTCGTCGCTCCGCTCGTCGTCCATTTATTGCTGAGCATCGCATTCTCATAGAACGGGCGGGGCCGCGCACCGGGGGCGTCCAGCTGCCAATAGACCCGGCCCGCTCCGCCGTTCTCCGTGCCGGACGCTTCGTCCAGCAGCCGCGACATCGTCATAATGCCGGAAGGCTTTCCGGCATCGTTCGCGTCAACGACTCCGGCGTAGAGCCAGGGCTCCGCGTACCCTTGAATGGGGCACGGCTGCACGAAAGCGCATAAAGCGCCGCCCGCAAACAGGCGGAGCGAGAAGCCCCAGCGGTCCGCTCCGCATACGCTTTTGACCAGCACTTGGCGCTTGCCGGAAGGAAGCTCAAGGTCCGTTTGAAAATCTCCGGCCTGCTTGCATACCGCCACCTGCTCGCCGTCGATCCATACCGTCAGAGGCCCTTCGGCACGCCCCTCCAGCCGGCAGGTTTGCCGGCCGCCCGTTCCCGGCACGGCGGCCAAGGTCCAGCCGTAAGCCGCGCCGCCCGGGCGGATGCCGAACAGCCGCTCGCACGGCAGCTTGTCCTGCTCCTCCGGGCTCCAGCCCGTACGGGGCAGCCAGGTCACGCCGCTGCCAATCTCTGACGACAGCAGGTCGGGGAACGCCCCGCCTGCGAATAGGTCTTCATCGCAAGGCTCGGAGAATACCCAGCCTGCCTGGCCTTGGCGCTCCGCGAACGGAGCGAGCACGTTCAGGATGCGTACCTTTGCCTCCTCGGCGCCGATCCGGCAGCCGAAGCCTGCGGGCGTTTTGCGCAGCTGCAAGGCCAGCATGTTCCAGCCTTTGCGGAAATCAAGACTAAGCTTGACTTTCGCATCCGGCTTGATTTCGTCGATCACATTGGAGCGGTACGCCAATTGCCCGTTGAAGTAAAAACGCAGCGGCCCCAGACAGCTGATGCCGATTTCCAGATTCCGCTCGCTCTCGCTCCATACCAGCGCGCAGGCGTACGCATATTGGCCCACTCGGGCGTCAGGCAGCTTGTCGGCCAGATTGATGTCGTACATCCCGTCGGCCGTCTGCAAAATCCCTGTTTTGTAAAAAGCGCGGTACATAAAAGGGGCAGCCGGATTCGCCCCTTTGTAGCGGTCGGCCAGAAGCGTCAAAATAGCCTCGTCCTTGTCACTGAACCTGTAATGCGAGCTGTCCAATTGTTCAAAATATGCTGTCAATCCGCTCATCCTTTCCAAAGGCCTGTTTCGTTTCTCCTCGTGTTCCGGTACGCATGGTCCGATACGCATGTTCCCGCAAGTTCCGGCGTGCTCCGGCACGTTCCGGTACTTAGCCCCACTTCACATGTTCCATTAAAGCAAATGAATCGTAAAAGTTCTGTCAAACGGCGTCAGCAGGTTCACATGAACGTACTTGCAGCCGCCGGGGTGCTGATCCTCGCGCACACCCGGCAGCCAGTGCTCGTAGGCGCCTCCGGTTATTTGTATGGCGTTCCGGCCTGACTTGTACAGACAAGATCCGCTCTGCAGGAAAAACCGGCCGTCGCCCGAAGCGTGCAAACCGTCGCCTTCAAGCGTTCCTTCCTCGCCGAAAATGAAAGTAAGCTGCGTGTACACGTCCTCACGCTCATCCGACTTCACGCGGATCGACCACTCGGCGCCCCGCTGCGTCAGCTCCGCCTGAAGTTTGTGCGTTTGCACATGAGTCATTGGCCTGTGCTGGTGCGGGAGCAAATACCACGGGCTGACCCCTTCCGGCCTGTTCGCTGCCTGGAGATGCGCTGCAGGAATCGGCCCGTTGTAGCCCTTCTCTAGCGTCGCCGCCAGCCGGAACGCCGCCGCATCGCCGTCGCCGAGACGCTCGAATTCGTCGAATTTGACGATGCCCGGCGAAAATGAGGTGGACAGCTTCACGCCGAGCAGCCGGGCCTGGCCGTGCCGCAAAGAGAAGAAAGACGGCGTTCCGGCCATGACCGTTACGCTGTCCTCGCGCTCGCGGATGCGCACGACCGGGCTTCCGAAGGCGAAGTGCATGCTGCTGTGCTGAATTTTGGAATGGTGGCCGACTGCGTCCACCTGTTCCAGATGCTCTTTGAGCGGATGCCGACCGTTAATAATCTGAAAATAACGGTCAGGCAGCGGCGCTCTTTCCAAACCGTCCAGATGGATGTCGGGAAACAGCAAATACCCCAGCATCGCGTTATGATGAGCTGTGGATTCCCCGATAAAGCTTCCCGCATAGTCGGACATCGCCGCGAACAATGGGTCGCGGTCGAGCACCGCCATCAGGCGGTATATGAGAAAATATCCCGACATGTCGGAGGGCTGTCCGAAATCCTGACGGCCGGAATATTCGGTCACCACTTCCCCTGAAGGGTGGACCAGGTACACCATCATGCGCAAATTCCGCCGCACGGGCTCAAGCAGTTCAGGACGGTTCAGCAGTCTTGCCGCATGGTACAGGGCGATGTCGCTTACCGCGTTGTAAATGCCGTTGCTCCGCTCCGTCCACTCTCCGTCCAATGTAATATCCATGCCTTCGGCCAGCCATTCGTCAGCTCTTGCCACAAGCTCGGGCAGGGCAAATATTTCATGCAAAAAAGCGAGCGCCGCGGTTATGACCCAGCGGTGGTTCGGGGTATGACAGCCGCCCGTCAGCATGGCCGGAACCGTTCTTTCCAAAAACAGCTTCAGCTTGTCGGCGACAGGCTGCGTCCCCTCCTGCCGATGCTTTTGCAAAAGCTGATACACCGGAGCCGCGATGCCGACGACAAAAGCGGTATCCGGCGGGGAATTGAAATTGGTAGAACCAAGAGAGATCGTGCCGTCCGCGTGCTGGCGATTCAGCATAAACGCGGCTGCACGATCTATAGCTGTCAAAAGTCCGCTATCCTGGTAGTAAGCGGAATCCGGGTTCAGAAGCGCGGGAACCCATTGGGCCAATACGGCCGCGGTTCCTACGTGGCTTGGCCTGGCAACCCCGCTAACGGGGTCGGTAATGCCTCCGTAGAATCGGCTGTCCGGATCGGTGACCTGCCTTTCCAAACCGGCTGCAGTCCATTTATCGTTGATTTTTACTAAATCCGCATACATCCTATTCACCTCTCAAAATATTAGCTTCCGCTATGCGATTCGCGAATCTCGGCAAGTCTGGCTGCAATCCGCCCGGGAATTTCCTCCAGCAGCTCCGACCAGGGAACGAAAAGCTCCTTGTCCAACCGGTACTCGTTATACGTCAAGGACGGCTTAAACGCACAGGACCGCAAATAAGCTTCGACCAGCTTGTTCGTAGCCTCGTCCGTAGTAACCCGCCCCTCCAAAAAATAAGGGACCGTCAAGCCGTCCGCTCCCGCATCTTCATCCGCAGCCGTGAACAAATGAGGCACGAGCTCGAAAAACTCGGCGACCGGGCTGAACGCATGCTTGCCGGGCTGCGAGTACAGCCGCACGTGCGTCTCGTCCGCCAGATTGCTGCGATCCTTCAACAGCCCTTTCAAATATTTGCCGTGAAAGCTCGCTTCGCAATCGATCACTTCCCCCTCATGCCCGACATAGACCCATACATGCTCAAGCTCATACAAATGCTGGATATCGTAGTCCCAATATATCGCATACTCGATAACCCGCTTCAGACGCGGGTCGCGAAAAGGGAACGATCTTCGAAACGAAGGGGACGCCCCTTCGCGCTCCAGCACCGTCACCCCGACGCGAACCGGGAAGAAGGGCTCCCGGTCGTCAAAGTATATATACGGCGCATAAGTTTGGATCAGCTCGAGATCCATCAGTCGGCCACCTTCCCCTTGCCCGCGCCCCTGCCGCCGGCTATCCGGCTTGTGATTTGCGCATGGCTCTCGTGAATCTCGTCCGGCCGACAAGCGGCCTTCAGTTCGTACACTTTCAAAGGAGCCTGCTCGATCGCGGCCAGAAAATGATCGAAATACGTTTCCTTGCTGTGTACGTAAGGACACCAGTGATCGGACAGCTCCAGCGTTTCATGAATGTGCACGCCGTAAATATAAGGCAGCACCAGCTCCAGCTCGCGCAAATTGTCGTAGAGACCCATACGGTCCATCATCATGGCGTGGCCAATATCGTACCACAGCCTTACAGGGCTGCCCTGCAAATGGTCGCAAATCGCCTTCGCTTCCATAAGCGAAGGCATTTGATAGCAGCGCGAGCGCGTTTCAATGCCGATCTTGATGTCGTACCCTTTTTTCGCGGCATGCTCGCACACTTCTTCCAGACTGTCCTGAATCCGTCTCGTATACTTCGGACTGCCTGCCTCCCGCTGGTCCAACATTTCCCGCCACAGCTTCTGATAAGCCGGGGAATCTTTGCCCTGCTCGCGGTACAGCTTTTTCAGCTCTTCGTCGATGTTGTAGGCAAAAGGCACCTCGCCCGGATGCACGACGACCGCCTTCGCCCCGTACCTGTCGGCGTATTCGATCGATTGAATGAGCAGTTCGATAGAACGCCGCCGCTTGGCTTCATCATCAAATCCGAGCATGACCGAATCCGTATCGTAGTCTTTATCGGCGATATACGGGAACACGTTGTGCACGCTCGATATCGCGATTTCGCCTTTTTCGATCATCGGCTCGATCGTTTTCAGATGCTCCGCCTTAATGTTGTAGTTCAGCTCCACGAAGCGGAAGCCCAATTCCTTGATCTCTTCGATCAGTTCCCGCCCGCCGGACGGATGCTTCTTGATGTTCCAGCAGGTCGAAAATGAATACTCGCCTTTATCCGGCATATGAATCCTCCTAACCTTTGACAGACCCGAGCATAATGCCCGACACAAAATATTTTTGCAGCCACGGATACACGATCAGAATCGGCACCGTAGCGAACATGATGCTCGCCGCTTTCAAGCTCTCCGGCAGCACCTGCACCATCCGCGTGCCTTCCATTTGCAGCTGATCCGTGATCTGGCTGTTCATGATCATCTGGTACAGCTTGAGCTGGAGCGGATACAGCTCCGGGTCCGTGATGTAAAACAGCGTATCCATAAAACCGTTCCAGCGGTTGACCGCGTAGAACAGGCTGAGCGTCGCGATGATCGGCATCGAAAGCGGCAGCATGATGCGGATCAGCGTGCCGAAATGGCTGCTTCCGTCAAGCTCGGCGGATTCCTCCAGACTTTTCGGGATCGACTGGAAGAAAGTGATCAAAATAATCAAATAAAACGGATTGATCATGAGCGGCAAAATGAGCGACCAGGTGGAGTTGAGCAAATGCAGTTCCTTCACCAAAATATACTCCGGAATGATGCCTCCGCTGAAAAACATCGTAAATACGATCAAATACATGAAAAACTTGCGGCCTTTCAGCTCCATTTTGGTCAGCGGGTAGGCGGCTATAATCGTCATCGCCATGCAGATGACCGTAAACAGAACCGTCAAATAGATCGAATAACCGAGCGATTTGAGCATCATCGAGTCCATCAGCACCCGGGTATAAGCTTCAAAATTGATATCGACGGGAAAAATGCTGACTTTGCCGGTCAAAATCGGCGCATTAGAGCTCAGCGAGATGGAAATGATATGCAGGAAGGGCGCCAAGCTAAAGAACAAAAACAAAATCAAAAATGCGATGTTGATCATATCGAACGTACGGCTGGCCGCTTTGGCGTTCATAATTCCACTCCTTTCCGGGACAAGCGTCTACACAATGCCTTGGTCGGTCGTTTTTTTGGAAATATAGTTGGAAGCGAGAATGAAGACTAGGCCGACAACGGCCTGGAAAAATCCGACCGCCGTAGCGACGGAATATTCGCCCGCCTGCATCCCCATCTTATAGACGAAGGTACTGAGCACTTCGGAAAACTCGCGAACCTGGACATTGCCGATGACAAACGGGCGGTCGAAGCCGATCTGCACCATCTCGCCCAGCTTCAAAATGAGCAGCACGACAATGGTCGGCTTGAGGCCCGGCAGCGTAATGTGCCAAATTCGTTTGAGGCGTCCCGCCCCGTCGACTTCCGCCGCTTCGTACAGATCCTTGCTGATGCCTGTCAGCGCCGCCAAATAAATGATCGTGCCCCAGCCTGCGCTTTGCCAAACACCCGTAACCAAATAAGTAAGCAGCCAGTAATATTTATCCGATAAAAACGGAATCGGTCCGATGCCCAGATTGCCCAGCATCAAATTGAGAATGCCCGTATTCGTGCTGAATACTTGGTAGACGATTCCGCCGATAATGATCCAGGATATGAAATGCGGCAAATACAGTATCGTTTGCGAAATCTTTTTAAACCAGGCCGCTCTGAGCTCGTTCAGCATAATGGCAAGCAGAATCGGCGCCGGGAAGGAAACGACGAGATCGAGAAAATTGAGCATGAACGTATTTTTAAGCGCGATGTAAAAATCTTGCATTTTGAACACGGCCCGAAACGAATCGAGCCCGATCCACGGACTTTTCGAAATCCCTTGAAACAGGTTGAAATCTTTAAATGCGATCAAGACTCCGTACATAGGACCATATTTGAAAAGGATAAAAAAAGCGACCGGGAGCAGAAGCATGGCATACAGCTGCCAATATCTGATCATGTACACATTGAACCGTTTCAATCTTTGCACCCTCTTTCGCTCAAATCGGCAAATGTGCGGCTTCATGCATGAAAACCGGTTCAGTCTTCATGCATGAAGCCCGCATCCATCCGTTACTTCTTCATGTTTTTGTAGGCTTCCGTGCGTTCTTTTTGAATCGCTTCTCCGCCGTTGGTCATGTAATCCTTCAGCATGTCGTCATACGTTTTGTCAAAGTCGGCCGGCTTCGCCAGAATCGATTTGACCAGAAGCTGCTCGTATTTGTCGGCCAGCGCCTTGCCGTATTTCGACTCGGCCTCGATCGGATGGTCGAAGCGGAGCGGTGCGATTCCGTCGGCAAGCCCGTTCTTGGACGCTTGAGCCGCATCTTTGCGACGGTCTTCCGGTAACGCCAGCGCCAGCGCTTCGGTGTTTTTATCGGCACTGCCGAAGTCGGTTCCGTTCGTTACGAGGACGTAGTCGCCGAAGTTGTAGAAGTTCTTTTTCGTTTCCTCGTTGTCCAGCGGCACCGGCAAACCGTTAACAGTCGTGTAGTTTTTGCCTTCTACGCCGTAGCTCATCGCGTACATGACGTCTTTTTGCGCCATCCAATCCAGGTATTGCAACGCTTCGGCGGCGTTTTCGCTGGACTTCGGAATAATAACGTTAATACCCGCAGGGATATAAGAAGGCTTGGCATGCTTGCCGTCCGCGTTCGTATACGGATCGATCGGAGTCAGCTTGGCGCCTGGCACCGTTTTTTGCAGCACCGTGTACGTGTCAGGCGGCTGGATTTTGTAGGATTCGCCCGCATCTTCCCCATACATGCCGACTTTTCCGGTGGCAACGTCCTGATACAGTTTCTTTTTATCTTTATCCAATGCGAAATCGGTGCTCATCAAGCCTTCGTTATACAGCTTGTTCAGGAAGCGGACGCCGTCCTTATGTCCGGGCAGCAGAACCGGATAGTCTCCCGAACCGAGCTTTTGCGTCAAGGTGTAGCGCTCTTCGTCCGTCGTGTTTTTGATGAACGTCCAGAGGATCGGCTCATAGGACGAAACCGCCAACGAGAATCCGAGCGGAATCGTTTGGTCGCCTCCAGGCTTTTTCTCCTTGAACGCTTTCAGCGTCTGGTACACCTCGTCCGTCGTTTTCGGAGCCGGGAGTCCGAGCTTGTCGAGCCAATCCTGGCGAATTTCGGAGGAATATTTGCCCAGATAAACGCGCTTGGCCGGGATCGCATATTGCTTGCCGTCAAACGTTCCGTACGCCAGCGTATCTTTGCCGAGATAGCTTTTCAGGTTCGAACCGTATTGGTCGATCAAACTGCCGAGCTCGGTAAGCCCGCCCTGCTGCACATACTTGTACACGACGTTCGAATCGTAAGTGAACACGATATCAGGCGCGTCGCCGCTTGCCATCAGCACGTTCAGCTTCTCCACTTCCTGCGATCTTGGCACAGGCACGTATTCAACCTTAATGTTCGTTTTCTTGGTAAAATTGTCTTCCACGTACTTCGTAATATAGTTGTTTGTGACAGACATGCCTGCCGGGGAATTGCCGCGGTCGAACACCTCGACTTTAATCGTCACCGGTTTCTTTGCAGCGGTTGATGCGCCTGCCGTCTCTTTTGCTGTCTCTTTGGCAGTCGTTTGACCCTCCTTGCCGCTAGTGCATCCGCTCAGAACACTGACCGTCAGAATGGTGCTCAGGACGGTGAATACGGTCCCTTTAAGCGCTTTCTTTTTTACCATAGCCAATCCTCCTCAGTTCTTTCGCTCTTCATTCGCCTGTACCCGAACGGCCGGAGCCGCCGGGCTTGCGGTGAATGTATCTCAGTTATAACGGCACCATGGGCAAAGGGTCAATCAACATCATTCAGCCGGGTGAACAATATTCAGAAACGCCCGATAAACCGTTTTCCGTCAACATACTTTTTCGCTGTTTATCACGTATTCATGTATTTGCGGTAGTCTCCGGGCGTTACGCCGACGACTTTTTTAAACGTTCTGCCAAAAGAGATCGCATGCAGGTAGCCGACTTTGACGGCGATATCATTGATCGATTCATCGGTTTGCAAAAGCAGCGTCTTGGCATGCTCCATCCGCAGGTTCACGAGGAAATCGACGAATTTCATCCCGAACTCTTCCTTGAACAGCTGGCTGGCATATTTCCCGTTCACGCCGAACATGTCGCTGATGTGATTCAACGAAAGATCCGGGTTCGCATAGTTGTCCTCGATATAGGTGCGAATCGCGCTGATCATGCCGTAATGCGTATTCGATTCGCGGATCGCCGCATACTGCCCGTATAGCTCTTTGAGCAGGGCAACCATCTGCGGCCGAATCTGCTCCAACGTTTCTGAAGACTCCGTCAGCTGAAGCAAAGACGGCGATATTCTCTCCGACCACGCCCGCGAAGCCTCGAGCGGCAGCTCTTCCATTTCGCTGTTAAAAAGGCGGATTAAATAGTGCAGCACGTAACGGATTTCAACGTCCTGAAGCGTCTCTTCCTCCAGCTCGTCGAAAAATTGCTCAAGCTGCGTCTCCCACGACGCATGCATAAGGCGAAAATCGGGGACAAGCCGGTTGCCCATCTGCACGTATTTGTGCGTATCGTTCGATGCCGTGCCGATCAAATCGCTGTAACGGAGCACGCGGTTGGCGCCTTCGGACATTTTGTACTGCAGCGCCGTAATCGACGCTTTGAACAAGCTGTGGATCGAGCCGACATCGCCGGTTACGCCGCCGAGCCCGACCGTAACGGACTGCTTCAGGTTCACCATGATCCAGGTGCGGAATTTGTCCAGCAGCGTATGCCAGCTTTCGTCGATATCGGGCTCCGCCTGGCCGGAAATAAACAAAACCGCAACCCGCTGGCCCGAAATCCATTCCGCCCAAATGCTGTGCCCTTCTGTCGCGGCAAATTCGTTGAGGACGTTCATGATGCCGAACTTGAGCAGGCCCTGATCTCCCGGGCTGTATTTGCGCTGAAATTCCGCGTATTGGTCGATCTCTATGACGGCAAAAGCGAGATGGCGGAACTCGCTCGGCAAATGAAGCCGGTCCATGTGCGTCTGCCAATCCTGCAGCTGAATTCTGCGGTGTCCCTCGATCAGTTCCAGGAAAAACTGCTTCCTGCGGACGAGAAGATCTTCCTGATACTGCTTTTCGTACACTTGAGTCCGGTCGATCAAGGTATCCAGCACTTTGCCGATAAAAGCGAATTCGTCCTTGCCGCTGCCTTTCGATTCATGGCGGTTCTGGAAAGCGTTAAGCTGCTGCATGATCGCCTCGATCGGCTTATAATTGCGGCGGGTCATATAAATGATGTAAACAATGCTGATCAAAATTGTCGCAATCCCGATGCCGAGCCACATTCGGGAAATAAAAGAGACCCAGCCGTAAATTTGGCCGACTTTCAGACCACTTACAAAGTCCCACCCGATATAGTCGGAATGAATTTGCGACATCATCGTTCCTTGCAAAGCGGCGCTCTCTTTCGCATCATTAGCCGCGGCATACGAATAGTTCGGGTACACGCGCTCGTGGTTCCCGCTCCAAATGTCCATAAACGTAATGTCGCTGTTGATCATTTGATCGACAATCCGCAGCAGCACATCGACCCGCACGCTAACGACTACGACACCTTGATCGCCGAAAGGAAGCAGCGCTTTTTTGCTGAGCGTGATCACTTTTTGGCTTGAGTCCGACCCGTATTCCTTGTAATCCCGCACAGCCGACCACTGCATGGAAACCGGCTGGCGGTAAGCTTGCAGCGCGTAATCCTTGTCCGCAAAATTGTCGAGTTTTTCAATCAGGTTTTTGGAAATAATCGTTTGATCTTTGGCCCTGTATAAATAAATCGAATAAATCAAGGAATTGTCGTTGATCATTTTGCCGAGCTCTCTGGATGTGTCGTAATTGACAAGTCTTTGATCCGAATTGTTGTCTGGTTCAAAAAACGCTTTCAATTTATCGTTGTTGCCGATGCCGTCCAGCACCGTCTGTTCGATTCCGCGAAGCGAAGTTTCCATTGAATTAATGACATAATTGGAAAAGATTTGATTGGCTTTCTCGGTTTCCTTCACCGATATTTCGTTAATGACCGAAACGGCAATAAAAATAATCATCGTCGTCGTGATGACGAGAGCAGGAAAATAAGACAGCAATAACCGGTTGTACCATGTTTTCTTCATAGCAGCCCTGCCTTCACTCGAGTTGACAAGATGAGAAACCCGCTAACGCTCTTGTTCAAGAACGGAAACGGGCCATTTAAAAGTATGGATCCATACTATCTGGAACCGATCGCAGCCGTCGACTCCCGAATCGTGAGCTCCGGCCGCAGCACGGTCCGCTGCTTCACTTCCATGTTCCCCTGAAGCTCCTCAACGATCATATTCACGACCAGCTTGCCCATGTGCTCCATAGGCTGAGCGATTGTCGTGAGCGGAGGGTCCGTCACTGCTGCAAGTATCGTATTGTCGAAGCTGACGATGGAGAGCTCGGCGGGAACTTTGATTCCCGCCTCTTTAGCCGCCTGCAGCGCTCCGACAGCGAGCATATCGTTGCAGGCGAATATCGCCGTCGGCGGATCTGCCGAACCGAGCAGTTCCAAAGCTTTGGTCTTGCCGTCTTCCACCTTGTAGTCGCAATGCTTCAAGTTCTCCTGCCGGAAGACGGCGCCGTAGTCCTCCATCGTCTGCCGGAAGCCCCTGACCCGCTCCCGGCTGCTCCGCACTTTTTCCCGCTCGCCGATAATGCCGATGTTGCGGTGTCCCAGCTCAAGCAGATGGCTTGCCGCCAGACAGCCCCCTACGTAATCGTCGACCACGACCGTGTTCACCGCGACCAGCGGCATATCCCGGGCCAGCAGCACGACGGGGATGCTTTTGGACAGCAGTTGTTCCAAAATCTCCTTATTGTCGATGCCTGTTGCAATAATGATGCCGTCCACCCGTTTTTGCTGCAGCAGGGAAATATATCTTTCGACTTTCTCGTCTTTATTGTCCGTGCTGCACATCATCACGCTGTACCCGAGATGCTCCCCCTGATCTTCGATCGCTCTGGCGATTTCCGAGAAGAACGGGTTGGAGATGTCCGGAACGAGCAGGCCGAGCGTATACGTTTTTTTGCCTGTTAATGCGGATGCGATGACGCTCGGCTGGTAATCGAGGCGCTCCATAATGGCAAAGATCGATTCGCGCGTCTCCGCGCTGATCTTCCCTTTGCCGTTCAGCACTTTCGAGACGGTCGCGATCGAAACGCCCGCTTCCTTGGCGACATCGTAAATCGTTGCTTTCATGCCCTGTTCCTCATTTGCAGTTGATTGGATAAGTTCAATACCTTCATTATGAGGATGAACCGGATGAGTTGCAACTGGAAAGAACGGCTAACGCTGCGAAGGCGGCTGCATGATCCAGGCATGAGCCGGATCGTTGGCGAACTTCCAGGTGCGCGTCGGCCCCGCCATCACGTTCAAATAATATACCTCATAACCGGGAGGAGCCGACACCGGATGGTACCCCTTCGGCACGAGAACGGCCTCGCCGTTTTTGACAATGAGCGTTTCGTTCAGCGACTCATCGTCGGTGTAAACCCGCTGCACCGCAAATCCTTGTTCCGGCTCGACCCTGTAGTAGTACGTTTCCTCCAAAAAGGATTCCTCGGGCAGACTGTCCCTGTCGTGCTTGTGCGGCGGATAGCTCGACCAATGGCCGCTCGGCGTGAACACCTCCACGACCAGCAAGCTGTCGGCCGGCTCCTGCTCCGGCAAAATGTTATGAATTTGCCGCTCCAGATTGCCGTAACCGCGGGTCTCGACGCCCACCTGCTCCGGCGCGATCAGCCGCGCCTCGTAGGTTCCTTGCCCGGGCGCTTCGCATACGGCAATTGTCAGCGCAGTCAGCGCCTCGACTTCATAGCTGTCGTCCGATGGCACGTAGACGGAATAAGGCGGTATTTTCTCAAATACGCTCATCCGTTTACCCAAACGCTCGAAGCTCGCCTTATTCGTCTTCACGTGAGTTTGCCCCGTCAACAGGACGATGCAGACTTCCTTGCTCCCCGTCTGCTTGCGAAGCGTTTGGCCCGCTTCAAGCTCATACACGGAAAATCCCACGTACGTCCATCCCGCCGACTCGGGCGTGATGCTCAGCACATTGCCGTCCGCAAGCGGCTGCTTGCGCGCCGGCACGATCAAATCGCTCATATGCCCACCTCTTCCGCCAGCCGCATCGCTTCGTCAATCCGCACCGGCTTGCCGAGCCGGACGGACAGCTTGGCGGCAAGGGCGATCAATTCCGCCTGGAAGCCGTCATTGCCGTCGACAGGGACGTCGCTTCCGCTGCGCAGACTGTCGATAAACATGCGCGTCTCATCGATGTATGCTTCGTTGTAACGCTCCAGGAAAAAGTGCAAGGGCTTGTCGCGGTAAATGCCTTCCGACGTGCTCAGTTCCGCCGTGTTCGGGAAATCGTTGTCCGCGGATACGCTGCCTTTGGAGCCGAAAACTTCAATCCGCTGATCGTAGCCGTAGACGGCCTGGCGGCTGTTGTCGATAACCCCGATCGCGCCGTTCTTGAACGTGAGCGTCGTAATCGCCGTGTCCACATCGCCGTATTTGGCAAACACCGGATCGACGAGTACCGCGCCGCGGGCGTACACTTCCTCCACGTCGCTACCGGATAGGAAACGGGCCATGTCAAAATCGTGAATCGCCATATCCATGAACAGTCCGCCGGACTTTTCGATATAGTTCTCCTGCGGCGGATTCGGGTCTCTGGAAGTAATCTTTACGATGTGCGGATCGCCCAGCTTGCCTTCGGCCACCCACTCGCGCACGCGCTTGAAATTGTGGTCGAACCGGCGGTTAAAGCCGACCTGCAGCTTGACCCCTGCCGCCGTGACCGCGTCCAAGGCCTGCTTCGTCTGCCGAATATCCATGCTGATCGGCTTTTCGCAAAAAATATGTTTTCCGGCTTTCGCCGCCGCTTGAATAAGCGGAACGTGCGAATCCGTGAGCGAGCATATAAATATCGCATCGATGTCCGGATTGCCGATGACATCATCGCTATTTTTCGTCACCTGCGCGATGCCGCGGGCTGCCGCCCATTCCTGCAGCGCCTCGTCGGCGAACAAGTCCGCCACGACGGCGACCGCCACGTCCGGCAAACGAAGCAAATTGTCCGCGTGAATTTTGCCGATCCGGCCTGCGCCGATAATGCCGATTTGTAATTTCTTCATCTAGTCTCTCCACCCTCTCGCTTTGCCTGACGAACCGAACTGACGGATTTTGCTCTGTACCCCTTGCTGGACGGCATCGCGGGCCGGACCCAAATATTTTCTCGGGTCGTATTCCTTGTCGTTTGCTTGCAGCCGCTCCCTGACGACGGCCGTAAACACCGATTGGTTATCCGTATTCACATTGATTTTGGCCGTCCCCAGCGAAATCGCTTTTTGGATAATGTCATCCGGGAGACCGCTGCCTCCGTGCAGCACTAAAGGCAGTCCCGTGAGCCGCTGGATCTGCTCCATCCGCTCAAAGCCGATGCGCGGCTCCCCGCGGTAAGGCCCGTGCACGGAGCCGAGCGCCGGAGCCATCGCGTCGATGCCCGTTTCGCGGGCCATGCGCACGCATTCCTCGGGAATCGCGTACATCGCTTCCGCCTCGTCGACGTTGATGTCGTCCTCCCGGCCGACGATGCGGCCGAGCTCGGCTTCTACGGAAACGCCCCGCGCATGGGCCGCATGGGTGACTCTTCCCGTCACCTCGATGTTGGCCTCCAGCGGATGATGGGAAGCGTCGATCATGACCGACGTGAAGCCGGCCTCGATCGCTTTCATGCACACCTCGTAGCTTGAGCCGTGATCCAGATGCAGCGCCACCGGGACGGTGATGCCGTAGTGCCCGATCAGCCCTTTGACGATAGAGGCTACCGTCTGCAGTCCTCCCATGTAAGGGATGTAGGCTTCGCTCAGCCCGAGAATGACGGGCGCTTGCTCCGCCTCGGCAGCCTGCAAAATCGCCTGCGTAAATTCGAGGTTGTTCAAATTAAACTGGCCTACTGCATATTTATGTTGAACTGCGGTTTGCAGCATGTGTGTCATCGATACTAGCGGCACGGCGTTTCCTCCTTGCGTTGATGTCGAAGCCTGGGCCCGGCTACTCGGGCCCGCTTCATGCAACTGTTTTTACCAGCGTGCTGTGACCATTTTTTTGCGGGTATAAAACTCGACGCCATCCGTGCCGTTGGCATGCAGATCGCCGTAGAACGAGTTTTTCCAGCCGGAGAACGGGAAGAACGCCATCGGAGCAGGCACGCCGAGATTGATGCCGAGCATGCCGGCGTCGATCGTCTCGCGGAACTGGCGGACGTTGCTGCCGTCCTGCGTGAACAGGCAGGCGCCGTTGGCGAAATCGGAGCGGTTGGAAAGCTCGATCGCCTCTTCCAGTGTCGCCACGCGGACAATCGAAAGCACGGGGGCAAAAATTTCGTCCTGCCAAATTTTCATGCCGCCCTGCACATGATCGAAAATCGTAGGCCCGACGAAATAGCCTTTATCCGACACCGCCGAATCCCGGCGGCCGTCTCTGACGAGAATGGCGCCTTCCTGCTCGCCGATTTCAATGTATTTCAGCGTTCTCGCTTTTTGCGGCTCGCGGATGACCGGACCGAGGAACACCCCATCGTCCATGCCGTTGCCGATCTGGATCTGGTCACCGGCTTGAATCAGTTTCGCTACAAGCTCGTCGGCAATATCGCCGACGGCGACGACGACTGAGCAGGCCATGCAGCGCTCACCCGCCGAACCGAAAGCGGCGTTAATAATTTGCGTGACCGTGCCGTCAAGGTCGGCATCGGGCATGACGATGGAATGGTTCTTGGCGCCGGCCAAAGCCTGTACGCGCTTGCCGTGAGCGGTGCCTGTTTTGTATACGTACTCGGCGACCGGCTGAGAGCCGACGAAAGAGATCCCTTTGATCCGGGGATGCTCCAGCAGCCCGTTCACGACATCGTGAGCGCCGTGCACGAGATTCAGGACACCGGCCGGCAAGCCGGCTTCGGCGAACAGCTCGGCGAGCCGGTTCGCGAGCAGCGGCGTGCGCTCCGATGGCTTCAGGACGAACGTATTGCCGCAGGCGATAGCCAATGGGAACATCCAGCAAGGTACCATCATCGGGAAGTTGAAAGGCGTAATGCCGCCGACGACGCCGATCGGATAACGATACATGCCCGATTCCACATTCGTGGCGATGTCGGGAAGCTGCTTGCCCATCATCAGCGTAGGGGCGCCTGCCGCGAATTCGACGCACTCGATGCCGCGCAGCACTTCGCCGTGCGCTTCATGATAGCTTTTGCCGTTCTCCTTCGTGATCAGTTCGGCCAGCTCTTCCCAATGATCGACCAGCAGCTGCTGGTATTTGAACAAAAGCCGCGCTCTCCGCGGAACCGGCGTTTTGCTCCAGGAGGCGAACGCTTCCGAAGCGGCGGCCACCGCCTTGTCTACGTCCTCTTTGCTCGAAATCGGCACATGGGCGATAATTTCTTCCGTTGCCGGATTGTAGACCGGCTCCGAGGTTCCGGCAGAAGCCTCCACCCACTGGCCGCCAATAAAGTTTTTCAAACGCTGTGTCGTTGCCGATGTCGTCATATCGATAAATCCTCCTTATTTCGCTCGAAAATGTTTATGAAATTACGATTTCGCCTTTGTTGCATTTCTCCATATAATCCGCAACCTGCTCCGCCGTAGGCATCGCGTCGGAACAGCTGTGGCTGGACACGACGATCGCCGCGGCCCCGCTCCCGAACTCCATGCTTTTGTCGACCGCCCAGCCGTTCATCAGGCCGTACAAAAATCCTGCCGCATAAGAATCGCCGGCGCCGAACGTTTTGATCACTTTGGCCGGGAAGCTCGCGGCGGTATGGCTTCGGCCATCCTGCGTATAGGCGATCGAGCCCTGTTTGCCGTGTTTGATGACGACGATTTTCGCGCTGTACGAAAACCATTTGGACGCCGTCGTGCGGTCGTCGGGCTGCTGCCGCTTCTCGAACTGCTCCATCATATCGAACTCTTCCCGAGTGCCGATAATAACGTCGCATTTCTCCGCAGCCAGGTTATAATAAACCGCCGTTTCTTCGGGGGAAGTCCACGTATACGGGCGGTAATCCAGGTCGAATACGATCGTGGCTCCGTGCTTTTTGGCGTAATCCAGCGCCAGGAACACCGCTTCTCTGGACGGGCTTTGCGCCAGCGCCGTGCCGGAGATGAGCAGCACTTTCGTCCTGGCGATCATCTCTTCCTGCACTTCGCCCGTTTCCAGCAGCAGGTCGGCAACCCGTTCGCGGTACATCAAAATGCTGCAATCGGTCGGGCTTTTAATTTCCGTAAAAGCGAGCCCGGTCACCGCGCCGGTGCGATCCGTAACGACGTTCCCGGTCTCGATGCCGTTCTTCTCCAAATACCGGACGATGAAGCGGCCCATCTGATCGTCGGCCACTTTGCCAATAAATCCGGTCTTCATCCCCAGGCGCGACATGCCGATCGTAATGTTGGCCGGCGAACCGCCGACATATTTCGTAAATGTCATCGTATCTTCCATCGGACGGTTGATTTCATTGGCGTTCAAATCGATGCACAATCTCCCGATAGCGACGAAATCCAGCTCTTTTCCTTGCGGAAGCTGCAAATAACTCATTCTTACACCTCTTCTTTCCTAGCCGAAGCTATCGAATGGATATAGGTCAACGCTTTTTGAGCGTATTCGTATGCCGGATGAACCGCAGGGTCCTGCTCGCCTTCGAGCAGCGCCCAGCCGCTGTAGCCTCTCTGCGCAAGCTCGCCGATAATCGAGGCAAAATCGATGCAGCCGTCGCCCGGAACGGTAAACACGCCTTTGCGAATGCAGGTGACAAAATCGCAGCCCTCGCTTCTCGCTTCATCGAGCACTTGCTGACGGACATCCTTCAGATGGACGTAAGCGATCCGGTCATAATGTTTGCGGAGCAGGCTCAGAGGATCGTAACCGCCGTAGTAGGCATGGCCCGTATCGTACAGCAAATAGACGAGTCCCGGGTCCGTCAGCTGCATCAGGCGGTCGATCTCTTCCGGCTGCTCCACGGCCGTGCCTCCGTGATGGTGATAGGTCAGCTTCAGCCCGTGCTCCCGGGCGATGGCTCCCGCCTTGTTAAGCCCGTTAGCCAGATGCTCCCATTCGTTGTCGTTCAATCTGGCGACCTTCGTTTCGTGCGCCGAACGGCGCGGGTCCCAGTGCAGTGAGCCGCCGATTTCGCAGGTGCTGATGACTTTTGCGCCCATTTCCTTCAAAAAGAGGACATGCTCGCGGTAAGCGTCCAACTCCTGCTCAAGCCGCGAAGGCTCGGTGAAAAAAACGGATTTCCACTGCGAGACAAGCTGAATGTCTCTGGCAGCCAGCTCGCGCTTCAATGTCGGAATATCTTTGGGATATTTCCTTCCCATTTCCGTACCTTTCAGCCCGAGCGCCCGGATGTCGGCCATAATTTGCTCGAAGCTCGTATCCGCTCCGTGCTCCTGCACATCCTCGCCCACCCAATTGATGGGATGAATGCCGATTTGAAAAGGCAATGCTTTCGTCATCGCAACCGCTCCTTTTATATGTTTTTGAGCGCATTCACTTGCGCATTCATATCCCGGTACGCTTCCAGCACTTTCTCGCTGCCGGACACTTCCGGAACGCCGACGCGCCACCATGACTCGTAGCCGGATGTGCCCGTTCCCGGAAGCACCTTGATGTCGATCAAGGTGGAAATCTTCTCCGCCTTTGCCTTGGCGAGCGCTTCGCGCAGCTCCTCCATCGTCGTCGCGGAGTACGACGCAGCCCCAAAGCTGCGGGCATGCGCCGCAAAATCAACCGGCATGTACGCGCCGGTCAACCGCCCGGTTTCCGCAGAACGGTAGCGGAACTCGTTGCCGAAGCTGTCGCTGCCGTGGCCCCGCTGCAAATTGTGAATGCACTGGAAGCCGTGATTGTCGAGCAGCAGCACCGTAATTTTGCGGCCTTCCTGCAAGCTGGTCAGCAGCTCCGAATGCAGCATCAAATAGCTGCCGTCACCGACGATCGCGTACACTTCGCGGTCCGGTTCGGCCAGCGCCGCCCCGAAAGCTCCGCTGACTTCGTACCCCATGCAGGAGAAGCCGTACTCCATATGGTACGTCTTCGGCTCCTCGCATCTCCACAGCCGGTGCAGATCCCCCGGCAGGCTGCCGGCCGCACAGACGATGACGTCGCGCGGGCCTAGATACCGGTTGATCTCGCCGACGACAGCCGTCTGAACGAGCCCTTCCGGGCTGCTCAATCCGTACAGCCGGTCGGTTTCGTCGTCCCACGTCTGCTTGAGGCGGCTCAGGGCATCCCGGTCATAAGCGGCGCTGTAACCACCTTGTTCCAAAAGCGCCTGGCGCAAAGCCCGGAGCGCTTCCTTCGCGTCGGCGGTGACGCGCAGCCCGTTCATTTTGAAAGCATCGAAGGCGCGGACGTTAATATTTAAGAAAGCGACTTCCTCATGCCCGAAAGCCGATTTCGAAGAGGTCGTAAAATCGGAGTAGCGTGTGCCGACGCCGATGATCAGATCGGCTTCTTTGGCGGTCAGATTCGCCGCCAGCGTGCCTGTCACGCCGATGGCGCCGAGCTGCAGCGGATGCTGCCAGTTCACCGCGCTTTTCCCCGCTTGCGTCTCCGCCAGCGGAATGCCGAAGCTTTCCGCAAACTCCAGCAGTTCCTTATAGGCGCCGGAGTAATGCACCCCGCCCCCAACGACGATCAGCGGCTTCTTCTTGCTCCTGATCAGCTCCACCGCCCGCGCGATCGCTTCCGCTGCGGGGGGACGGCGCTCGATGACATGCACCCGTTTGGCAAAGAAAGACGCCGGGTAATCGTAGGCCTCGGCCTGCACATCCTGCGGCAGCGCCAGCGTAACCGCGCCCGTCTCGGCCGGATCGGTCAGCACCCGCATCGCGTTCATCGCCGCGCTCATCAGCTGCTCGGGCCGCTCGATGCGGTCCCAATACGCGCTGACCGGGCGGAACGGATCGGTCGCTGACACCGTGTAGTCGCTCGTCACTTCAAGCTGCTGAAGCACCGGGTCCGGCTGCCTGCAGGCAAAATTGTCGCCGGGCAGCAGCAGCACCGGAATCCGGTTGACGGTTGCCGTAGCGGCGGCGGTCACCATATTGAGCGCGCCGGGCCCAATGGAGCTCGTGCATGCAAAAATTTGCGTACGATTATGCTGCTTGGCAAAAGCGGCTGCGGCATGGACCATCCCCTGCTCGTTCTTCCCCTGGATGAACAGCAGCTCGCCGCTGTCATTTTCCAGAGCTTCTCCTATGCCGGTTACGTTGCCGTGCCCGAAAATTCCCATGACGCCTTTTACAAACTTGCTTTCCCGGCCGTCAACGGACACATACTGGTTATCCAGAAACCTCAGCAGCGCCTGCGCCATCGTTAAACGTATCAGCGACATCATCTACCTCCGAATGAATGTATTTTTGTAGAATAAGGTAAGCGCTTAACTCGTGAAAAAAAATAGAAAGCCTTTAAAAACCGTTCGAATCTCAGGAAAAAACATGCGCATTCACACGTTCTGTTTACGGATTGACGGCTTATGCTTCCAAGTATACCTGTTCTATCAAACGCTTTCAATACTTTTTTTCGCAAACTTCAGTTAAGCGCTAACCCTTGTTCGCGGGATGAAAAAAAGACCCGACTTCTCAGACCTTTTCCCCTATCCCGATTATTTTTATATTTGGAATTTGCCCGCCGCGCCGTGCAGCTCTTCCGCCACAGACGTTAGCTGGCCGGCCGACTCGGCGATTCCGTCAATCGACTCCAACTGCTGTCCTGTCGTATCTGCAATATGCTGGGCGTATGCGGAAGACGTTTTGGCCAGCGAGCTTGTCTCCGCCATAGATGCCGCGACCTCTTCGGAGCTTGCCGCCATTTGCTCGGCGGCGGCCGCGACTTCCTGAATGCGCAGCGTGACTTTCTCCGACGCCCGGAATATGCGCTGAAACGATTCTCCTGCGGTATGTACAACGGCAAGGCCGGCATCGACTTCCTGCAAACATTGCTGCATCGTGCTTACGGCCATCTGCGTTTGGCCGAAAATTTCCCGAATCAGCTCCGTAATTTGGGCGGAAAATTGCCCGGACTGCTCGGAAAGCTTTCTCACTTCTGAGGCGACGACGGAAAAGCCTTTCCCCGCTTCGCCCGCCCGCGCCGCTTCAATCGAGGCGTTCAAAGCGAGCAAATTCGTCTGCTTCGCGATGCCGCCGAGCATGCCTACCATGCCCTCGATTTTTTGCGAATGGACCTCCAGTTCCCGGATGACCTGATCGGCTTTCCTGACGATGCCGCTCATATCCTCCATGCAGCCGACGAGCGACTGCAAGTCCTGTTCACCCTGCTTCGCCTCGCGGAAAGCTTCCATCGATATTTCCGAAACTTCCGACGACGTTTCCGCAATGCGCTGCACGCCGACAGTCATTTCATTCATCGCCGTGTTCGCTTCCTCGAAGTTTTGCACTTGCTTCTCCGAACCTGCCGCGACTTTGCGCATCACTTCCGCCACTTGATGCGTCGCTTCCGACGTATGTCCGGAGCTGTCGAGCATCTGCTTGGACGAATCGGCAACCAGCGAAGAAGCCTGCTGAATGCGGCGCAAAATATCTCTGAGACTCGCCTTCATCCGGTTCAAAGAAGCGACCAGCTCGCCGATCTCGTCTTTATTCGCCACCTTCACGTCCGCCTCGGTCAATCTGCCCTGCGAAACGGCCTCCAGCGCTGCCGAGACAAGCCGGACCGGCCTGGAAATGTTGCGCGTTATGAAAAAAGCGAGCGCGAACCCGGATAAAGCGGCCGCAAGGAGGACGTACAGCGTGCTTTCTTGGCCGGCCTGAAAAATATCCAGACTTTCCTTGGAGGCCGCAAGCGCTCCGTCATGCTTGATACGAACCAAAGCGTCCAAATAATTGTTCAACCCGCTGAACGATTTCTCCGCTTCGCCGAGCAGAGCCTGCACCTCTTGCGTTTTTTTGCCGGAGCCGTTCGTCAGGTTCGCTTCTTTGCTGAGCTCGACGAATTTCTGATGGTTCGCTTTGTAGGAGTTCCATTTATTTGTAAATGCTTCAAAGGTGCGCTGCTCCTGTTCGACCGTCAGCGTCGGGGCGATTTCCTTCAGCTTGTCATCGACCATATTAATCGCCGCCAACGCTTGAGTCTCCGTCATCTGGCGCTGGTTCGGGTCCGTCATGACAAACATCAGCGCCTCCATCGCATGCACCCGTTCGGTCAAATAACTGATGTTATTGACGGCCTCGACTCCCGGAAGCCATTCATTGCTGATTTCGTCGCTTTTCGCCTGCATCTGTTTCATGTTCGCGATACTGTTCCAGCTGACCGCCCCCGACAGCAGCAATACAATGATAAATCCGGAAAAAAGCTTGCGTCCGACTGTCATTCGCGGCACCCTAATTCGCATCCGATCACCATACCTTAGTTCATAGTGTTTTTTCTAAATTATATAAAAATGTAACCCCAGAATTCGACATTTTTTATGTAATTTGTTTGTAAATACAAAGAGCCCGGGCCCCCGCACAGAACGTGCATTCCCAAGCTAAGAACGGGCGCCGCCCAATGGGCCAAAGATGGCGCTGCCTTCTGGCGAAGCGGCCCCGACGTCCGCAATGTCTGCAGCATGTGGTCGACCGACCGCCGTCATACAGCGCAACACCGCGCACTGGGAGCTGCGCGCGGTGCGAAAGCGGGCTTGCTGGACGCACGCAAAACCTGCGATTGCTGCAGGCTGCAGCCCGTTGGACGTCCGCAAAACCTGCGATTGCTGCAGGCTGCAGCCCGTTGGACGTCCGCAAAACCTGCGATTGCTGCAGGCTGCAGCCTGTTGGACGTCCGCAAAATCTGCGATTGCTGCAGTTTTTCGCTGGAAGCGGATCGGTTTTGGGAAAAGCCTGCGAAAGTGCAGGCTTTTTCGTCGGGAGCGGCCCGTTTTATGGAAAAGCCTGCAATTGTGCAGGAATTTCCTAAGAAAACGTGCCAGTGATCGTGTATCCGCTGGAAAAACTGCACTTTTGCAGCAATTTTCCGTTGCAAGCGATTCGTGGAGCAAAAAACTGTACTTTTGCAGGTTTTCTTCTTCTCGCCAAGCAGATGCGTGATCTCTCAGCAGACAAGTTTTTCAACGAGCTCAAAAGTGCTCTAAGCGAACAGTTCGTTAGAAGGAAGAAGCCTGCGATTGCGCGATGGTGCAGGATTTCCCTGCCATGCTAAGCCCGAATCCTACTTTGTAGCGAAATTACAGCAAATTCTCCACGCAGTAACCGGCCTAAACAGTATTTTCACTCTGAGAGGCAACGCCACATGACTTCACAGAGTTTTTCCACGTTTTCCGCGTATTGACCGCCATCATATGACGGTCTTTTTGGCAGCGTTCCAAGCTGCTGTGCGGCAGTGACCCAAAAAGAGGCTGCCTGTCCCCAGCGCTCCTGCCCATCAGCTGATTGCAAAATTGCACACGAGTGCTAACATATAGAGATGGATGTATGTTCATAAGAACTTTTTGAGGAGGCAGCACTCGTGTACTTTTACAAAGATCATTTTGTGGACAAAAAAGATATGGCCGTATCGCCGGACGATCGGGGTTACTATTTCGGAGACGGAATTTACGAAGTGTTTCGCATTTATAACGGGGAATTGTACGAGCAGGACGCCCATCTTCGGAGATTAGTCCGCAGCGCCGAAGACGTCCGGATCGAGCTGCCTTATTCGACGGAACAAATCAAAGATATTTTGGCCAAGTTGGTCCGGGAAAGCAGTGTCGTGGAAGGCACGCTGTACATGCAGATCACAAGAGGCGAAGCCCCGCGCGCGCATCCTTTTCCCGCTCAGGCCAAACCGGTTATGATGGCTTACTGTACGGAGGTAAAAAGGCCGGAAGCGACGATGAGCAGCGGCATTTCCGCCATTACGACGGACGACATCAGGTGGCTGAGATGCGACCTGAAGACGCTCAATCTGCTGCCTAACGTCATGGCGAAGCAAGCGGCTCTCGACCACGGCGTGCAGGAAGTCATTCTGCATCGTAACGGTACCGTAACCGAGTGCAGCGCCTCCAACGTAATGATGATCCGCAGCGGAGTGCTATATACGCATCCGGCCAACAACCTCATCCTTCACGGCATTACGCGGGCCGTCGTGCTGCGGCTTGCAGAGTCGCTGGATATGGATGTGAGAGAGGAACCGTTTACTCTGACGGATTTGGCGGAAGCCGACGAGGTGTTCATCACCGGAACAACGGTCGAAATTACGCCTCTTGTCCGCATCGACGGCCGGCCGGTCGGAACGGGCGAACCTGGGCCGCTGACGCGCAAGCTGCAGCAGCAATTCGAACGGACTTTTGCGAAGTAAGGAGCCGTCACGCCTTCTTTCCCTCCAACAGCCTGAAGTTTTTACAGGTTTTCCGTACGAGTTTGCAACAGTCTGAAGTTCCACAATCTTCCCGGCCATTTGCCGGTCAGCCGGCGATATCCGAGCCACCATCATGCCCGGATACCGCCAGGCAAGCGGCCGTCAGCACAAAGACGCCCCAGAGCTCTATTCGAGCCGCTGGGGCGTCTTCCTTCGCTTATCTGCGCAAATTCCACTCGTCCGTCCCGTACTTTTCCCGCACGAGCCGGTCCGCCAGCTCCGCTTCATAAGGCGTCAGCTCCGCTTCCTCCAGTTCGACGCCCAAGCCGTCGGCAATTTCCCTGCGGAACGCCGCCTCCACCTGCTGCAGCGTTACCGGCTCCTTGCCTTGGGCGCGCAGCAGCTCGTTGATGGCGACCGCTTTTTTCAGGAAGCTTTGCTTCATCCGTTCCGCCACCTTCTCATTCGAAAAACGCAGCAGACGGAACAACTGGTCCGTGTCCATATCGAGCAAAATCGAGCCGTGCTGCAGGACGACGTCCTTTTGCCGAACCTGGGCGCTGCCCGCCACTTTGCGACCTTCGACGACGAGCTCGTACCACGAAGGAGAGTCGAAGCAGGCGGCCGAGCCCGCAGACGCATATTTCTCCTTCTCTTCGTCGGTCGCCAGTTGAACCATCTCCGCGCCGAGGCCGAGCGCCCGGAAGCCTTGAAGCAGCCCGACGCTTAGCACGCGGTATGCTTCCGTTACATTTGCCGGAATGCCAGGGTACGTTTCCGATACGATGATGCTGTACGTCAGCTCCTTGTCATGCAAAACGGCTCTGCCGCCCGTCGGCCGCCTTACGAAGCCGATCCCTTCCGCAGCGGCCGCCTCACGGTCGACCTCCTGCGCTTTTTGAAAATAACCGATCGACAGCGTCGCCGGACTCCATCCGTAAAAGCGAACGGTCGGCGGCACCTTGCCTTCGCTGTGCGCTGTTAAAATCGCCTCGTCTATAGCCATATTTTCAGCAGGAGAACGGTCTCCTGTGTGTACGAACCGCCATGTTGCCATCGTTATGCACTCCATTCTTTCATTTATTGCTGCATCCTCTGCATTTCATCATACCACAACCGGGTGGAAAAGTTATGAAAGCCCCCTTTTTGGACATACTAACACGTATTCGCACGTATGTGCACGATCAGGAGGAGGCCTACCCATGCGCCATAACGAACAGCAGGAGAACATTCGCCCCATTCATGATCACCTTCATATGCATGTTGACCGGGAATGGTTTGCCGAACTGGACAGCCGTGTGCGCGGAGGCGGCCCCTGGGACGACTGGACGCTGTACCAGCTCGCCTACGAATCGGAAGAATCGGCCCTTATCCCCAGCTTCGATGAGCTGCAATGCCTCGTTCATTTGGGACAGCTCGAACCGATGCCCCATCAGCTTGAGACCGCCAGGCGGGTGCTGAACGAAATGCGCGGCAGGGCCATACTGGCCGACGAAGTCGGGCTCGGCAAAACGATCGAAGCCGGATTGATTCTCAAGGAGTACATGATCCGCGGCTTGGTCCGCAAAGCGCTGATCCTCGTCCCCGCCTCCCTTGTGCTGCAATGGGTACGGGAGCTGAACAGCAAGTTCGGCATCCACGCCGCCGCGCAAAAGAAAGCTTACATGTGGCAGCAGTGCGATGTCATCGTTGCCTCCATGGACACCGCCAAGCGCGACCCGCACCGCGAAATCGTCATGGGCCTGGAATACGACATGCTGATTGTCGATGAAGCGCACAAGCTCAAAAACAAAAAAACGACCAACTACACGTTCGTCAACGAACTGCGTAAAAAATATTGCCTGCTGCTGACCGCCACTCCGGTCCAGAACGATCTGAAGGAGCTTTACAATCTGATTACGCTGCTCAAACCCGGCCAGCTCGGCGGGCAAAGCAGCTTCAAAACGAATTTTGTCGTCGGCAAACGGATACCGAAAAACGAAGACATCCTCCAGCAGGAGCTGGCCAAGGTCATGATCCGCAACCGGCGCGGAGAAGGCGGGCTTCAATACACGAAACGTATCGTCAAAAACATCCCGCTTACGCTTTCGCCCGAAGAGCAGGCGCTTTACGACGGCGTGACCGATTTTGTGCGCACCCGCTACCAGGAAAGCGTCGGCGATCTGACCAGCATGCTGTCGCTGATTACGCTGCAGCGGGAAGTGTGCAGCTCGCGCGACGCAGTATTTATTACGCTCGTCAACCTGTTCAAAAAAACGGCCGAAGATTCGCCGGTGCGGGCCAAAATCTGGGATCTCGTCGAGCTGATCCGCAGTATCAAAGCCAATACGAAAGCCGAAAAAACGATGCAGCTCGTGCAGGAGATCGGCGAGAAAGTCATTATTTTCACGGAGTACCGCGCTTCTCAGGAATATTTGCTGAATTATCTCAAAGAACGCAAAATTAGCGCCGTTCCTTACCGCGGAGGCATGAACCGGGGGAAAAAGGATTGGATGATGGACTTGTTCCGGGGCCGGGCCCAAGTGCTGGTCGCAACCGAAGCCGGCGGCGAAGGGATCAATCTGCAATTTTGCCATAATATGATCAACTTCGATCTGCCGTGGAATCCGATGCGCGTGGAGCAGCGAATCGGGCGCGTGCATCGGCTCGGCCAGACGCATGACGTGAACATTTACAACTTATCCACAACGAATACGATCGAACAACATATCCTGTCCCTGCTGCACGAAAAAATCAACATGTTCGAAATGGTGATCGGCCGGCTGGACACGATTTTGGAGCGGATCGAAAAAAAAGGTTCACTCGAATCCTCCTTGTTCCGCATGGTGATGGAATCGGGCTCGCAGGACGACATCCGCAGAAAGCTCGATGAAATCGGCTCCGCCTTCTCCGACATTCAATCCGAGGTGGAGTCGGAGGAGCAGGCTGCCAGCCGCCTCCGCTCCCTGCTGAACGCTGCCGGCGGCACTGAGGTCGGACCATGAACAAACGAAACATTCATACGTTCGTCATGCGGTTTCTCGAAGCCTACGGCTGCACGATCATGGAAAAGACGCCGGCTTATGTGACGGCGAAGCTTTCGCCCGAAGCCGACAAAGAGTTGACGGGCCGCCCGTATTATTGGAGCTTTGTGGAACGCACAGGCGCACAGGCGGAGACGATGACCTACAAATTCATCTTCGACCCGGAGCAGATGAAAGCGGAAGCAAAGCCGAAGCAGCAGGCGGCGGGCGCACGGGGGCCGGCGGACCCGAACGGAGCTGCGGCGGGTTTCCCTGCTGCTGCTGCGACAAAGGACGGCGGTTCCGATAGCATTCTCGGCCGTTATTTCGGCTTTGTGCCGACCCAGGTGATGACCCGCGTGCCGCAGGACGAAGTGACGTTCGGCAGCCGGCGGCTTGAGCAAATGTTCGGCATCGTCAGACAGCGCGGACGGTTCGTCCATTTGTTCGAGGAGCCGTTCCCGCTGCAGGCCTCCGCCCGCAGCACACTGACGTACGACCGGTGGTTCTGCGTCAACTACAAAGTCGAGCTGGCGTGCGACCGCAAGCGAAGTGAGATCCACTCGCTGGCCATCCGGCTCGCCGGCGGCGAAATCCGCGAGCATTTTCACAAGCATCTGCTTACCAAAAGCTTGTCGCCGAAGCTGCCTGTCGGGAGCTACATGCTGCCTGACACGCTCTCTCTTCCGAAAGCGGTCAACGCTTTGGAGATGGTGTTGGAAAGCAAAATCCGCGCCATCGATCACAGCTGGGCGGACGAGGCCAATGAGCAGCACCGCAGTGAAATCAAGCGCGTCGAATCGTTCTACAACGGCCTCCTGCTCAGTGTCGAGCCGCAGCAGCGGCCCGAGGTGGAGATGCAGTGCCGCAACCGCTTGCAGGAAATCGATTGGCAGTATAAGCCGAGAATCGTCGTTTCTGTCGTCAATTGCGGACTGTTTCATTTAAACTCGGGGAGTGCGACCAGAAACTGACGCAAGTCGCTAAAACTTTTCAAATATGCCGCTACAGGTTCTAACATTCTTTTTAATACATAAGTTTTACAATAAGGACATACAAATATCGGTTGGACATATCCTTATAGACGGGTAGGTGAACGGTTGCCAATGAAATGGATCGCTTGGACTGCCGCTTGTCTGATTAACGCGGGCGCTCTCCTCTTTGCCCCGGTTCATACGTCTGCGACTGACGATTTGAGCCGGACAAGCCTTATCGTTGTTCAAAAGGAAACGAACCGGGCGCCTGTACCCGCCGCCGCTCCGCAGCAAGCAGTGCGAGGGGCCAAGCCGTCAAGCATAGATGAGGCGGTCGGCAGCTGGAAAGCGGCGCTGGCCAAGGAAAAAGGCTTCGAAAGCTGGCAAACGGCGACCTGGACCCGGTATCCGCTTGGGCCGGGAACGCACGGATGGGTCGTCATCGTCAGCAAAGACGGACAAGAAGTCGGCTACATGGTCGTAAGCTCAGCGGACGACGGCTCGTTCCAACTTACCGAATACGGAACCGGCGGCAAGCCGTTATTCAGCCTTGCAACGCTGTATCGAACTTTGATGCAGCAGGAACTTATTCCCGATACTTTATCGTATTCCGAATTTATCGATAGTACGGCGGTCACCAAAGAACGGCTGTATACGGACTCGTTCGCCGCAGTCTGGAAAATTGGCAGGGAAGGCCAAACTTATTACGTGGACGCAAAATCAGGGGAACTGCTGCCTATTAAGGCAGACCCGAAGCCGGCGAACGAGCCGCAGCCGAGAGCCGGCACGCAGCTTACGGGAACCGGCCAGGAGCTTCTGCTGCCCTCCTTCGATCCTTACGAGCGGCTTCAGTGGGTGGTCGGCAGGCCGGCGGCTATCGGCGGCCCGCAGGACCTGCAGGCCGAGCTTCAAGTGAGCAAAAACCTTACATATGTAGCCGAGCTGTTCGATCACCAGGTTACGCTGCCGCTCGCGGTCATCGGCTACCGCCAGTGGGATGTGAATGAGCCCTACCTCATTCTCGATCATGAAGGCCCGCGTTACGTTCTCTTTCGATCGGCTGTCAAGCAGGGCAGCATCTACCCGTAAACAGCCTTTTCAAACGGCAAAAGCCTTAGCACCGCAGTACAAACTGCGGCAGCCAAGGCTTTGTTCGTTTAGTTCCAGCGGAACCCGATGCCGCGCAAAAATGCGTTGGCCAGCAGCGTATGCCCCACATGGTTCGGGTGAACCCTGTCCCAGGCGACGTACGCCGGATAAAACGTTTTCAGAAGCGCTTCAAAAGCGGCTTGCGTATCGACAAAAACGGAATTTGTTTGTTCCGCTATGCGCTTCACTGCCGCGCCATACTGATCCATCATGCTGCGCATGGCATCCTGCGGATTCGGCTCGATGTAGAACGGCGTCATCAGCACGATGCCTTTTACATGCGGCAGGGTGGAAGTTACAAGCGTCCGCAGCGTCGCCTCGTACGTTTCGAGATCGACATGGCATTCCGGCTTTGTCGGGGAGTCGAACTGCCGCCACACATCGTTAATGCCGATCATGACGGACAACCAGTCCGGCTTTTGATCCAGCACATCCGTCTGCCATCTTTGCTGAAGATCGAGCACCGTATTCCCGCTTGTGCCTACATTGACTGTGCGAATTTCAAGCTCGGGGTACAAAGCGTTCAACTGCCCGTCGACCAACGCGACATATCCTTTGCCCAAAGCGCCGAACAGCCCTTCGCCAATCGGCCTCGCCCGCTCACAGTCCGTAACGGAGTCGCCGATCATGACCAGTTTGTCGTACATTTCCAACTTCATCTGATTACTCCCTTTCTGCTTGTTCATACCTAATCCTATTCCTAATTCGCTATGCAGCCCAAAAAACCTCCCGGCAAAAGGCAGGCAAAATGCGCTGCCGCTCGCCGGGAGGCTTTATGAGTTTGTCCCGATGAACTCCAATTGATATGTATGCAAAATAGCGTGCAGACGCTCAGCGAGATTTTCTTTTGCCCGCTCTGATTGTATCGAACAGCATCCGCGCGGCCAGCGGCAGCATGCCAAACCAGCGGGTTTGCCAATGTTCCCGCTGCTCCTTCGTGCTTGTTTTCGCCTGTTTGCGCACGTCTTTCGGCGTTTCTATGTATGTCACAACCTGCTCCGTGATGTATTTGACCAGATCGTCGTTCTTAGCCATTGAGCCACCTGCCCTTCCCTCCCTAGTGTTGCCATTGCCGCGCAAGCTTAACCGGGTCGGACAGGCGGGAAGGCGTTTAAGAGACTCTGCCGCCGCTCTCAAAAATGATCTTATCCGCAAACGATTTGATCGTGCTGCAGCCCACCAGTATCGGCTTGTTTACGCACTGCAGCAGCAGCGTCTGGCTGCCCACATCCCAAGCGTACTGAAATCCGACATTGAGGCCGGATACCGTAATCGCAAACCTTCCGGAGGGAGCGTTCGGGATGGAAAAGCCCTGTTTTCTGCCAATATTTTGCAATCCTTTGAAAACCGAAGACGAAATACCTCTATAAGTCCATGTGCTGCATGCCGCCATAGGTCATCTCCCCTTCACCATTGTGATCAATTAATTGTATGTGCCGGGGATGTGAAAAAGTGCTTGTACATAAACAAATCCAACGCCTAACCTGCTCGCCCGGCGCGCGGATTTGTTTCTTTGCAATCGTTTTTTCCTTTGGTGGCGCAGCGCAGTCCTTCTATAATGGGAATGAGCGAAAAAACACGGTCCGGTTGGTAGTCCGGATGCATAGATGACGCTATGCCGTATCCTTCCCCCTCGGGATGTCCATCGCTGTTTGTTGAATCAGGAGGGGAATATGCATGAAATTGACTGTTTTTTTTGAACAGCCCTTCTGGGTGGGCGTCATCGAAGAAGAGCGCGGGGGCAAGCTGCGCGCCGCCCGCTACGTTTTCGGCTCCGAACCTTGCGATGCGGAGGTTCTGGACTTCGTCCGTACCCCGATGATCGGCTGGCTTGAACGGGTACGGCAGTCCGCCGCCGTTCAGCCGGCCGCCGAACGGCGGATCAATCCCAAACGCGCCCAGCGCCTCGCCGCGCAAGACATGCAGCGGAAGGGCGTCTCTTCGGCCGCCCAGGAAGCCATGAAGCTTGAGCTTGAGCAGCGCAAGCAAGAACGTAAAACGCGCTCGCGTACGCAGCGCGAAGAGAGCAAGCAGTTGAAGCGCGAGATGAAGCGCATGAAGGCAAAAGCGAAGCATCGCGGCCGGTGACGCCGGTTTACAAGAATAGAAGCCGAAATTCGGCTTCTATTCTTTTTTTCCCCGCATATACTAGAACAACTAGAGAGAAAGAGGTGCGTTCCGGAATGTGGAAAAGCATGCTTCACACCGATCAATTGAAAATTTTGATTCATCCGGGAGACAAGCTGATGGAGCTTCATGTCTCCACGCAGGAGGAGACCGCGGTCCCGGGTGCCGTCCGGTTCAATCATGGCGAGCTCATCCAGTTGATTCATACTTTGCTGGAAATCAATCGGATTTTCCGCGGCGACATCCCTTTTTATGCGGCATCCTCGGCCGAGCGTTCATCGTAAGTAAGGCTGCCGTAAGCCGTGGAGCGGAAAACCTGTTGATGCCCGAGACAACACCGGCTATTCTGAGGCCCCTCGCAAAAGCGGGGCTTTCCCCGCCAACGAACCGGCAGCAGTGCGCGAAAACCTGCAAGCTTGCCCGCCGGAACTAACGTTCATCGGCAATTTCAGAAAACCTGCGAAAGTGCAGGCTTTTTCTGCAAAAATGGATCGTTTTGGTGAAAAGCCTGCGATTGTGCAGGAATTTTCGCTTAAAGTGGCACTGAGCCCATATTCGCGGCGAAAAGCCTGCACATTTGCAGGAATTCTTCGCAGCCAGCGGATCAACCGAGCAAAAACTGTACTTTTGCAGGTTTTCTTCGCGTGACCAGTCAGATTGTGCGACCGGCTCTGGCGTATCGGTTGCTGAGCAGCCTGCGACGCGGTCTTTTCGCCAAAATGAACTGTTCTTCCACAATAACCCATTAAAACCCGCACTTTCGAGCAATCTCGCGTGTTTTCTCCCCAGTCCGGCCTGTCAAGCCGCCTTATGACCGTCCGCCGTACCGCAATAGCCCACACCTTGTTAGCAACAACACCGAGCGCAATTGGAAAACCGGATTTAATTATTTCGGTTTTTTACTCCCCACTCACATAACCCTTCCAATATGGGTAATAGAGTTTCCGCTTTATCCGTGAGACTGTACTCGACTTTAGGGGGAACTTGAGGATACTCTTTCCGTTTCACAAGACCATCCGCTTCCAATTCTTTTAGTTGTGAACTCAATGTTTTAAAAGTAATAGTTCCTATTTGTCTTTTCAGATCATTAAAGCGAACCGGTTGGTTTTCTGCTAAAAGGTAAAAAATGACCATTTTCCATTTACCGCCAATAATCGACATTGTATAGCCAAAAGGTGTATCTTGAATATTTTTAACCTTACCTTTATATTCAGCCATACTCATATTTACACTATCCTTTCAGGTAGTACCTGTCAAAAAAGTGCGTACTACTTTTTAATTTGTGCTCAGTTTATACTAACCTTACTTTGAAGTAAAGGAGAGAAAAAAATGACTATTGCTCAAACCTACAATCACGGTGTTGCATGGGAAGAAGCTTTCGGCGTCACCCAAGGCTACAGCGTCAACGGCACCATCTACATCTCGGGACAATTTTCCCACGATATGCAGGGAACATTCGTTGGCGAGGGCGATATCGAGGCCCAGACCCGGCAGACGCTGAAGAACCTCGATAGAGTGCTGGCGGGATTTGGTGTCACGAGGTCGAACATCGCTGAGATGGAGGTCTTTCTGACAAATCCGCGGGAGCATTTCGAACAGTGCGTCGTTCTGTACAAGGAGTATGTAGGCGATCATCGGCCGGCCGTCACCCTCATCGGCGTGTCGGGTCTGGCGTTCCCTCATCAACTGATTGAAATCCGCGCCGTCGCACACATCGACTAACTCGGCCGCCGCGGTCTGGGCAGCGCCGAGCGGTCAGGCTTCGAAAGCGGCAAGGGACTATCGCGGATGCCCTTTCATGCCGCCGGGACGTCGACAAAACAAAAGCACCTCCGGCAGCCGTACGCCACGTACGGTCCGAAGGTGCTTGTTCTGCCGGCTTGATGCCGATCCGCCGATTAATTCCGGTTAATTCCGGCGATAGAGGCCAGAAATCTGAGGATGTACAAGAACAAATTGATGAAATCCAGATAAATGTTCAGCGCCGCTAACGGCACTTCCTCTGCGGCTACGCCGTCGCGGTACTGGGACACGTCGTAAAGCACCCATCCGCTGAAAATCAGAATGCCGATCATCGACCATACGAGATTCATGACCGAACCGAAGGACACAAACATAGAGATGAGACTCATGATAACGAGTCCGATTGTCGCAGCAAACAGGAAACCTCCAAGAAAGCTGAAATCTCTTTTGGAACGGTGCGCGTAGAAAGCCAAGCCGCCAAAAATCGCAGCTGTCGCAAAAAATGCGCCGGATACGACTTGCGCGCCGAGCAAGCCGCCGTATTTCATAATTACCGGATACAGCGTTACGCCGGAAATAGCGGTGAAGGCGTACAGGAATCCGTAGCCGATATTTTTGCCGCGCATCCGGATTACGATGGCCGCCACCAGCATGACAAGTTCCGCCACCACGAACAGCATAACTAATTCCGCAGGAACGACCAGGGCGCCGATCAACGTTCCGATAAAGGAAACCAGCAGCGATAACGCGAATGTCTGCAGCACGTGAGCAAAGCTGCCTGAGTGAGAAGCTGTAATTGTTCTTTCCACGAACGTTCATCCCCTTTGTAAAAAGTTGTACAATCTATACTATGTATTATATCCTTATTTCATGTAAGATGCCACATACAGGATGCTAAAACGCGTACGCGATTGGGAAACAAGCGGAAAACAAGTCAAAGATGAGGAACATAAAACCCGCGAAAAGCCTTGTAGAATCAAGGTTTTTCGCGGGTTTTTCCGTCTCTTTCAGACACCACAAGGCTTGAAGAAGTCCACGTAATGCGCTGTACGATTTTTATATGAAAAGCTTTAATTAAGTCCTCCATTTACATGCAAGGTTTGACCAGTAACCCACTGGGATTTATCGCTGACCAGAAACTCAATTACGTTTGCGATATCCTCCGGCATACCGATACGGCCAAATGGACTCATGCTTTTCATGAATTCGATTTCTTCCTCCGTTTTCCCCACTTTAAAATGTTCGGTGGAAACAGGACCTGGTGCTACTGCGTTAATGGTAATTTTTTTAGGACCGAATTCCATCGCGAGCTGACGAGTGAGTTGTTCAACCGCCCCTTTTGTACCCGTATATACACTCATTTCAGGAAATATTAGTTTTGTCCCAGCTGTGGAGATATTAACGATTCTTCCGTTCTCCCCCATGTGTTTCATTGCTTGTTGACAAGCAAAGAAGATACCTTTGACATTAACTGCGAATTGTTTATCATACTCAGCCTCTGTTACCTCGGCAAGGGGATTGGTTATCATCACTGCCGCATTATTGATTAGAATATCCACTCTGCCGAACTCGGCTAGTGTTTTTACGAACATTTCCTCGATCTCATTAACCTTACTGAGATCAGCACGAACCGCTATCGCATCGCCGCCTTTTTGAATAATGCCTTCTGCCACCGCTGCTGCTTCTTCCGGACTACTGGAATAATTTATGGTCACTTTAGCACCTAAATCAGATAGCTGCTCGGCTATGACACGTCCAATTCCTCTGGAAGATCCAGTAATAATCGCTACTTTTCCTTTTAAATTATTCATGTGTATTTTACCAACTTTCATATTTTCTCCCATCAAAGATAAGGGTATATAATAGCCCCTCTCTTCATTCGAACTTTAACACTTAGATGTCTAACTGTCAATAATCTAATTATATTCACACCTGTTGACAAGCCCATTAAATCCTTATATAGTTCCATTACTGACAATTAGAAGTATAACAGTTCAAGAGCAAGAGGGGAGAACCTTAATGGATACCAAGCAAGATACACCCTACCTGGATTTGCTGCAGCTCATCGGAATGAAGTTAAAGAAACGAGCTGATCAGAGCATAAAAGAACTGGGATTAAATGCTCAGCAAGGAAAGATGATTGACTATATTTTTAATCATCAAGAGAAGGGCTTAATTCAAAAGGACCTTTCCGATCATTTCCATGTACGCGGAGCGAGCATTACGAGCATGCTTCAAGGTCTTGAAAGAAAGGGATACATCGAACGTAAAATTCCAGCCCATAACGAGCGACAAAAAAATATTTATGTTCTGCCGAAAGGCGTTGCACTAATCGAAGCCTTCGAACAGTCCTTTCAACGGGTGGAGGATGTAATACTTCAATCCCTTTCCGATGATGAACAACAGACCCTCAAAGAATTGTTAACTAAAATCAATCAAAATTTGTAAACAACAAAAAGGTTCCTACTCTGCCAGAAAAAGCAGATCAGAAACCTGTTGCTGATGAAATGGTGCGGTCGGGAGGACTCGAACCTCCACGGAACACGCGTAAAGCCGCTGGCCGCCCGAGTTACGCTTTATATTATTTTGGGCGGCATAGACGGGGGCTCATTTTCATTACATGTATGACGATTACTTTATTCGCGGGTACGACTTAAAGATCGGCAGCGCAGTGATGATCTTCAGCGTATTCGGTCTGCTTTACGCCATAGCCGATCAGCTTTCCGGTTCACGGGTTACAAGCCGTAATAACATGTCGACCTGAGGCGTTCGATAGCCTCCCAGTTGCTGCATATCCAATATCATTAGTCCGCTAAGCACCGATAAATAACAGGAGATTTGCTCATCAGGATCGTCTGCCGCAATTTCTCCCGTACGCTGTCCCTCTATGAATAACGGACGAAGCTGTTCGACAAAAGCCTGCATAGAATACTTTTCGATGAGCTGTTTGACCTTCTCGGGAACGCCCTCGGACGTACGAGCCAGATGGATTAGCATGAAATATGGCGCTCCGCTTTCATCGAGTATTTTCTCAGTCAACATTCTTATTTTAACGATCGGCGTTCCCGGCAGACCATAGACGTTCTTCATTTCGGCCTCAGCTTCTATCATGGCCCCATGAACGAGCGTAGTGAAAAGCTCGTCTTTCGAATCGAAATAGTGGTAAAGCAATCCGTGACTGATTCCGGCTTCCGCAGCGATCATACTCATTTTCGTTCCGGCGATGCCCCGTCGTGCAAAGACTTTAACGGCTGCAGCTATAATTTGTTCTTTGCGTTCATCACGAATTTGATGCAGTTGATCTTCATTTAATGGCGCCAACGATCAATTACTCCTTTGCGCTGAAATATCGAACGATTGCGGGTGGGTTCGCTTATGAGTATACCATTTCAGATAGTCGAAAACTACGGCCTCATCGATTCAACAGGTATCCCGGAAAAGCTGGGTAAAATCTCATCCAATATTTGCTGGAGCGGCTGATCGTATTGCTGCGAAAGCTCGGCGAGCAGCTGCTGGCCTTCGGCAGATGCGGAAAGCACTGACGTAACAATGTGCGGATTCAACATTTCACGCGGCGAGACCGACAATGTATTTACTGCCCAATACAGCCCGTACAGCTCAAAATTGCGCTCCATTGTTGCATATTTGAGATGCAGATCCATGTACTTCATACCAAAAGAAATTCCTTTCAGAGGCTCGGAAGCCGCATATTCGACACCTTCCCATTGCAAGTCCGTAGCGCAATTCAACCACCAGGCAGGTTCGATGACATGTTGAAACTTTTGTAGCGTTCTCTGCTCGAAACCGGGCTTGGGATCGTTTTTCTGATCGGCCAGACTGGCTGCCAGCACCTCCGCTTCCATCGCGGCAACGGTCATTCCCTGCCCAAAAATCGGATCAAATATGCAGAACGCATCTCCCAGTACCAACAATCCGGACGGCCAACGATTCATTCTTTCATAGCGGTTGCGATATAATTCAGGCACACGGTAACTTTTGGGGGCAGTAATCGGGTCAAGCTCTTGCAATATTTCCGCAATGATCGGATTAGGGAGTTGGGCAACTGCCTGTTCGTACTCTTCAGCATCCGCAGGAGGAAAGTGTCCCCCTGGATGATAAAGCAGCAGCTCCGCTATATTGTTTTCAATAAAGGAAAAAATTCCTGCGGATGTGCCCTTGGCAGGCTGACCGGCGATATTGATGACATCCCATTTTTCCGTAATATGCGCTGCGCCGGAAGGGACCTTGTAACGGCGGGTACTGTAGCCGAGAGCGGTTTTCAGAATGTCCGGGTTCGGCACATCATACCCCGATTTTTCAAGCCAAGCCGCCAGTTTGGAGGAGCGCCCGCTGGCATCGACTACGAGATCGGCCGTCAGCGTTTTTTCTTGTATGAATTGCCCGCGTTCACGTACTTGGATGCCGGTGACAGTTGTGTGGTCGGACGACGTTAACAACCCTAGCACGTCATGTTTCGAAAGAAAACGAACATTGGGAATTTTCTCCACGCGTTGGCGAATGACCCACTCCAGCACCGCTCTGCTAAACTTGATATCATTCCGCGGGTATTGCATGACTATGCTTCCATACTGATTCATCTGGTAAACAGTCTTGTTCAGAGACGTCGGAGCTCCCAGAGCCAATAATTCATTCTCATATTCCGGAAAAAAGCGCTCTGTAATCGTTTTGCCGCGCCATGTGAAGCGATGGGGATGAAAGGCTTGCGGAGTGCCGAGACGATCCTCCGGTTTTTCGGGAAACTCGTCTTTATCCACGATCTGAACCTCTTCATAATAATCCGAAAGCACTCTTGCAGTCAGCAGCCCGGTAATACTGCCTCCGATCACCAAAGCTTTTCCCCATTTTTGTTCGTTATTCAAGTTCATCATTTATCCTCCTAATTTATGATTGACTAATTCAGTCAACGATTGAGCAAAAAAAATCACGCAATCAATGACGATTGGTTCAATGATTTCGACATCGCTGCAAATTGCGCATCTATGATCCGTCAATCCATTGTCCGGTGGTCATATTTCATGGCTCCTTTCGACGGGTCCGGTTTTTTGATTGATTTGTTCAGTCAATATTAGGCTACTGCAATTTTCAGCAGGTGTCAATAAGAAAAACAGCAAGATCGGCAATATACGCTCGCTGCCTTCAGTTTTTCTATTGGGTAAACCCTCCGGATCTTTCTTAAGGGCTTCGCTTGTTAAGGTCAAGAAAGACTCGAACTTCCACGTCTGCTACACTACTGGGAGTCTGGTGGCTGGAGTTGCAGACTACTAGAACCCTGAAATCTGCGGGTTTTCATTTTTGATGCGCCGGTTAGCCAGTCGTGCTAGAATAAATAAGATGCATGACTGATGCATCATCCAGCTTAAAATTATTGGAGGTAAGCTTAATTGGGACAACCTTACGATATGCCTTTGGAGCAATTGAAAACGTATAAGCCGGATCTGACCAGGCCGCATGATTTTGATGATTTTTGGGCTGGCGCGCAGGCCGAATTAAAGCTGGTGCCGCTTAAATACGATTTGGCGCCCTATGATTATCCAGTGAAGGGAGCGCGGGTCTACCGGATTCAATTTGCCGGCTTTGCCGGAGCTCACATTGACGGCTGGCTCGCCTTGCCGGAGGGAGAGGGGCCTCATCCCGGCCTCGTCATGTATCACGGCTACAACTGGGCGTTTGAAGGCAATCTGCACGATACGGTCAACGCGGCTCTGCACGGGTATGCCGCCCTGCAAATGTTCGTCAGGGGACAGCACGGCAACAGCCAGGACAACATCGTGTCCTCCAACGGCCATACAACGGGATGGATGACGAAAGGGATTTTGAATCCCAATGAATACTACTACCGCGCCGTATACATGGATGCCGTCAGAGCCGTCGAAGTGCTCGCTTCCATGGATCAAGTGGACGCCGCGCGGGTCGGTGTAGCCGGAGGAAGCCAGGGCGGAGCCCTGACGCTGGCGGCCGCAGCTCTTTCTCGCATACCTGTCGTCGCCTGTGCGGACTATCCGTATTTGTCGCACTTCGAAAGAGCGATCGACATCACGCCGGCAGGCCCGTACCACGAGCTGAACGAATATTTCCGCCGCAACGGCGACCCGGCCATCGAGCAAAAAGCGAAGCAAACCCTTGCCTACTTTGACATCATGAATCTCGCTCCGCGGATCACCTGCCATACATGGATAAGCATCGGCCTGATCGACGAGATTACGCCGCCTTCTACGGTTTTTGCCGTCTACAATCACTTGAATTGCTCGAAAGAAATATCGGTGCACCGCTACTTCGGGCATGAGGGAATCCCTGGGGCGGCCGAAAAAAAATTGCGCACTTTGCTGAATTATTTACATAAATAAGACAAAAGGTTGCGGCTGATAAAAACACCCCGCTCTGCCATGCCATGGCGAGCGGGGTGTTTTTGCGTTGAGCGGACCGCGCGCTGGGAGCTGGCGGTGTTACGCTGCTTGACGGCGGTCGGTCAACCACGCTATGCGAGCGCCGAGGGCAGCTTAACCCCTTGCATCACCCATCTTTTGCCGACAGCAGTCCGGAAAAAGACACGTTCCGCAATGGCAATCAGCGAGTTCGTCGTCCAGTACAATCCGACCGCCGATGGCGTCAGCCAGATGACCGTTGTCATGACGACGGTCATCATGAGCGGAAGCCCGACCCGGCTGAGCAGCGATCCCGCTGCGGCCGCTTCGCTCGTCAGCGGAATCAGCATGCTGGCGAAGGTAACCAGCGCATAGACGAGCGGAAGAATATGCAGCGGATCGTACACGCCGAGTGTGGACATCCACGGCAAAATCTGCGAAGTCATGGTCGCGCCATGCGCAGCGAACAGACGGTACAGGCTCAGGAAAACAGGAGCCTGAATGAGCGACATCGCGATCATTGAAACCGGTTTGACGCCGAAGCGGCGGTACACGTCCATCGTTTCCTGCGCCAGTTTGGCACTATCTCCGGCAAATTTGCCGCGCAGCTCGGCCAGCGCCGGCTGCATTTTCGCTTGGCTGATCTGCTGCCTTGCCATCCTTAGGCTAAACGGGAACAGCAGCAATCGGATCAGCAAAGTGAGCAGTACAATTGCGATTCCCCAGTCCAGCGTGAAGCTGTGAAGCGATGTTAGCGCTATATTCAACAATTCGACGATCGGTTGAAGCAGTATATTCATTTTTATTTCCTCCTCGATTCATGTGTACGTACTCGTCGTTCATGAATGAGTCGAAAGATGCGGCGTCCTCGTCCGCCCGTCCCCGCCCTTTCGCAGGCTTAACGGGAATTTTTCTGCGCACCCGCAGCAGCCTTGCGCCGGCAGCAAGTGTCGTGCTCTGCACGATGCGGGCAGCCATGCCGGCATCGCCGGCTTTCGGGTCAGGAAAGGGAGAGGGACGGACATCATAAAAATAACCGGCCACAAGCCCGCTTAAGCCGAGCAGCAATACGATTAGCGACACATCGATCGTCAGTTCCATCATTGTCCGTATCCTCCTTTCCGCGCCGGCGTTGGTGCTGATGTTGGTGTTGGCGTTGGCTGGTATCATCATTGCCTGCCGGATGCGCAGCATCTTACTTTAGATACGAAACCGGGGACAGTCAGGTTTCAAATGCCCATAATGCGCACCGCCGGCAGCACGTGCGCTTCGCGAAAAGCCTGCGAAAGTGCAGGTTTTTTGCGCAAAAATGGTTCGTTTTGGCGAAAAGCCTGCGATTGTGCAGGAATTTTTGATGAAAATGAATCTAAGCCCTTGTTCTCAGCAGAAAGCCTGTACAATTGCAGGAATTTGTCGTGGCCAGCGTATCCATCGGGCAAAAACTGCACTTTTGCAGGTTTTCTTCGTGCAACCAGGCAGATGGCGCGACTGGCTTTGGCGTGTGGGCTTCTGAGCAGATGATGCGACCGGCTCTAGCCTGAGGGCTGGGCGGATGGTATGACTGGCTCTGGTGGGTGGGCTTTTGGGCAGATGGTGCGACCAGCTCTAGCCTGTAGCGCTGCCGGCTTTTTAGCGATTTACGATTCCTATTGCGAAGCCGTCGTACCCTTTGGAGCCGACAGTCTGGATGGCGGTAGCGGTAATCCTCGGTTCTTCAGCCAGCAGATCGTAGAACTTTCTTACTCCGTTGACGCGCGGATCGGTGCTATGCTCATTAATAATCTCGCCTTCGCGAACGACATTATCTCCGATAATGACCGTGCCCGGACGCGAATACCGGAGCGCCCATTTCAGGTAGCCCGGATTGTTCGGCTTATCCGCATCGATAAAAATAAGATCGAAGGGCGCCGTATTCTCTTCCTCCATCTCGGCCAGCAAATCCATGGCATTCCCCTCCCGAATCTCGGCAGTCCCGTCCAATTGGGCCAGCGATATATTGGCGCGCGCTACTTTGGCATGACGCGGATCAAGTTCAAGCGAAATGATTTTTCCGTCCGCAGGTAATGCTCTTGCCAGCCAGATCGTGCTGTAGCCTCCCAAAGTGCCGATTTCCAAAATTCGTTGTGCCCCTTGCATTTGAGCAAATATATGCAGCAATTTCCCTTGGTTTGGCGTTACGTCGATCTCCGGAAGACGCTCCTGCCGATTGGCCGACAATACTTGCTCCAGCACGGAATCGTGTGGAATAAGGCGCTCCACAATGTACCGGTCCACTTGATCCCACAAATTCGTTTGACTCATAACGATCGCTCCTCTATATGAGATTTGACTTTCTGATTTCATTGTAGAGGAACATATGTTATAAATAAAATATATCTTTTCACCCGATTCATAATTAAAATATATGATTTAATGCGAGGATGATCTACCGTATGAATTTGCATGCACTGCGTTTATTTCACGTAATCGCCTCGACCGGAAGCGTAACGCGAGCTTCGGAACTATTGAATATAAGCCAGCCGGCCATTACGGCACAAGTCAAAAAATTCGAAAAAGAGCTCTCCCTGACGCTGTTAAAGCCGCAAGGAAGAGGAATTTCTTTAACGGACGCGGGTGAGAAAATCGCGGTGCTCGCCAAGCGGCTTTTTGCGGTTGAGCAGCAAATCGAACAATTCGCCCACGAATACCGCAGCGGCTCGAACGGGCATATTCGATTGGCCGCCACCTATTTGCCCGCCCATTTCCTGATACCTACCTGGATTGCAAAGTTCAAACAACAATATGAGCAGGTCGAAATGACGATTACGACGACCAATTCTAGCGACGCTCTCAGGCAGCTTTTGAATGTCGATGTCGATTTGGCCATTTATGGAGGTTTGCCGGAAGAATACCCGGACACCGTTCAGACCGAAGAATTGTTTCAGGATGAATTGTGGTTTGTCGTTGCGCCGAATCACCGGTTTGCGAACCGGCACGTTTCCTTGCTCGAAATGATGAAGGAACCTTTCGTCATGCGCGAGGAAGGAAGTTCGACACGGGAAAGATTGCTGGCTCTTTGCCGAACTTATAACACTCCGGCACCTAAAATCAATCTGCAATTTAACGGCTTGCATGAAGCTATTACAGCGGTCATTGCCGGATACGGCGCGAACTTCGTTTCTTCGCTGGTAGTGCGGGAACATGTGGAACGCGGACAATTGTGCCGGGTGTACGTCGAAGACATCCACCTGCAAAATACGATCGCCATCTGCACGCTTAATAACGAACCGCTGCCGCCCGCCGCAGCAAATCTCATCCAAATGATCCGGCAAAATCCGTATAAAAGCTAACAGGCGCCCGTCGACACCTGCTGCATCAAGATGAAATGATGGTTATCCTCGTGCAAAATCTCTTTCGTCAATAGGCGACCAGCAAAACACGCACCGAGCGCATTACCCAGCGCGTAGTGTTGCGCTGCATAGCAACGGTCGGTTACGAGCCAGCGGAACCGGAGGGGATGCGACGGGCTAGAAAAACCGAGGGGGATGCAGCCCCTCTTCTCCAACCCACGCCTCTCCTGTAAGGGTTGCGACGCTGAAGTGGGGATACGGCGGCTTTGACAGAGGAAAAACCTGCAAAAGTGCAGGTTTTTTGCGCAAAAATGGTTCGTTTTGGCGAAAAGCCTGCGATTGTGCAGGAATTTTTGATGAAAATGAATCTAAGCCCTTGTTCGCAGCAAAAAGCCTGCACAATTGCAGGAATTTGTCGTGGCCAGCGTTTCCATCGGGCAAAAACTGCACTTTTGCAGGTTTTCTTCGTGCAACCAGGCAGATGGCGCGACTGGCTCTGGTGTGGGGGGCTGGGCAGATAGTGCGACAGTTTCTGACATGTGGGCTTCTGAGCAGATGGTGTGACAGGTTTTGGTATGTGTGGTGCTGGATAGTTGGTGCGACCAGTTCTGGCGCACGGGCCTCTGGACAGCCCGACTTTCTTTCGCAGGCTTCTTCGCGTCACCAGCCAGTTGGGGCGACCGACCCTGACGAGTGGACTTCTGGGCAGCCTGACTTTCACAGGTCTTCCCCCCATCAGCGCAAACCGGGGTGTATTTTAACCAGCCTGTTGTTATAATGTATAGATACTAAACAATACAAGGGAGACTTCGCATGGAGCATGAACAACTGATTATATACAAATTTCGCGAAATCAAAAACGCGCTCACATCCTATCTCACTCAAGTTCTTCCAAGCTATCATATATCCCCCGTGATGATGTATACGCTGGAATTTTTGCGTAAACATCCGGACTGCATGGCCGTTGAAATTGCCGACGAATTTGGCCTGACCCGGGGCGCCGTTACACAACTGCTGGATAAACTGGAGAAGCAAGGCCTCATCGTCCGCAAGCCTCATCCCACCAGCCGCAGAAGCTTGTCGATTCAAGTGACCGATCAGGGCGGCGAATTAATAAATGAGATTTTAAAAGCATACAATAAAAAAATCGAAAACCTGTTTGCCAACTATTCGGCTGATGAACTAATTGCCTTGAAACGGCTTTTGGAGAAGTTGCCGCTGTAATTCCAACATTTGTTTGTTGGGATTTTTTTATTGCTTGAATTGTTTGTTTAACTGATATATTATTTAGTTTGTAAACAATTAAGAATATGAACAATGGGAGTGTTCGTACATGAATAAAATTATTGCCATCACAGGCGCCTCCTCAGGGATCGGATTAGCGACCGCTTTGCTTTTTGCGAGCAACGGTTGGACTGTCTACGCGGGTACGCGCCATGTCGAGCGCGATCGGGAGCTGCACGGCCACCAAGCCAATCTCCATTTTCTTGAAATGGAAGTGACGCAGCCGGAATCGCTGGAGCGGGCATTTGCCGTTATCGAGCAAAACCACGGGCATTTGGACGTCCTCTTTTGCAATGCGGGTTTCAGCATTTTGCGCACGTTAGGCCAGGCCTCTTTTGAAGAAATCCAAAACATCTTTAATACGAATGTCTACGGAGTTATGCATACGATTCGCGCGGGACTTCCCCTTCTCCGCAAAGCCGGGGCCGGGCACATTATCGCAACGTCCAGTGTCGGCGGGCTAGTCGGTCAGCCTTTGAATGAAATTTATTGCTCAAGCAAGTTTGCCGTGGAAGGTTTGTTGGAAAGCCTCGCTACCTACTATAAGCCGACTTTTAATATCGACGTCACTTTGCTCGAGCCCGGGGCGATTGCAACGAACTTCGTCAGTACCGCTTTAGCCCACGCAGACAAATCCGGCGGCCTCCGGGACGATGAATACAAGCCCGTTATGGACAGGTATATCGACATGTTCAGAAAACGCAACTCCGTACCGCAAACTTCGGAATCCGTCGCTGAAGTCATGCTGGAGCTCGTGAACATGGAAACAAAGCCGCTGCGGATTCGCACATCCGAGCACGCCGAGTCGTTCGTACGGTTTAAAGTCGGCCAAGATCCTACCGGATTGGACGGTATGTTGCATACGCGCAAACTGCAATTGGATTTGTAAGCACGCAAAAAAACGCTAAACCTTCGAGCATGACAGGCTTAGCGTTTTTTCATGTCTTCATGCGTCTGCAGACTTTCTCAGCGCTGCCGATTCGCAAGTAAATTTTACAGACTTTCTCTTGTGTACATACTCTGATCCTGCAATCGAATCAGCACCTTGCCGTAACGCCCGCCCTGCCGGATGACCACTTTGTCCGACGGATAAGTCCGCTCCAAATACTCGGCAACGATTGCCCGGTTCCGCTCATCCGCAGGCAGTTTATAAATTCTCAGCCACTCCATAACCTCCTGGAGCGCCATCTCTCTGGTTGTCTCCGTCGTTTTCATCTCGCGGGTTACCAGCGATTCGTAGGAATAGCCTTTGAGATACAGCAAATGGAGCAAATAAGCCATCTCCAAATGTTCGTTTTTCATGGGCTGATCGGTGACCAACGGCCAAATTTCACTCAGCAAGCTGTGCTCCCTGGAACCTGCGGTCATACTGATATAGCAAAATTGCCGCGCGCAGCTCAGCACCCTCTCCACACTCTCCCAATCGGCAATGACCGGGCACATGGATACAAATACGAAATCGAAGGCGTTCCTCCATCCTTTTGCCTGAATATCTATATCTTCAAATGGTTCAGTGACAACCTCGACCTTCCCGTTCGTCAGTCCCGTTATATTTTCCTCCAGCAGTTCGACCAAGGGAAGACAAGGCTCCACGGAAGTAACATGGGCCCCTCTCTCCGCAAACGGTACCGTAAATCCGCCCGAGGCGGCTCCAATGTCCAGAATGGAGGCATCTTTGAAAATCACGCCTTGTCCTTCCAGCCAATTCATAATCCGTCTTGCCCGCTGTCTTCCCTCAGCATTGAACGTCTGCTCGTTGAACGATTTTGCCTTATGGTCAAAAGCGCGCGCTGCATCAATTCCGGCATTTTTCATCTTGTTGACTCCCGTATGCGGGTCTTCCTTCCAAGCTTTCTCCCAAATCGATTCATTAAAAAAATCGTTTGTCATGATACGCATCCTCTTTTCATTATTTATATGCCTTACGATCAAAAAATAAAGATTTTAAAGACATTTTATATCTATGATTAAGCTAAAAAAATAGCCGCGGTTCACTGAACCACCGTTATTTTTTTGGCAAGATCGGACAATTTTTGCTTTCTCAAAAAATTCTCCATTCCCTCTTCCGCCGATACCATCACCTTTTGAATCAAACATTCCGGACCATGGTTCAAGCCGCAATCGAATAAGGAGGCTGTGCCTTCAATGGCATAAATAATATCAAGGAACGAAATTTCTTCCCAATTCCGCTTTAACCTATACCCGCCATTGGCCCCTGAAGCAGATTCAATCATTCCCGCTTTGACCAGCTTAGTCAATATTTTGGACAGATACGTAGGCGATACCTCCTGCCGCTCCGCCAACTGCTGCACGCCGACAGGTTTATTCGTGGTGGCTGCCGCAAGAAAAAGCATTGTGTGAAGGGCATAGTTCGTCGCTTTTGAATATTTCATGCGAAATCATCCACCTTGATCAAAGACTTTTCTTATCCAGAATAACTTTTATTATTCAACTGCGTCAAGCTTTTTTCGCCCTGCACTTATGACAACAGCTCGTTTTGCGCTTGAACCGAGTCCGATCCGCGTATCGGATGAGTTGCTTGCCGATCTCCACAATCGTTTAAAGTCCACCAGATGGCCCCTTGATGCCGGTAATGATGACTGGTTTTACGGCGTTAACCGGAACTATCTTGAGGGACTCGTCGACTACTGGGTGAACAAGTTCGACTGGCGCAAATCCGAAAATGCGATCAACGCCTACGAACACTATAAAGTAAATGTTAACGGAGTTCCTGTGCACTTTATGCGCAAACCTGGCGTGGGACCGAACCCGATACCATTGATCCTGTCCCATGGCTGGCCTTGGACATTTTGGCATTGGTCCAAGGTCATTGATCCGCTAGCGGACCCCGGCGCATTCGGGGGTGATCCGGCCGAAGCCTTCGACGTTATCGTGCCGTCCCTTCCCGGTTTCGGATTTTCGGCGCCGCTGCCAAACAACCCGGACATGAACTTTTGGAAAATCGCCGATCTTGGCATATACTCATGACTGATATTCTCGGCTATGATAAATACGCGGCAGGGGGATGCGATGTAGGCGCTCTCGTGACCGGCCAACTGGGGCACAAATATAGCGACGAGCTCTATGAAGTTTGACCGCCGTTTTGCGTCTCATCTCGCCGTGCACGTTCTTGATCCCGGCACACTCGCCTAAGGGCTAAACGACTCGCCGGTGGGAATGCTCGCATGGATCTTGGAACGATGGGCCAAATGGAGCGATAATAACGGCAGCGTCGAAAATGTCTTTTCGAAGGACGACATCCTTACACACGCAACTATATTCTGGGTCAACAACGCCATCGAAACCTCAATGCGCGTCTATGCAAACAATAACCGCTATCCATGGACACCCGCTCATGATCGCTGGCCTGTCATAGAGGCGCCAACCGGTATAACCTTCGTGGGCTACGAAAATCCGCCGGGTATCACGACCGAACATCGCGTGCGGAATTTTCTCGACAGTGATCGCGCTCCTTGGTATAACCATGTCAACATCGCAGCCCACGAACATGGCGGGCATTTCATCCCTTGGGAAGTTCCGGACAAGTGGGTTGAGGATTTGCGACGAACTTTCCGCGGTCGCCGATGAGTGCCCGGTAAAGCAAGAACGCCCGGCGCAAATGGCAGTGCATTCTTGTCGTTTTTGTATCAAAGTGCGCCAATGACCGGATGAGGAACATACGGCTCTTCCAGCGACACAATTTCTTCAGGTGTTAACTTAACCGAAAGAGCAGCTGCCGCATCTTCGAGATGAGAGATTTTCGTAGCACCAATAATGGGAGCTGTTACCGGTTCTTTCTGCAGCAGCCAGGCAAGTGCGATGTGAACGCGGGAAACGCCGCGTTGTTCTGCGATTGCAGCAACGCGCTCCACAATCAATCGATCCGTATTGGCTGTCGCGTCGTATTTAGATCTCTGTACTTGATCGGTCTCGGAACGATGTGTTGATTCCGACCAATCACGCGTCAATCTTCCTGACGCAAGCGGGCTGTACGGGACTACACCGATTTTTTCATCCCTGCAAAGCGGCAGCATCTCCCGCTCCTCTTCGCGGTAGATCAGGTTTAAATGATTTTGCATCGATACAAAGCGGGTCCACCCATTTTTCTCTGCCACATGTAACGCTTTCAAAAACTGCCACGCGTACATGGCAGAAGCACCGATGTATCTCGCCTTCCCGACCTTCACCACATCATGCAAAGCTTCCATCGTTTCTTCAATAGGCGTACTGTAATCCCAGCGATGGATTTGATAAAGGTCTACATAATCGGTCCCCAGCCTCTTAAGACTCTTATCAATTTCACTCATGATGGCCTTTCGGGAAAGACCGGCGCCGTTCGGACCTTGATGCATGCGAAAATGAACCTTAGTCGCGAGGACAATTTCATCGCGATTGGCATAGTCCTTGAGAGCCCGTCCAACGATTTCCTCGCTTGTTCCGTCTGCATACACATTCGCCGTATCAAAAAAATTGATACCAAGCTCCAGAGCTTTTTTTATAATAGGACGGCTGCGCTCTTCATCAATTACCCACGGATGAACCCATCTCTCTGCTACCCCAAAGCCCATACAGCCAAGACAAAAACGCGATACATCCAAGCCGGTATTTCCAAGTTTCACATATTCCATTTCGCAGTTCCTCACTTCCCGTTAGAAATTGTCTCATTCATAGGTAGTTTACTCTCTGGAGTTAACTCTAAGTCAAGAGATCGTCCTGCGCTATGCATTTTGACCAAGACAGTGAATAGCAGCAAGGACAACGCGACCGACACAGCGCTGACCATGAACACAACCTGGTAGCCGGTGTACTGGGAAACCCAGCCTAGCACGATCGCACCCAGCCCGATGCCGAGGTCGGTAGCCGTCAACAAAGAAGCATTGGCGACCCCTTTACGCTCCGGATTGGCAAGACGTATCGTTGCCGCTTGAAGAGCCGGCTGCGCGGAACCGAAACCGATACCGTACAGCACCGCCGAAACGAGCACCCCGAGCAATCCGGTCGAGAAGCTCAAGGCAAGCAATGCGGAAATCGTAATCGCAAGGGCCGGTATGATGACAAACGTCTGCCCGTACCGGTCGGAAAGTTTTCCCGAAATGGGACGGCTCAGGACAAGTGTAGCGGCATAGGCCAGAAAGAACGCGCCGGAATTGACTTTGATCGAATTCGCGAACAGCGGGACAAAGGCGGTAATGCCGCCATACGCGATATACATAAAAAAGACTGATGCTGTGACGGGCAAGACCGATTTTTCGAAAAGCTCGATCTTCTTTGCGCCTGCTTGCGGCCGGAAAGTGGTTTTTGCTCCAAACATCAGGAGCAGCGCTACGGTAGAAAGGAAGGTGGCAAATAGAAACAGAGCGTGGAATGACACGTTCTGTGTAATCCAGATGGCAAGCATCGGACCGATCGCCATAGCCATGGTCGAGGCCGTGCTAAACCACCCCATCCCTTCCCCGCGGCGGTCGGACGGGATGATATCCGTAATCGTCGTATAAACGGCGGTTGTGGAAAAAGCCCAGCTCATCCCGTGCAAAATTCTGAGCCCCAGCAAAACGATAATCCCGCCGATCCAGCTATACATATACATCACCAAAGTGAAGAGAAGCAGCCCCCAGATGATAAAAGGGCGCCTGCCGAACCGGTCCAGCAGCCCGCCGACGATCGGGCGAAAAATAACGGCAGACAGCATAAACGCCCCCGTCGATAGTCCGACCTGCGCTTCGCTGCCGCCCATTTGTTTGATAAACAGCGGCAGTGCCGGGAGCAGAAAATAAAATGCAGTGAATAGAGAAAAATTCCCTGCAGTCATAAAAATAAACGGCTTCGTCCATAGACGTTCCACACTGCATCCTCCTAAAGGTTCGTTATTTGCCCGCTCTATTTGCGTATTCCGAACCTGCCGGATAGCGATCTCCCGAAATCTTGATCTTCGAGAGCGCGTCGTTCAAATGAATGAGTTCCTCGGGAGTCAGCTCTACGTCCGCGGCGCCAAGATTTTCTTCCAGACGCTCCAATTTCCGCGTGCCGGGAATCGGCACAATCCAAGGCTTCTGAGCAAGCACCCATGCGAGTGCGATTTGAGCCGGCGTTGCGTTTTTCCCTTCGGCAATCTTCTTGATCAGCTCGACCAGAACTTGATTTGCTTCGAGATTGTCCGGTTGGAAGCGTGGAACGATGCTGCGGAAGTCGGTTTTATCAAATGTTGCATGTTTATCAATGGCTCCGGTAAGGAAGCCTTTGCCCAGCGGGGCGAACGGAACGAAGCCGATCCCGAGCTCCTCGAGCGCAGGCAGCAGTTCTTCTTCAGGACTTCTCCACATCATGGAGTACTCACTTTGAATCGCAGTGAGCGGCTGAACCGCGTGTGCGCGGAGAATCGTTCCCACTCCTGCTTCAGAAAGTCCCCAATACTTGACTTTGCCTTCCTTGATAAGGTCATGTACGACTCCGGCTACTTCCTCGACCGGCACATTGGGGTCAACACGATGCTGATAGTATAGGTCAATGGCGTCAATTTTAAGGCGTTTCAGCGAGCCTTCGACGGATTGCCTGATGTGCTCAGGCTTGCTGTCCATCACCTGCTTGCCATCCACCCTTTTAATACCGAATTTAGTGGCGATCACGACCTTTCCCTTGAATGGGGCAAGCGCTTCGCCTACCAGCTCCTCATTCGCATATGGACCATAAATTTCGGCGGTATCGAAGAACGTAACGCCGCGGTCAATCGCCGCATGGATCAGCGATATCATCTCTTGTTTGTCCGATGCCGGACCAAATCCGCTGCTCATTCCCATGCAACCGAGCCCGATAGCGGAAACCTCTAGGCTACTTTTCCCCAATTTTCGCTTTTGCATGATTGATCTTCCTTTCTTTCATTATTCATCACCCCGGCCTTGCCTTAACCGGTCAAAGGGCGTAACCTTATTATGCAGTAAATGAAAAAAAGACCGGTATCTCATTTATCTTAAATGATTGCCTAATCCTCTCAATGCACTAACACTGTAGACTGCATATGCTTTATAATTAAAACAGAACGCAAAACAAGGAGGATAATCGGAGGATGGATCTCATGTCTGAACGTATATATGAACAGCAGAATGAGCTGGCCAAACTGATTGAGCGTCATTCGGGTCAGGACGGAGTTAACGAGACCGCTATCCCGTCTTTATTTCTTATTCGCCGAGCTAATGTGACCGAGCCCGTCTTCAGAGTTTACAAGCCTTCCTTATGTTTCATAGCTCAAGGTTTGAAAGAAGTATTGCTGGCACAGGAACGTTTTGAGTATGGCCCTGCCGACTACCTGATTTCGTCCATGAACTTGCCGGTGATCGGCCAGGTCATTCAAGCTTCCCCCGACGCTCCGTTTTTAAGCTTTAAACTTGAATTTACGAAAAATCAAATTTTAGAGGTTTTAGAGGACTCTGACATTCAAATCACCTCTCAAGAACATGCAGAGCGAGCAATGATTGTAGGCCAGATGGAATTATCTTTACTGGATGCGATACTCAGATTATCGCGTTTGCTGGACAATCCCAAAGACATTCCGTTCCTTGCTCCTATTTACACAAAGGAAATTTTATACAGGCTTCTGCAAGGCCAGTATGGAGTTGCGCTGGCACAAATCGCCATGGAAGGAAGCAGCACCTATCGAATCAGGGAGGCTGTCGAACATATTATGAATAACTGCGAGAAGCCTTTACGAATTGAGGAGCTTGCTGACATAGCCAGTATGAGCATTTCTACGTTTCACAGACACTTCAAAGAGGTAACCGGCATGAGCCCGATACAGTTTCAGAAACAGCTGCGATTGCAGGAAGCACGGCGCCTTTTAGTGTCCGAGTCGGCGGATGCCGCTGATGTGGCATTCCGGGTAGGCTATGAAAGTGCTTCCCAATTCAGCCGTGAATATTCCCGCATGTTCGGTTCTCCGCCTAAAGAAGATGTCAAGCGCCTGAAGTTGAAATATGACCAAAGGATGCAGGCATAAATCCCCTGCTCCACGGAGGCAAAACACGCATGTAATGAGCGCATAATAAAACAAGGAGCTGCTGCCTTAGGCAAACCGCTCCTTGTTTCGTATCTGTTTGGATATCGCCCCAAAATAGTCTACAACGACCTCACGGAATTCATGAGCAGCCCGCGAAATGTACCGACTCCTGTGCCATAATAAAGCAATCTCCCGTACCAATCCGTGTTCCTCTACTTGGAGATATCGGATATGATCCCGTGAATTCCTTACCGTGCTTGGTATGAAAGCAATCCCGATTCCGGCTTCCACAAGATCGCTTAGCCTTGCAGGTTCATTTCCTTCATACACATATTTAGGTTCAAATCCAACCGTTTGGCATACATTGTCTATTAAATCGCGAGTACCGTGGCCTTTTCTGACACCGACAAACCATTCATCCTGTAGTTCCGTCAAAGATACGCTGCTGCGGTCTGCCAGCCGGTGCCCCATTGGAACAGCTATGAGGATGGGGTCGATGTGCACGATTTGACATTCGATGTCATCCCCTTGTAGGGGAGGTGAGGACAAGCAGAAATCGACTTCTCCTCGATGAAGAAGTGCTGCCATTTCCTGCGTGGTCATCATTTGCACATGAAATTGAATATGGGGCCGCTTTTTCCGAAATTCCCGAAGGATATTGGTCAGCGTGCCTGCGGTGGTCACCGCCAATTTGAGCGTGCCATGTTCCGGGCCGGACAAATCGCTAATCTCCTGCTTCCCCTGTTCCAACTCAAACAAAGCCCTTTCCGCACGGCGAAGGAACCTGCTTCCGAATTCATTCAACCGCAGCTTCCTCCCTGTTCGATCGAATAGAGGGACCCCTAGATCCTCCTCCAGGCGCTGAATCGTTTTGCTTAGCGACGATTGAGTAACGTGCAGACTTTGTGCAGCCTCGGTCACATGTTCCAATCGAGCTACCGCGATAAAATATTGCAGTTGAAGAAGTTCCATTACACACCCCGATTCATTCCCTCAAGTCAATGAAATTATAACATGAAATGCGTTGGAATAAATAATCAATTTCAATTAAGATGTCATCAATACACTTTAGGGGGAACTCAAAAATGAATGCTCGCAGCAGGTGGTTGATGATTTCCGTTGGGCTGGGGATACTGCTCAACCCATTGAATTCTTCGATGATTTCCGTCGCTATTCCAAGACTGCAAAATGTGTACCGCCTTGACTTTACAGTTGTTTCCTGGATTATTTTTTCTTTCTACATTGCAAGTGCTATCGCTCAACCTGTTATGGGAAAAGCCAGCGATTTGTTCGGCCGCAGGAAAATATTTCTTACCGGGCTTGTCGTAGCCTTCGCTGCATCATTATTAGCTCCATTTTCGCCAAACTTCGGGTGGCTCATCGTGTTCCGCATCGTGCAATCCATAGGTACAAGCATGATGGTTGCAGTTGGAATGGCCATTGTGCGAATTCATATTACGGAGAAACAAGGGACTGCGCTGTCCGTTTTGTCCATATTTCTATCCGGAGCGGCAGCAATCGGCCCCTTTATTGGCGGGGTCTTGATTCATTGGTGGGATTGGCATGCTATCTTTTTCGTCAATATTCCGTTCGTGGCAGCGAGTTTTCTATTCTCTTGGAGGATGATTCCTAAGGACGAAACGCCGGCATCCGCTGCTCAAGGCATGTCCTTTCGCAAATGGTTGGATTTGATTGATGCGCCGGGGATCCTGCTCTTCACAGTGGCTTTGATTGCTCTGCTTGTCGGATTGCTGTCGGCAAAATCATCCGGACATATCTCGTTAATAGATGTCATTGTCGGGCTGATTGGCCTCGTTGCGCTCGGGGTTTTCGTACGACATGAGTTAAAAACGGCGTCCCCCTTTATCCCTTTGCGAACGTTCGCCAAATATCCCGCGATGACTTGGGTCAATGTCGAATTCATACTCGTTAACGTACTTTTTTACACTCTCTTTTTCGGGGTACCGTCCTACTTGCAAATGGTGCGCCATGTCAGCGAGTTCCACACAGGGATTCTCATGCTAACCTTAGGCTTGTGCTCGCTCGTCGCTTCTCCGATAGCAGGACGATGGGTCGATAAATCAGGACCTCGGCCGGCACTTCTTATGTCTGGAATGCTGATGACATTCGGGTCAGTGTGGATCGTGACATTGAATCCGACTTCACCGTTTATCAGTGTGTGTTTGGCGTTAGCGGCATTCGGTATTAGCAACGGATTGAACAGTGTCGGTATGCAAGCGGCTTTGTTTAAAAGCTCTCCAAAAGAAATGGCCGGTGTATCATCCGGACTATTTAATACTTCTAGATACATGGGAACCATTTTATCTTCATTGTTGATAGGCATCGTAATGGGAGATAAGTTCAGCTTCGGGGGATTTCGATGGCTTGGGGTTATCCTCACGGTCATTGCATTGTCCTTGGTATTTATGAGTTGGCGGCGCCGGGAGTCAGGACAATTAGAGAAGTCGTAGGCTCTAAAAGCAACAAGACTCCTGTCATACCCAAAATATGTAAGTATTCCCCTGCGCGTTATTGATAACAATATACCTATGCAAAAATCAAACCATCGAAGGAGAAAAATGAAAATGGATAACAACAACAACAACAATGCCAATAATAACAGCAACAGCAATAGCGGTAATAACAATAATAACAATAACAACGATGACGGCGGCTGGTACGGAGGGGGATGTGAACCCCATCACCCTGTTGGCCATTACGGCCATCATCATGACGACAATAACAGTAATAACCCTAGTAACAATAATACTAATAATCCAAGTAACAATAGTAATAACCCGAGTAATAATAGTAATAACCCAAGTAACAATAACAGTAATCACCCCAAGTAACAAAAAGTTAAAGTGGGGGACAAGTCGGTTTGCAAGTCAAAAAACTGCGATTGTGCAGGCTTTTTAGGTGTCAGTGACCTATTTTGAAGAAAAGCCTGCGATTGTGCAGGAATTCCCGCCCCTGACGGGCTTAAGCTCGACTATTCGCGAAAAAGCCTGCACATTTGCAGGAATGTTTCGTTGCTAGCGTATCCGCGAGCAAAAAACTGCACTTTTGCAGGCTTTCTCTGCGTTGACAAGCACCTACCGGCCATCCCCGCAGAAAGACCGCCAATGCGATGTCGTCTAAAGTCGATCTCGCCATGTCCTCCCAAAAACTTCGCCCTAACCCCCTTCATTATCTTCTTTCCTTACCTTTCCAAGAAACCTGTGATTCAGGTATAAAAATGGGTACTGCGGCAAAAAATGTTACAGTCCGAGCCAGAAACGTTAAAAGAAGGGATGTCTATGTGGAATCGATTTAGTAAAACGAAGCCAAAGCCGAACCGGGCAAACATCGAAATCACCGCATTGGACACAGATTGCCTCCCTCTTGACCGGGATTTAAAAACAAACCTTGCTCTGCTTAATCAAAAAGCGGGGAATAGCCCGGATATCGTAATTCGCGAATTTGAGTTCGGTGGCAGCGTGAAGATTTCCGCTGCAGCAGTCTATACGGAAGGCTTGACTGACAAGCAGATGGTCAGCGATTTTGTGACGCGCTCTCTAATGATCGATCATGCCGAAGCGGTGCAACAAAGCGCAGTTCCGGAACAAGACATGTTTCATTTCATCAAGAATAACGCTTTGACCATTGAAAAAGTCAATGTGATCAAGGACTGGAACGGATTTATTTTATCGATTCTTTCCGGAGATACGGCGATACTGATTGACGGCTGGCCTGAAGCCATTATCGGCCATACGAGAGGCGGAGAATCGCGAGGGATTTCCGAGCCGACGACGCAAGTCGTCATTCGCGGTCCGAAGGACAGCTTCAGCGAAACGATAGGAACGAATATTTCCCTTGTCCGGCGGCGAATCAAGAGCCCGAATCTTTGGCTGGAGACGTTCCGGATCGGAGAGGTTACGCAAACGGACGTAGCTATCATGTATGTCAAAGGCATTGCACGCGATCGGCTCATTCAAGAAGTCAAACAGCGGCTGCAAACCATTACAATTGACGGAATCCTCGAATCCGGCTACATCGAGGAATTGATTCAGGATCAATCGTTTACCCCCTTTCCGACGATTTATAATACCGAACGTCCAGATGTCGTGGTGGGAAATTTATTGGAAGGCAGGGTAGCCATCTTGGTGGATGGAACGCCTTACGTACTGATTGCACCTACAAGTTTTTTTCAATTTTTTCAGTCCGCGGAAGATTACTATAACCGGTATGATATTTCGATCGCGATCCGGTTGTTACGATATATGGCTTTGATTATTTCCTTATTGGGACCTTCCGTTTATATCGCAGCCGTTACGTTTCATCAAGAAATGATTCCAACCCCGCTCATCATCAGTCTGGCGGCGCAGCGGGAAGGTATCCCCTTTCCTATGTTTGTCGAAGCTTTAATCATGGAAATCAGCTTTGAGCTGCTGCGGGAGGCCGGGATTCGCATGCCGCGGGCGGTCGGTCAAGCCGTATCGATCGTCGGCGCTCTTATACTGGGACAAGCAGCCGTGCAAGCCGGGATCGTGTCCGCCGCAATGGTCATCGTCGTAGCCACCACGGGTATCGCCAGCTTTGCGACAGCAAGCTATGGTCTGGCAACCGCTATACGCTTGCTCCGTTTTGCGAACATGATTTTCGCCGCCATGTTCGGCTTTTTCGGCATCGCGATCATCGGCATTATCATCATCGCCCATCTTTGCAGCTTGCGTTCATTCGGAACTCCGTATATGGCCCCTTTTGCTCCGTTTATCCCGGCTGATCAAAAGGATGCGGTGCTGCGCCTCCCCATCTGGGCACTTCTGACGCGCCCGAAGGTGCCCGGCTCCAAAGACTGGAAACGGGCGGAACGAAACCAACCTGCAGGTGATCCTGATGAAAGCTAGAATGCTTTTTCTAACTGTGACGATCGCAAGCGGCATGCTCTTATCAGGCTGCTGGAACAGTCGGGAACTCAAAGATCTTGGTCTTGTGATGGCCATGGGGATCGATCAGTCGCCGAAGTCAAAGGAATACCGGATTTCGCTGCAGTTGGTCAATCCCGCAGAAATTTCGGGGGGATCGATGGGAGGGGCCGGGGCAGGAAGGGCGCTGCCGGTGACGATTGTGACCGAAACGGGAAGCACGATCTTCGAAGCGATTCGGAAAGCATCGCAAAAAGAGTCGCGGCAAGCCTTTTTCGGACACATGCGTTTGATTGTGCTTGGGGAAACGCTAGCCAGAGACGGGGTTCGGGATATTTTTGATTTTTTCGAAAGAAATCATGAACCGCGCGACACGACAAACGTGCTCGTAGCCAGAGGAAATACGGCCGAACAGATTATTAGCATCATAACCCCGATCGAAAAAATTCCTGCAAACAGTAAAACGGGCAAGTTGACGCAATCGGAAAAATTATGGGCGGAGAGCATTAAAGTCGAGATCGACGACGCGATTAATATGCTAACCGGCGAAGGAAGCGAACTCCTCCTAAGCGGGGTGGAAATCAGCGGCAATCCCCAAGAGGGAAGAAACAAATCCAACAATGAACATACAAAGCCTCCGGCCGTCGGCCAAATTCATGGAATCGCTCTGTTCAAGGACGGGAAATTGAAAAGTTGGATGGATGATAAAGAAGCTCGCGGAGCGTTGCGGATTCAGAACAAGTTGAAGAGCAGCATCATCAACATCGATTGCGGCAATAAAAAAGATGCGATCGGCATCGAGGTCAAACGTTCAAAGACGGGAATAAAAGTGAACATCAGAGATGATAAACCAATAATCGAGATCAAAATTCGGGAGGAAGGAGATGTGGGGGAAATGAAGTGTCCTGTTGATGTAAGCGAACCGAAGGAAGTCGAGAAGCTAGAAGCTGCATGGTCCGAAGAGACGAGGAAGGAAGTTCTGGCTGCTGTCCAAGCGGCTCAACGCGAAAAATCCGATATTTTTGCTTTTGGGGAAGCTATCAATCGCCAGGAGAAGAAGGCTTGGAAAAAAATTAAAAAAGACTGGAGGAAGGAATTGTTTGCGGAAAGCCAAATTCATGTAAGCGTGAAATCCTTTATTCGACATACCGGCATGAGGACGAAGCCGTATTCGTTTGAGGAAAAAAAAGCGAAAAAATGACCTCAAGGGGGAGCGTTATGTCATGGAAAAAGAGAAAATCACTGCATGGCAATTGTTTTCCTTGGTTGTATTGTTCGAATTGGGCACTGCCATTGTGGTCAGCTTCGGGCTTGACGCCAAAAAAGATGCTTGGATCGCAAGCCTTCTTGGCTTGGGAATGGGGCTCTGCCTGTTTCCTGTCCATGTTTATATGTATAAAAATTTCCTAAATATCCCTTTAACAGGATATATAAGAGCAATCGTTGGGAAATACTTAGGCTGGCCTCTTGGTCTGCTGTATGTCGTTTATTTTATTTATGCCTCTGCAAGAGATTTAAGGGATGCAGGGGATTTGCTGCTCGCTTCCGTTTACGATCAAACACCGCTGTTCGCGATTGTTGCTTTGATGATGTGCGGAGTTTTTTACGTTCTTCATAAAGGTATCGAGGTGCTGGCCAGAACTTCAGAAATTTGTTTGCTCATCCTGATTGCTCTGGGAGTCTTAGGAAATTTCGCTGTTCTGGCTTCCGGCACCATCGATCTCAATCATTTGCTGCCCGTACTGGAGAACGGCTGGAAACCCATCATCACGACCGCTCTAACGCAGACATTTGTTTTTCCTTTCGGCGAAATGATTGCCTTTACCATGATTCTTCCCTATTTGGACCGACCGCAGCAAGCCGCAAAGAGCGGATCGTTAGCCATTGCGATCAGCGGCGTCCTTCTAAGCTATACGACCTTGCTGAACGTCGCTGTCCTTGGCGTCGATGTCGCCGGCCGTTCCACCTTTCCCTTGCTTACGATGATAGGCAAAGTAAACATTATCGAGTTTATCCAACGCTTGGACGCAATTGTTGTATTGACTTTGATTATTGCGGATTTTTTTAAAATATCGATCTTTATGTACGCCGCTGTTATCGGGACTATGGATCTGTTCAAAATCAGGGAGCATGGCCCGCTCGTATTTCCGATCGGAATTATCGTTATGTTTGCGTCCATGATGATGGCAAGCAATTATCTGGAACACATCGCCCAGGGGAGATTTTCCCTGAAAACGCTGCATGTTCTTTTTTCCGTAGCCATTCCTCTGTTTCTGCTCGCCGTACTCTCGATTCGCAAACGATTCGGTTCCCCGGGCAATAGCGTCGTATGACTATATAGCGGTCGACCTCCGGGCCAGCTTTTCTATACACGCCTCCTTTGTCTGTAAGAAATAACAGCGTAGACGGCCCAAGACAAAAACAAGAGCAGCGTAATGACAAATTCCTCCCATCCTTTAACCCAAAAGGGGTTAAAGAGATTGGTCAACGATCTGCGCAAAGGGAGGCCTATGAAAAAATCCATAGTCAGAATTAACGCGATTTCCAACCCGAATAACAGAAAAAAAACAGCCAAAATTTTCAACTGGACTCTCCCCTTTGGCAATGAATTTCCACCGGATCACGACGGATGCTCAATTCTTAATATAACTAATCCTGAACATATCATGCACGCCGGAAACAAACAGCTGGCGATAAACCCCATGCTGCATGATAAGCTCGTTATGATTGCCTCGTTCAATAATTTTGCCCGCTTCAAGCACCATAATCGCCTCGGAATTTCGGATTCCGGGTATCGATGGAACAGGTCGCCTCATCCAGGATCATAACAGGCGGATCGGCTATAGCCGCGCGGGCGTTAGCAATCAACTGACATTGGCCTTGTGAAAGACTGCTGCCGCTTGCTCCAAATAGAAGTGAAATCAATGCAAAAAACACAAGCACAAGACCGTATTTCCAAATCATGCTCATGCTGCCGCCCTCTATCCCTTTATCGATCAGTTCTGCCATGATAAGCGGAATCATAACTTCAAGCGCAACCTCACCGAGCAAATAAAGCGGTGTCAGTATGGTGTCTTTTTTATATTCTCGAACACTTTGCAGAAGTCTTTTATCATATTTTATCCCCTCATAATAATGTCTAGTTGATTGTTTCACCTGTGAATCCACGGTTTGAACGCTTAAGCGATAGTTGCTATTATAGAATGTATAGAAACTATACAGTCAATAGTTTTTTAAAATTATTTTGGAGGGTAAATAATCATGCATCATTCAGACCTGTTGTCGATTAGTTCATTTGCGCATGTTTCGGGTATTGCGCGTAAAACGCTGATTTTTTATGATCGCATAGGGTTGTTTAAACCTGCTGTCATTGCCGACAACGGTTATCGGTATTATCATCGGAATCAATTGGATATCATTGGCGTCATTCAGGCGCTCAAGGACCTTGGTATGCCGTTAGAGGAAATCAAGAAACATCTGGAGACACGTACACCTTCCCGAACGCTGGAGCTGCTGCGCAAACAGGAGCAGGTGATCAAGCAGGAAATTTTAAAGCTTAGGGGGGTGGAAAACATGATCTTCCAACGTGCTGCCAGTATTGAACTTGCGATGTCTATTGATACTGATACAAATCGAATACAAATTATCAAACAAGGTGCAATTCCGTTGATGTTGAGCAATCCAGTGTATTATCCGAAAAACTCGATCTCCGATGATTTGTGGATCCAATTCCAGTCACAATTGCTTGCCGAGAACATCCCCTTAGGGTATCCGAATGGTGTTGTTATTCCTTGCGATGATATGCGTAATCAAAACGGCGATATGATCTCGCATATGTTTGTACGTTTAAAGACCGTCCTCTACAAGCAAGACTATATGCCGGAAAGCTACTATCTGGTGTGTTATGCTCACGCTGACTATGGAGAAACAGAAAAAATATATCCTCAAATTTTTGACTACATTGACAAGCACAAGCTGACGGTTATCGGCAACGCTTACGAGGAATATCTACTGGATGAGGTCACCATTTGTAATCCGGAGGAATATCTCGTTCGAGTGATGGTGCAAATTCAGGAGCCTTAATTTCAGTCGGCATGCTCGTCTGGACTATAGCTCGAAAATTTCTTCAGACCAGGTGATGAGCGCCACATTGCATATTCGAGGTATGCAAAAAGCTCTTGAATTGTCCAAGGACAAATTCAAGAGCTTTTTCATTGCTAAGTTGATGCGGTCGAGAGGACTCGAACCTCCACGGGGGGTTAGCCCACACGGACCTGAACCGTGCGCGTCTGCCAATTCCGCCACGACCGCGTGTTACCGAAATGAATAAATCATTTAACAGCGACAAAAATTAATATACCATGCAACGCCTTCAAAGTCAACTGCATCCCTTAAAAAAACTTGTATGGCAATGGCTCGAAACATACACAATAAACACAAAAGGAGGTTTACATCCGATGAAACAAGAAGAAATCGATGCCCTTGAACCTAAATATACGGGCAACCAAAGGCAGCTCACGGAAGGCGAAGCCGAAGCAATCGTGAACGACCCCAATTATAAACAAGAAAACGCCGAAAGCGACCTCGGCAGCATTTCCGCCGCAGCCGCTTACGGTTTGTTCAGAAGAACTTAGCATAACGCTCATGCCCTGTCCCTGCGGTACTACTCTTCCTCAGGGACAGCAGGCTCCTTGGGAAGCGTATATTCAAGCGGCCTCGCTTCCGTAAAAGGTTGATACACGTAGCTGCGGGCCAGCTTTACGACTCTTCTGTTCTGCTTCCTTATAAGCACGCTCTCATCGTCCCACGCAACGACGATGCCTTTCACATCGTTGCCCGGATTGACGTCGCGAATGACACGCAGCACTGTGCTTTCCACTCTGAATGCATCGAGCTGATCGTCCGAGATCATTGCATTGCGACCCTCCTTTACAAATCCTTTCCTTCATTCTGTATTAGCATACACCAAAACCGCTGCGGATGAAAATGACGCGCCGCCGCGCCATCCGCGGCTTTTTCAAATTGCAAAAAAAAGCCCGAGGGCGCAAACCCCCGGGCCTCTTTCGTATATAAAACTGAATTCAGCTGACATGCTCCTTGGAATCGTTCGTCTCGAACCAGAAATCAAGGACTTTGCTTGACATGACCCGCTTCTGAATATACTCTACCTGGTGCTGGGAGAATTGCTGTTCCCACTCGATAGAAAGTTCTGTGCAAAGTTTAACGACAGTTAGCAGCTCCGACCATGCGACATAGCGTTTGTACCAAAAAAATTGCGGGTGTTCGATCATATAGGGATACAGATCATCGAATTCTGTATGCTTGCAATCGAGCGCACGTTCAAAATGATTTTTCGCTTCAGCCAACTTGGTCATAAAATAGTCAACAGATACATTTTCAATACCCATAGATGCCAGCCTCCTCTCATACCATGTAACCATTATAAAGGAAAAATCGTTTTCAGGAAAGATTGATCCGACAAAAATCAGTCAAACACGATTTGTCCGTTTGCAAGCGAAGCGATGCGGGCCAAAGATTCGACGCGGATGCCGCGCTCGCGAATCGACCGGCCGCCGGCCTGGAACAGCTTTTCCACGGCGATCCCAACCCCGACAAGTTCGGCTTCCGCCTTCTCGATAATGCGGATCAAACCGCGGGCGGCGTCGCCGTTAGCGATAAAATCGTCGATGAGAAGTACGCGCTCCCCTTTGTTCAATAAGTGAGATGATACCATAATGTCCGTCACGATGCCTTTGGTAAATGAAGGGACGCGCTCGCTGTACGTATCCTGATCCATCGTAAGCGTCTTTTTGCGGCGGGCGAATACCATAGGAACCCCGAGCTGAAGAGCGGTTGCAAAAGCGATGGGAATACCCGAAGATTCCACAGTGAGCACTTTATCCGGTCTCGTCTCCCCAAACAGTCTGGCAAACTCCTTCCCCATCTCCACGATCAGCACCGGATCCACCTGATGATTCAGAATGGCGTCCAGCTTTAATACTTGATCCGATACGACGACACCCACTTCCAAGATCCGCTGCTTCAACAATTCCATAAAAAACCCTCCATACCCTTGTATTATGAGTAAGGTACCATATTGATCAACTAGGTTTCAAGTCCCAATTTACCGGGTTAGGTCTTTTGGCGTGAAACTTTTTTGCACTTTCGGGTGTCTATAATGTTGTAAGGCTTTGAAAGGACTACCATTGCCGTGAAAGCACCGTTTTGAAAATGGAATTTGTCCGTTTTCATGGAATAGGAAGGTAATTTGCCTACTTTTGACTCTTGTGAGAGGAAGCCCAAAAGCATTATGATAAGTGATGTTGCCTTTACATATGATGTTAGCATGAAAGAAAGGAAAGATGACGATGAACAAACGTATACTACTAGCGGTAATTAGCTGCGTGCCTGTTGCGTTCTCCGCAATACTGTTATCCGGCTGCCAAAAGTCATCTGTTCCGATTGTTCAACCGCCTGCGGAGACGTCTGCTTACCGGCAGCCGATCACGGCAGTAAGTACGGCCCCCGTACCAAGCACGGCCTCGACGGAACCGACAGCAACGCCATCGGAAGAAACCAAACACGAAGCGCAGGTCGCCAACAGCGTCAAAAGCGCCGATCCTTCCGTCGGAATGCCCGTAAGCGCGACAGCCAAGCCTTCTCCCAAACCGAAGGTTAATGCCGAAGACACCTATCAGCAGGAAAAGCCGACCTTGATGGGTCTGAAGCTGGGCACGTCCAAAACTACGGTTCTGAACAAATTCGGCAAAGCCAAAAAACAGTTCGTCATGGATGACGATACGGATCCTGTCAACGTATACGATTACACCGACTTCTCGGTAGGCTTCAACAAAAAGGATGAGCTGGTATTTGTCGACGTCCATTCTGCGGATATCGATCCCGGCCTGGGCGGAGTGCGGCTCGGCCAAAAATCCGATGATGCCATAGCCACCCTCGGGAAGCCCGATTCCAATACGACGTTCGTGCTTTCGTACAAAGCGCAGGGCACTATTCTTAAGCTGGATATCGATCCGAAGGAAAGCACGATTCAATCGATCAAACTGTTCGCCGACCGCTAGGGCGCGCAAGCGGCATACTAAATAAAGACCATCGATTCTTGCCGAATCGAGGTCTTTTTTGCGTCGAAGCGCCGTCTACTGCACCGTTCTCCGTTTGCGGATGCGCAAGTATATATAAATCCCGATGAGGACGGCAGCCGCAACGATCAGCAAGCTCATCCCCATATACCGGTGAACCAGTCTCATCAGTTCATCCAAATTACTGCCGATAAAATGCCCGAGCGTCAAAAACGTCGTGCACCACAATAATGCGCCGGTTCCCGCAAAAAACAAATATTTGTAAAACTTGACCCCGCTTACCCCTGACAAATAACACGTAAAATGCCGGACACCCGGCACGAAATAGCCGAAGAACACGGCCCAGAGCCCGTACTTATGAAACCAGCCTTCCGCCCGTTCGATGCGGCTTGGAGTCAGCTTGAACCATTTGCCGTAGCGGTACAGGAACGGCTTGCCCACGCGATGCCCCAGCACGTAGCTGACCATCATGCCGGTCATCGTCCCCGCATAAATGACCAACAGCGTCATCGAAAACGCGAAGGGGCCCCCCGGCGCGGTCAAGGAGCCGACGAAAGTCATCAAGGTTTCGTCCGGCACCGGAACGCCGACTATGCCTGCAGAAAGCAGGATGTATAAAGCGATATACCCGTAATGATTAATAAAATCATAAAGTGCTTGCTGCACGTACGACACTCTCCCGAGCGATCAAAATCATAAAACATCCAATTTATACCATAAAACAGGGCTTGCCCCATTTTCCTGTCATGTGTTTGCAAACCATAACATACCTTGTACTATATCAAAGGACAGGGAGTGGAGCAACAGATGCGTACAGGACTTTCGATCCTGCAGGTCGCTTTTACCTATATCGGCACGATTGTCGGCGCAGGTTTCGCTTCCGGTCAGGAGATTTTGCAATTCTTTACCCGCTACGGCTGGATGGCCACCCTGACGATTGCGCTTTCCAGCCTCCTGTTCGTATGGCTCGGAATCAGGCTCATGCTGATGGCTCACGATCTGAAAGCCGCCTCCTACGAAGATTTGAACGCCTTGCTATTCGGCAAAAAAATAGGAAACTGGATCAGTTTGTTTACCATGATCGTCCTGTTCGGCATTACAACGGTTATGCTCGCCGGAGGCGGCACCGTCTTTCAAGAACAACTGCATCTGTCTTACCAGACGGGACTGTTGGTTACTTTATTTTTCGGCTATGTCGTCCTGTCGAAGGGTATCCGGGCGATTATGACCGTCAATTCCGTCGTCGTGCCGATCATGATGCTGTTCAGCCTGGGAATCGTCATCTATACGTGGCATTCACCAGGCTCCGGAAACTGGCTGGTGCTCACAACCGATTATCACCCTGGGAAAATATGGTTCGCGCCATTTCTTTATACGGCGTTCAACCTGGCCATGGCCCAAGCCGTGCTCGTCCCCGTTGGGGCGGCTGCCGACAATCGGTCCGTACTGTTCTGGGGCGGCTTGCTGGGCGGAGCGGGCATCGGGCTGCTGCTGCTTTCAGCGCATTACGCTTTGTCCGCGCAAATGCCCGGCATCGCACAATTCGAAATTCCGATGGGCAACATCATTAACCGGCTTGGCCCCGTCGCGCAGACCGCTTATTTGCTTGTCATTTACGGAGAAATTTTCACCACGTTTATCGCCGACGCCTACGGGTTGTCTCTTCAACTGCAGCAGCGCTCCAACATTCATCCCAAGGTGCTGATCATCTGCATTTTGATCCTCAGCTATTTGGTCAGCCTGATCGGCTTCAAAACGCTGCTGTCCGCGCTGTATCCGTTATTCGGATTGATCAGCGTCGTTTGGCTCGTTTTGATGATCTGGCGAAACCGCGCCCTGTAGCGCTCCCGCCTGCTTGATCTGAAGGACGACGAGCAGCCGGGTCACGAGCAGCAGCATCCCCATCGCGGAGATGACGATGCCTGACAATAAATAGGCAAAATGAAAATTTTCAATAGCGGTCTTATCGCGCATAACGGCAAATAACTCAGCCAGCAATAGCAAAAGCCCGATCGCAAACAGACCGACAGTCGAATAATCCAGAATAGTCCATTTCGACAAGTACACAGCCGCAATCTGCGCTTGACTGGACGGCTTCGGAGCTGCGGCCTGCTGCTTCCAAAGCTGATGAATCATCCACGCCGTATAGACGGCGGCCCCAGTCACAAACAGCCCCAGCACACCGCCGAAAATCGCCAAAACCAAATTCATGGGCAAATCCCCCCTAAAAAACGTTCGCTAAAAGACACTCCTCAGCCCCCAGATGAGGACTAGCGTCAAAACAAAGCAGGCGGCAGGCAGCGCATATAGCAGCGGGAGCGCGACGCCGGCCGGCCAAGCGGGAGCCGCTTTCCACAACCGGCCAAGCCGCTCGTCCCCGCTGCGGACAAGCTCTGCTGGCGGATCGGAAGCGGCGCCGGAAGCAGCGTCGCTCCACTCGATCCTGCCTTTTTTCCATCCGACCTGGTACGTAATTTCGCGGTGCTCTTTTTTCTTTTCCGTACCTGTTGCCATATGTATTACCTCCTGAAGGGGGACATGTATCCCGAAAAAAGTAGACACTTACAGCTCGATCAGCCGATGCCCGGGAATCAATCGTGCCGCCGCGTCGCGGACGTGGCTGTGGCAGGTGAACAACAGCACCTGATGGCGGCTGCTCAGCTCGCCGATCACTTGCAGGCAGCTTTCCATCCGCCGCTGGTCGAAGTTGACGAGAATGTCGTCCATCACTAACGGAAGCACCGCCTTCCCCGCGTACTCTTCCGCCAGCGCAAAACGCATGGACAAGTAAAGCTGCTCGGCCGTTCCCCGGCTGAGCAGGCCCGTGTCCACCGGCTGGTCGTTCGCCCTGACCGCAACGAGCTTTTGCTGGCCGAACGGCGCTTTGATCTGTTGAAATTTGCCGTCCGTCATCTTGGCAAAATAGACGGAAGCCCGCTGCAGAACGCCGGGCTGACGTTCCCGCTCGTATACGTCGCGGGCTTTTTTGATCAGCGTGGCGGCGAAGGACGCGACCGCGTACCGGTCCGCCAGCCTACTGATCTGCGACCGCAAAGCTTCCGCCTGCAGGAGCCGGTCGGCCTGCGCAGTCCCCTGCTCCAACTGCTCGATTTCGCCGGCCAGCTTGCCGAGCCGCTCGCGCAGCTCGCCTGCTTCCTCCGACGCTTGGGCGAGCTGCCGCTCCAGCTGCTGCATGCTGCGAGCCCATTCCTCTTCGCCCTGAGCATCCAGAAGCTGCTCCAGCTCCGCCAGCCAGCCGCTCCCGGCGAGAGCTTCCAAAGATGCCTCCAGCGCCTTTTGCTCGCTGTCCAGCTTGCTGCGCAGCTCCAGCTTCGTTTCGTTCAGCCGGAGCTGCGCTCCGTCCGCCGCCGAAGCTTCATTCAGCAGCTGCGCCAGCCGTTCCTCCGCCCGCTGCCGCTGCTCCTCAAGCCCATGCGCTTCTTCATCGCCTGCAGCCAACAACTGCTGCGTCTGCTGCCGCTCCGCCAAAAGCCGAAGCTGCTGCTGCTCGAGCTCCTTCCAGCGCTTAAGGGCAAGCAAAACATCTTGCCCTTGCACTCGCTCAAGCCGAAGAAGCTGCGCTGCGGCTGCTTCGAACTGCCGGGCTTGCTCGCCGAGCACGCGCCGCTTTTCTTTGAGCTTGCGCAGCTGCCGCAGCAGCTCGTGGCCTTGTTCGGCCGCCTGGATCGTCTCCAGCGCCGCATCCGGAGACAGCGCGCCGCTGAGCGAAAGCGCCCTGAGCCATTGCTGCCAATCGCTGCGCAGCTTGTCCGTTTGCAAAGAAAGCTGCTCCAGAACTGTCAGCAGCTGTTCCTCCTGCCGCGCCAGCGCCTGAGCCGCAGCGCGCGCGTCCTCCAGCTTCTCCAGCTTGCGGCTGTGCTCGCCTGCCTGCTGACGCTTCAGCTCGGCTTCGCGCATCCAAATTTCAATCTGCGGCTCCAGCTCTTGTAAATACTTGGAACCGTCAAACCGGCCCAAACCGGCTTCCCGCGATGCCGCAGCCTCTCCCGCCGCACCGAAGCTTTGCAGGCGTTCGATTTGCTCCTGCAAGCTCCGCTCCAATTGACGCTGCTGCTCGCCAAGCCGCCTCGCTTCCGGCGACTCGTCCCCGGAATCCGCGAGATCGGCAGCGAGCGTGCGTGCGGATCTTTTCGGGGAATCCGCACGGCTGCCCATCAGCAAATAGATCGACAATGCGGCCAAAAGAACGAAGGAACCGATGCCGGCGACCGGGCTCCCGTTCCTTAGAAACCAGAGGGCAAGCGCGACAGCCGCTAAAGCCGACACAGCGGACATGCGGCGCTGCAGCCGTTTGGCCGATTCTTTGCTTTGAGCGGCGGCTTCTGCTACCGCCTGCGCATACCGCTGCCGTTCCGCCTCGCGCTCCTTCAAATGTCCGGCATCCCGGACCAGGAGCTGCCAGCGCGAATAGTCTTTGGCCAGCCGCTGCAAAGCAGCCCGTTCCTCCGCTTCGTTCCATCCCGCGGCAGCGGCAGTACCGGCGGCCGCCGGTCCGCCATATTTCTTAAGCTCCTGCTCCAGAGCCTGGATATGATCCCGCTCTCTGCGCATTTGCAGCCGCAGGCTTTCCAGCTCGGTTTGCAGCCGCAATTCCTCCGTCCGGTCGTCCTGAAAATGTTCTTTAAACGCCCGCACCTGCTCCCTAAGCGATATCGACACCGGAAAAGCAGCCAGCGTAGCGATATCCCAGGCGGCATCGATTTGTCCGAGCAGCCTGCCGAGCCGTTCCCGCTGATGGTCCAGCTCGACATCCAGCTGCGTCAGCATGCGGCCGTTTTCCTCATATATGGAAGCTTGTTCCAGCAAAGCGTTCAATTCGATTTGATGGGCGAGCGCTTCCGGCTGAATGTCCAGCGCGCCCAGTTTGTCCTGCAGCCCGCGCTGCTTCAGCTCCAGCCGGGCGAGCTCCCCGCGGAGGCGCTCCAGCTCCGCCTCCAGCGCTTCCAGCCTCGCCGAGGCGTGTTCGGGGAAGCTTTCCAGCTGCGGCAGCGCCGCCAGCTCCCGGCCGATCTGCTTCAAGCGGATCCATCCGCTTCTCGCCTTCCCGGCCAGGCCAAGCTTGTGCAGCTCCGCGCGCAGCGCCTCCTGCTGCCGCTCGGCGGCGGCAATACGCCGCTCCGCGGAGCGGCGCTCCTCCTGCAGCCGGTCGTAGTCGGCTGCCTGGCCGCGGCTGCGGCGCAGCGCCTGCTCCAGCCCCTCCAGCTCCTTCAGGAGACCATTGATCTCCTGATTGCGCCCGCGGGGCTTGTACAGGCTCTCGGCCTGCGCCGTCAGCTTCCGTTCGGCCTCCATGATGGCCGAACCGCTCACGCCGAGACCGGCGCTGTACAAGTAGCCGCTGAGCTCTTCCGTCTGCAGGGTGCGCAGCTCCTGCAGCTCGGTAAGGCCAAAAGCGAACAAGCTGCGAAAAAGGTCGGCCGAAAGGCCGCCCAGCAGCGTGTTCAGCAGTTCCTCGCCGCCGGCGGAGCCGTCGCCGAGCGTGACCAGGACGCGCCCCGCCGAGGCGCGTTTGCCGCCTGCGGCGGGCGCGTCGTAGCGCTCGACGCGAATGCGCCGGCCCTGCTCGTCCAGCAGGGTCAGCGCTCCGCCGTGGACGCCACCGCCCGGCGGCTCGTAGCGTTCCGCCGCCCGACTCGACCGGGGCGGGAAGCCGAACAGCACCGCGCGGATGAAGCCCATCAGCGTGCTTTTGCCCGCTTCGTTGGGGCCGTAGAACAGCGTCAGCGGGCTGTCCGTGTCAAGTGTCCGCTCGCGGAGGACACCGAAGCCTTCGACATGGATGGAGGTGATTCTCATCCATCCCACCCCCCGTCCGCGGCCAGCAGGTCCGCGGCAAGTTCCTCCGCTGCGCGCAGCCATTCGCGCAGTTGTTCGGGCTCTGCGCCGGCCGCGTGCGGCAGACCGTGCAGCGCGGCGAGCGCCTCGTCCGCGAAGCCGGCAAGCGCGGCTCCGTCCTCGCGCAGCGCGCCGGAGAGGCGCAGCAGATCGCCGAGGAAGCTCTTCTGCCGGCGCAAAGCTTCAAGGTCGATCTCGCTGCCCGTGCGGTCCTCGATCGACTCGATCCAGACGAAGCGGCTCCGCTCCGCTTCGTCCTCGCGCAGCTCGGCGGCCAGCTCGTCCAGCGCCCGCCCTTTGCGCAGCAGGCCGTGCACGGCGCCGCGGCCTTCCAGCACGATGCGGACGACGGCGTCCCGCCCGTCCGCTTCCGCTCTCAGCCGGTCGAGCAGCTCTCCGAGCCGGTCTTTGAGCTCCTGCTCCGTCCGCATGCCGGAGACGGATACATGCTCCTGGAACCAGCGCACGCGGTCCAGAGCGTGAAACGCAAGCTCAGCCTTCGCGTCTTCGCGCACATCAACGATGTAGCAGCCGCGCGGGCCGGTCTCGCGCACGCTTCTCCCCTGCGGATTGCCTGGATATACGATAGCGGGCTGCTCATGAAGCACTTTGCGGGTATGTACGTGGCCGAGGGCCCAGTAATCGATGCCGCTTGCCAGCAGATCCGCTTTGGAGCACGGCGCATAATTGTCATGTCCCGGATCGCCGTCCACATTCGTGTGCAGCAGTCCGATCTGATACACCCCGCTGCCGTCTGCCTTGAACTTGACCGCCAAATTGTCCGTAACGGCGGAAGCGGCGTAAGACATGCCGTGAATGTGGGCAATGACGCCGAGGTCCGGTTTGGACACCTCGAACGTCTCCACCCGGTCGGACGCAAAAAAATGGGCGGCGTCCGGCCAAACCAGTTTAGCCGCGCCTCCATCGTCCGGGTCGTGGTTGCCATGAATGATATAAGCGGGAATGCCCTGCGACGAAAGCTGTTCCAGCGCTTTTTGGAAACGGATTTGCGCGCGCAGCGACCTGTCGGACAAGTCGTACACGTCCCCGCTGATAAGCACAAAATCGACCTGCTCCCGAACCGCGAGCAGGACCAATTCTTTTAGCGCTTCGAAGGTCGATTCCCTGACCCGCTCCCGAACCTGCTGAGGAAGCGCCGTCATTCCTTTGAACGGGCTGTCCAGGTGCAGGTCGGCCGCATGCAAGAACCGCAGTTTTTTCATTGGTTTAACGCCTTTCCTGTCAAAACTGTTTGATTACTAATAGACAGTTTACCATGGGAATGCCCGCTGTGGTGAAATGTTTATGTATTGACGTATAAAATAACGAATGTTGTATTATCCACAGTAATTTTATGTGAATTAAAATATTTATTCCATATATAATTTTTTCTTATCCACATGCAAACTGCCGATCAGTCGACTGAAGGACAGCGCAGCCTGCATATTCGTTGCGGGCTTCCCTTCCTCAGCCACTGGGTCAGCGCGCGTCTTGAGCCGATTACGCTGCTCTCCGCCCTCTCGACGGTTACGGAACGGATCGGTTTGGCGGTTACGGCAACGACGACGTACAACGAACCTTTTCATTATCGCGCGCATGTTTGCGTCGCTCGATCATCTTAGCGGCGGGCGTGCTGCGTGGAACGTCGTGACCTCCTCGACCGAAGCGGAAGCGCTGAATTTCGGCAAGGAAGAGCATCTGGAGCATTCGCTCCGTTACGAGCGCGCGCAAGAATTCGTGGAAGTTGCCCAAAAGCTTTGGGACAGCTGGAAGACGACGCTTTGCTGATCGACAAGGAATCCGGCTTTTTTGCCGACAGGGACAAGCTGCATCGCATCGACCATACCGGCAAGCATTTCTCGGTACGCGACCCGCTCAATTTATCGCGGCCTCCGCAGGGCTATCCCGTCATCATTCAAGCCGGATCGTCCGATTCAGGCAAAGCTTTCGCGGCCCAAACGGCTGAAGTCGTATTCACCGTCCAGCCGACGCTGGAGAGCGCGCAATCTTTTTATGCGGAAATCAAAAACAAAGCGGCCGCCCTCAGGCGATTGCCGGAGCATGTCGTTGTCATGCCGGGCGTATTCCCGATTGTCGGGGCAACAGAGCAGGAGGCCAGACATAAGTACGACGAGCTGCAGGAGCTGATTTTGCCTTCGTTCGGGCTCGCTCTGCTCTCGCGCAAGCTCGGTTTCGACGTCTCCGGTTACCCGCCGGACGGTCCGCTTCCGGACATTCCCGAAATGGCGAGAAAAGCCGGTCCAAGCTGCTCGTTGATATGGCGCGTCGGGAAAATATGACGATCCGGCAGCTTTATTTGCACATTGCCGGGGCGCGCGGTCACCGGATGATTTTCGGCACTCCCGGGCAAATTGCGGATCAGTTGGAAGATTGGTTCGTTCAAGGGGGAGCCGACGGCTTCAACATTATGCCGCCTGATCTGCCCGACGGCCTGGAGCAGTTTGTAAATTCGGTCGTTCCCGAGCTGCAGCGGAGAGGCTTATTCCGGACAGAATATGAAGGCAGTACGCTGCGGGAAAACCTGGGGCTGCCCCGCCCGCTCAACCGCTATGCCGGTCTCAAATCATTTTGCCGATAAGGAGGACGAAAAAATGAGTGAAATCGAAAATGAATATTTGGCGCTGCCTGCCACGGCCATTTCCGACGCTTTGCAAGGGTTGAACAATCTGGACCCCGCCATCAAACCGCTAAAGGACAGCTATAAAATCGCGGGACGCGCCGTTACCGTCAAAATTCCCGTAGGGGACAATCTTGCGGTGCTCCGCGCCATTCGGGAAGCAAGGCCCGGCGACATTGTGGTGATCGACGCCAAAGGGGACACCTATCGCGCAGTCGCCTGCGATTTCGTCATCGGCCTGGCGCAAACGCTCGGCATCCAGGGCTTCGTTGTGGACGGCGCAATCCGCGATGTGCAGGCCATTAAGGATTTGAACTTTCCCGTGTTTTGCAGGGGAACGACGGTGGCCGCCAGCGGCAAGGCAGGGTCAGGCGAGACGAACGTGCCGATTTCCTGCGGCGGAGTCAGCATCCAGCCCGGCGACATCATCGTAGGCGATGTAGACGGCGTTGTAGCGGTCCCGCAAACGATAGAGCGGGAAATTCTCCGCGCCGCGCTGAACAAGCTGGACAAGGATCTCCAGCGCGAGCGGCAAGTGGCGGGCAGCCGCGAAGCGGCGCTCCGGTATTTGGACGATATTTTGGCGAAATAATTCGTCATAACGGAAAACAGGCTGCCGAATGGCAGCCTTGAATGGCTCGACACGCTGTCATGGGCGTTTCAGAGACGACCTGTACCTGCACCTGCACCTGGCCGGCGCCCGGCAGAACCTGCAAAAGCGGCCCGTTCCGGCAAAAAGCCTGCGATTGTGCAGGCTTTTTCTGCGAAAGTGGCCCGTTTTGGAGAAAAGCCTGCAATTGTGCAGGAATTTCCGGCCATTGTGGCTCCGAGTGCGAGTTTCGGCGATAAAACCTGCAGTTTTGCAGGAATATTTCGAGGGAAGCGGTTATGCGGGCAAAAAGCTGCACTTTTGCAGGCTTTCTCCGCTCTTGCCAAACAGTTGAGCTGTCTCCTGGCGGGTGAGTTTCTTGGGCAGCATTAGGCTGCCCTTTGGCATTTAAGCGACCCGCGCTCTGAGCGGGACACCTTTCGCACCGCGCGCAGCTACCGACGCGCTGCGCTGCGCTGCAAGACATCCATCGCCCATAAGCTTCCGTTATTCCTTCGCCTGATATCTTTCGTATACGCCTTTCAACTGCTGAAGCACGCGGTTCAAGGAGTACGTCTTTTTCGCTTTTTCCCAGGCGGCGCGCGCCATATTGTATCTATAGGTCGGATCGATGATTACTTTTTCCAGCGCATGGCTTAGCGCATGAGAGTCGCCTACCGGCACGAGCAGGCCGTTATGGCCGTGCTCGATTTGCTCGGCGATGCCTCCCACATTCGTGCCGACGAGCGCAAGCCAGCACAAGGCCGCCTCGGCAAAAACCGAGCCGAAAGCTTCGGCGCGCGACGGCAGCACGAAAACGTCAAAAAACGGCATAAATTCCTCAGGATGCAGCATATATCCATAAAATATCGTATCTTCGTAGATGTTTTGCTCGATGGCCAGCTTTTCCAGTTCTTCCCGGTCTGGGCCGTCGCCGATAATGTGCAGCACAAACGGATGACCGCGCCGTTTCAGCTCGCCGCATGCGAGCAGGAGCGTCTCGAGCCCTTTGGCCGGCACGAGACGGCATACCGTAATAAATTGCGTCACTTTATTTTCGTGCGAGATGGGCCGGAAACGTTTTTCGTCAAAACCGTTGGGAATAACTCCGATCCGCTCGCTGTCCTGCACAAATTCCGCCAAATACTGCTTGAACGAGTTCGATACGGTAATCATCTGATCGACTTTCGCTTCCAACTCGCCGTAGATCAGGGTCAGAAACTGGTGCTCAATCCCGTGTTCCTGAATACGCCCGTTCAAAACCAGCTCCCGTTCAAAGCTGGAGTGGACGGTCATGATGACCGGCACGTCCGGATACAGCTGCTTCATGACGAGCCCGGCGATCGGATGGTGCGCATGAATCAAATCGTACCGCTTCTTCAGCCGCAGCTTTGTCCACCATACGTAATCTTTGTAAGTTTGAATGTATTTATCTACGATCGGGTTGCCGGCAAATTTCCGCCAATCGAAGGTCGTAAATTCCACCTCTTCCGTCCCTTTGCCGCGAATCCGCTTCGGCAGCGAAAATAAATCCATTTCCCAGCCCTTTCTATTGAAACGGTCCAAAATATAAGGAACCATGGATGACACACCGCCCGGCTGCTCCGGGGGAAAAAACAATGCTTGCAAGATGTTCATTGCATGAGCCCCTCTCTCAAATCCTTGAGCTTACTGTACTTATTGTAACTGGTGCGGACCGTTTAGAAAAGAGAACAGCGTCACGCCCGCCAAAACGATTCTATCCCTCCCCATCATTTTCCTTTATAATAGAGATGTCCAACTACGATCAGGCATTTGGAGGAAAGCTCTGCATGAAACTTTCGGAATTGCTTTACGACAACACGGCATCCATTTTATCCCATACGGCTACACTTGTCATTTTATCGATTATGTTTGTCGTTTCGCTGAGGCTTTTTTTGGACAGGCGAAAAAAAGGCTACTTGTCGATGACGATCTCGCTGCTCATCTTGGGCTCTCACGATATTTTGCAGCTCTATCTGGTCTTTACTTCCCTGGATACGAGTCTTCTGGCCTACTCGTCGCTCATGCTGAAAATCGTCTCTTTCGTGCTGGTCAACATGGGCATTTATCAGCTGTACAACCGGACGCACAGGAAGCAGTACGTATTTTTCTACGGGCTTATTATTATGGGATTTGTCGTGTCTATTTTACATTTTTATGTTCCGCAGTGGTACAACGGTGCGCCGCATCAGGTTCGTCTGCTTCAAGATATCGGTCTGGAGCTGTATATGTTCGTGCTTATTTTCCTCTGTTTCTATATGATTCCCCCGTACATCGGCCAGCAGGTCAAGTATCAGATGGGGTTGATGGTATTTTTTTTCATGCAGGCCGCACACGTCCTGAATTCGTATTTGTACGGGGAAGTAAAGCCGTGGCTGACGATTGCGACCTACGTCCTGCCTATCGTGTACTACTTTTTACTGTTCCTGCTGCTGTTTGAAAGAGTCGTCGAGCTGATGCAGGCCATTTATAATTCATCGATAACGGACGGGCTTACGCGTCTGTACAACCGCAAATTTTTTTACAACCGGGTCAGCCAATATGTGCAGCGCCACATTCCCGTGTACATTTTGTTCAGCGATATCGACAACTTCAAGAAATTGAACGATACGAAAGGCCATCAGATGGGCGACGACGTGCTCAAGCAAGTTGCGCAAATTTTGAAGGAAGAAGCGGAAGAATGCGGCATTGCCGGACGATACGGCGGCGAAGAAATGGTCGTCATGGTCACCGATCCGAAGGTGAAAATGGATGCTTTTGCCGAACGCGTCCGCAAGCGCATTGAGGAGGAAACGATCGTCACGGCCAGTCTCGGCTACAGCAAATATAAAAGCGGGCTGAGCGCCGAAGAGCTGATCAAACAGGCGGACGAAGCGATGTACAAAGCCAAAACGACCGGCAAAAACAAGGTGGTGAAATACGGTTAATGCACAAATACCGCGCAGCAGCGCTATGGTTGACATTCCCTTTTATCGGCCTATTGATTTCCGTCATTGTATACCCTCTTGCCATACATAACAGCAAGCTTCCACATGCCTACACTTACTACAAATTTAAAGCCGCCAATGGCGTAGTGCTGCATGCGCTCAAAACGACGCCCGACAATATCGCCCCCAAGGCGATCGACCGCAATGTGACGGAAACCGGCTTATACGGGATTAACGGCGGTTTCTTTTACAACGGCGATTTGCTCAGCATCGCGGTTACGGACGACGCCCCGGCCAAAGGCGAAGCCAACGACTACGGGACAGGCTGGTACAACACGGACGTGCCGCGCGGCACGCTGGTGTGGGACGGCGCCGCGCACAAGTTCGGCATCCAGAACGTCATGCATGCAGGCGAACTGCAGGTTACGGACCGCAAGCGCTATTGGGCGCAGGGCGGCGTAAGCATGAAGCTGGCCGATCCGGCCGGCTGGGAAGCGCAAATGATCGCGGAAGAAATGCCCGCTTATGAGGAAAACAGGCTGCGCTCCGGCGCCGCGTACGATACGCAAGGGAACGTCTGGCTGATCGTGACGCCGACTCCCTGCACCGTCGAGCAGTTCCGCAGCGCCATTTTGCAAAAAGTCGTACCGGGCAGGCTCATAGACGGCATTTTCCTCGACGGAGACGGTTCTTCCCAGTTAAACAGCCGCCCAACGAAGCTCAAAGGCGACGGGCGCGAAGTTTATCAAATGCTGCAAATTGTCAAATGAGCGACCATTCGTCCTGACTGTAGTACAATATAGGCAATCCCGGTTAAAGGAGATGGATCAAGCATGGACCAAGAGCTTAAAGTAATGCTTCAGACGATACTGGAGAGTCAGCAATCGCTGATCAACAATCAGGAAAAATTTCAGCAGGAACTTGAATCAATTAAAAGGAATCAAGAATCGTTCCAACATGACCTTGAACTTGTTCATCAAAATCAAGTAACGTTCCACGACGCAGTCCATGCAAGGTTCGACAAACTGGACAATGAAATATACGGCATACAAAAACAACTTGAAAGAATAGAATCCGACAGCAACCAAGATATTATAGCTATGCTTGAAGTCATAAACGGGCGGTTGGAGCATACGGCAACTAAGGAGGATATTGACTTTTTGGCCGGAAAACTGGGACAGCACGATCTGGAAATAGACAGGCTGAAGCGGATTAAATAACTGCAGGCCTGCAATTAGCAAGAAAGGTCAAGAATCGGGCTCGAATCCGGTTTACAATGGGGATAGCGCAAAAGGGGGCCGCACATAAGTGTGAAAGTGGACTACTTAAAGCAGATTCAAGCGACGATCGATTACGTGGAGGCACATTTGGCCGATGAGCTGTCATTGGCGCGACTGGCGCAAGTCGCGAAGCTTTCCGACTTTCATTTTCACCGGGTCTTCCAGTCCATGGCGGGAGAAACGGTAATGGAATACGTGCGCAAACGTCGTCTGGCTCGGTCGGCTTATCAGGTAGCTTACTCGGATTCGCGGCTGCTCGACATTGCGTTGGAGAACGGCTTTCAAAACCATGAGACGTTCACCCGCGCCTTTAAGCGCATGTTCGAGATGACGCCGGCCGATTACCGCAAAAAGGGAATCAAACCGCCGACATACTCGAAGCTGAATGTGCTGCAGCGCAAATACAATCCTTATTTGGGAGGCATTCGCATGGAATACCGTATCGTAACCAAACCCGCATTCAAAGTCATCGGCTATGAGCTTCAAACGTCGACGCATAATGGAGAAAACTTGCAGCAGATCCCAAGCTTTTGGCAAGATTATATTCAGAACGGCTGGTGCCGCCGCATTCCGAATCGTGTCCACCGCGATAGTCCGGTAGAACTCGGCATTTGCCACAGCTTTGACATGGACGCCGGAACGTTCACGTATTTGATCGGCATGGAAGCGGAGCATTTCGAAGACGTTCCCGACGATCTGGCATGCCGCGAATTCGCTTCGGCCGAATACGCCGTGTTCACAACGCCCAAAGTGCCGCAAGACCAGTTCTCGCCCTCGATTCAAAGCACCTGGAAATCGGTGTTCCAGGAATGGTTTCCGCATTCCGGTTACGAGCACGCCGGAACGCCGGAGTTCGAGCTTTACGACGAACGCTGCCATTCGGACAAACAGGAAGTGCAGATGGACATCTATGTTCCGATTAAACGTAAAAACGCCTAATATGCAGCAAAGGATGCAGCCTTATTGTAGGGGCTGCATCCTTTGCTTTGTACAGCTAGGAGCCAGGAGCCTGTCCCATGAACTTAGTATGCGAAATGACGGATGCTATGCAGGCGTTAGCGGCACAGAGGCAGTCATAGGTCGACCGACCGCCGTCAGGCAGCGCAAACACGCACACTGGGAGCTGAGCGCAAATGCAAATCCGCCCGCCAGACTCCTAGCTATGTCGGAGTCACACCGTAAGCCGCTCACGTTGTACAGGGCTGATTTTCGATGGCAGCCTCTTGCCATCGTTCTGGCCGGCGCTTCGAATTCTACGCTCCGCCGTATTGTTTTTGCTAGATTTGACTGATTTGCGAAACGGGTCTGTTCGATCGCTCTTTACAACTATTAGCGTTTTGGCCGATGCTCATGATCCTAAAAAAAGACTGGATAAACACCAGAGTATTGAGAAAGCCGCAACGCTCTGTCAGGTCAGGTTTTCGCACCGCGCACAGTTCCCAGCGCGCGGTGTTGCGCTGCATGACGGCGGTCGGTCGACCACATTAACCTGAGGAGGGCTAATTGGGGCTGCAGCCGTTCGTGAAGCGGCTTGGCAGCCCGTAAAGCCTGCGAAAGTGCAGGCTTTTTATGCGGATGAGGCCCGTTTTGAGAAAAAGCCTGCGATTGTGCAGGAATTCCTGATCAAAATGATCCTGAACCCATTTATTCGCGAAAAAAACTGCAGATTTGCAGGAATATTTCGCTGCTGGCATACCAACGAGGAAAAAGCTGCACTTTTGCAGGTTTTCCGCGCGCGTTCAAACAGACGGGCTTCCTCCTGCGTGCGAGTTTTTCAACAATCTGGTAAACACCCAGTATCATTAAAAAAGTTAATGCTTGCGGAAAAGCTGATATTCAGTTTTACTTAAACACCACTCTGTAATATAATAATTGTGTTCTCACAGCAGCTCAATTTGAAACAGCTCCTCCAGATCTTTGCCCAATACATCGCTCAATTTTTTGGCCGTCGCAGGTCCTACCGGTTTCATGGAACGTTCTAGTAAGCTGATATAAGCATGGCTTAAACCCGAATGCTTCGCCAGTTCTCTCTGGGTGTAGCCCTTAATAATTCGCGCTTTAATGAATGCATCGGACTTCGCCATAATTCTCATATCCCTGCAAATCCCCCGTTCTCTCTTTTGTTTACAACTGTTAATTCCATTGAACCGCTTTATTTCAGGTTAAGTGACTTTATATCCATTAGAAACCTTATTGCATCTCGGCAGCGTTGGCACTCAACCTCCGTTCTCATTTTGTTCCCCTGATTGACATTATACCATTATTTTCCGCTATTGCAATCAATTATGTTTACTTTTGTATATTTTTTTCTTGTCTGGCTTTGCTTTACTTTTGACAGCACAAAAAAGCCAAGTCCCGGCAGTACCGACTGCCAGGGCTAGGCTTATTATCGAGAAAGTTCCTGAAAATTTCTTGTGCAGCCGGCAGATCGATATGGAGACGGTACGGTTCTGTCCCCACGCAAGCTCGCCGCCGCCCAAAAGCGATAACATGACTTTTCGCGTACGCCAGAATGAGCGCAGCCGCCCATCTGCTGGAGTCGACCGACATGCCGATCAGCCAAATCGCGCAGCGGGTCGGCTATTCGATTCTTGAACGCTTGGCGACGCCTTCAAGTAATATAACGGCCCCCCGGCAAGTCTGTCCTCGTTTCGCACAAAGTATCGTCCGCTCAGCTTGCTCCCGAGCGTGAGTTCACCCCGAGCTGACAAAAGCGCCGTCGGTCTCGCGCCAGAAAGCCTGCAAAAGTGCAGCTTTTTGTTCGCAGATGCGCGTGCTTCGAAACATTCCTGCAAATATGCAGGCTTTTTAACAAATATGCGAGCTCAAACACATTATGAGCCGGAATTCCTGCACTTTCGCAGGCTTTTCCTCCAAACGAACCACTTGCACGGAAAAAACCTGCACTTTTGCATGCTTTGCGGACTGCCCGGCCGCTGAGCAGACTATTAACGCTGAACCGGGACTGTTGAGCGGCTGCGCGGACTACGACCCGCTTGGCGGAGCCCCGGAGCCCTGGCCCCCCGGCCTACCGGAGCTCGCGGCTTATTTTAGCTTGTCCAGCTTGTTCATCAGCAGCCGGATTTTGGCATCCGTATCGGACCCCTTCGACGGCGTGTACACGCTGCAGCGCAAGTCCGACCGCCCCTGCACCTGCATCGTCGTTAAATCGAACAGCATTTTTCCGACTTTGGCGTGGCGAAACTCGATGAATACTTCCGGTGCAGAGCTGACATCGTTGTGGTTCCAAAACGTCCGGAACTCCGGATTGCGCTCCCCGATTTTTCGAATAAATTCGCTGTACCAGTTGTCTCCCGCGTACTGCCCGTAGTAAGAGCGGAACATCCCCAAAAAGCCCCTCACAAAATCGCTCCAGTTCACCGCCAGCGCCTTCAGCTCTTTGCGCGTAAACAGCAGCCAGATCATGTTGCGTTCTTCCGCGGGAATCCGTTCAAAATCGAGAAATACCCCGGCCGCCGCCTGATTCCAGCCGACAATGTGGCACCTCCGGTCGAAAATAATCGCCGGGCACTCCCGAAGCTCAGTCAAAATCCGCTCCAGCGCCGGGCTGATCGTCGGCGTACTGTCGACAACGGCGGTTGGCGCCGGCTGCTCCAAAGCCAGCAAAAACATATATTGACGCTCATCTTCGCTGAGCTGCAGCGCAAAAGCAATCCGTTCCAGCACCTGGACGGACATTTTGATCTCTCTTCCTTGTTCCAGCCACGTGTACCAGGTTGTGCTGACGCCTGCGATCTGCGCGACTTCCTCTCTCCGCAGCCCGGGCGTGCGTCTGCGGCTGCCTGCCGGCAGGCCGGCGTCGCTCGGCAGCAGCTTGGCCCGGTGCGCCGTCAAAAATTCGGATAACGCTCGCAAACGTTCTTTCGAATCCATCAAAAATCCCCCCATCATGTAACTCATTATACCAGTATAAACCATAACTTGTAATAGGATAATTCTTATGCCAAACTATTAAAAAAGCTTAGGAGGGATCATCTGTATGAAACGAGTAGTCATTACGGGAATGGGTGTCATTAGTCCGATCGGGCAGGATGCGGAAACGTTCTGGAAGAATTTGGTCGAGGGACAGTCGGGTATTTCACATATTGACACGTTCGATACCTCGACCTACAAAACGAATGTTGCCGGGGTCGTCCGCGGCTTTGACCCGGAAGCCGCCATCGGCGGACGCGATGTGCGCAGAATGGACCGCTACTGCCAATTCGCGGTCGCGGCAACCAAGCAGGCGCTGGAGGATGCCGGCCTCAGCATCGATGAGACGAACGCCGAGAAGGTCGGCGTCTATATCGGTTCAGGCATCGGCGGCATCCAGACGATGCTGGACAATTACCGGACGCTGCTGGAGCGCGGTCCGGGACGGGTAAGCCCGACCGTTGTGCCGATGATGATCGCCAACATGGCCGCCGCGCAGGTGAGCATCCGCTATGGCATCAAAGGCCCCGTGCAGGCACCCGTCACCGCCTGCGCCACCGGCAATAACGCCATCGGCGAGGCGTTCAAGCTGATCCAGCGCGGGGGCGCTGAGGCCGTCATCGCCGGCGGAGCCGAGGCGACGGTCACCGACCTCGCTCTCGCCGGCTTCGGCAACGCGACGGCACTTGCGGGGCGTACGGACGCGCCGGAGAAGGCCAGCCGCCCGTTCGACGCGCAGCGCGAAGGCTTCGTCGCCGCCGAAGGCGCGGGCGTGCTCGTGCTGGAGTCGCTCGAATCGGCCGAGCGGCGGGGGGCCCGCATCCATGCCGAGATCGTCGGCTATGGCACGACTTCGGACGCCTACCACATCGTGGCGACCGATCCAGAAGGCGATGGCGCGTACCGGGCCATGCGCATCGCTCTTGACGACGCCGGGCTCGCCGTGGAGGAGATCGGCACGATCAACGCGCACGCGACAAGCACGCCGGCCGGCGACCTGTCGGAGACACTCGCCATCAAGCGGCTTCTCGGCCGCAGAGCTTACGAGGTGCCGATCAGCGCGAACAAATCGATGCTCGGCCATATGATGGGCGCCGCCGGCGGCGTAGAAGCCGTAGCGCTCATCAAAACGCTGCAGGAGCAAGTCATACCGCCGACGATCAATCTGGAGCATGCAGACCCGCAGTGCGATCTGGACTACGTTCCTTTGAAAGCAAGACCCGCTCAGCTTCAAATCGGCTTGTCCAATTCGTTTGGCTTTGGCGGCCACAACGCGGTTGTCATTTTCAAAAGATTTTCATAAACATTTTTCCGGCCTCATCCTCGCAATCCAGTTATTAGTATATGAATCCTCCCAAAGGGATTGTAATAACTAAAGTAAACTGTTAATATATTAATGTTAACTTATGTTTACTTATGGATCGTTCGTGAGGGTGATGAAACGTGTATTTTTACGATAAATTAAAAGATATGCGCAAGTTGAAAGGTTTTACGATCCGCGAGCTGGCCGACCGTTCGGGAGTTTCTGCGGCATACATTTCCCAATTGGAGAACGGTAATCGCGGCGTGCCGTCGCCGGAAGTTTTGATGAAGCTGTCCGAAGGACTGAACACTTCGTACTCGGAACTTATGGAAATTGCCGGATATTTGGAGTCCGCCCAGCCCGTTCAGGAATATCAAAGCGATCCCGTCAATCTGCGCCGGTTTATTCGCGAGAATGAGCTTATGTTCGACGGAATTGTGCTGACTCCTGTGGACAAAGAATGGGTCGAGCGCATGCTCACCGTGCTGTTCTGGAAGGAGCGCAAGGCACGCGACGCCGCAGAACAGCAGGAGAATAGCTGATGAACAGCAATCCCTTTGAAATGACACCCTAAGTCCGCTCCGCTGGAAATCGGGTCTTTCGAGGATTTTCGTTAAACCAAAAAAGGGATTCCACGGTCAGCCGCGGTATCCCTTTTTGATGTTTATTCCAAGCCGCCCTGCTCATTCAACTTGTAGACGATCAACCGGTCCGGAGCGGAATCTTCCTTCGAATCCGTTTGCGATAATAACCGCAATTCTCTGTCCTTCGTGATCGAATCCGTCGTGTAATTCCCGGAAAGCCGGTATCTCGTCGCCTTCCCCGAGCCGGTATCGATTGCGACAAGCTCCTCGTGATCCGTTGGCAGTTCGCTTCTGCCTCCGGGCCGAAGCGTAAAATACAGCTTCCCCCTGTCCGACAGCAGCTTGCCCATGTTGGCTTGAAGCTGCCAGAATAAGGTGCCGACCGTTCCTTTGTCCGGCTCAATGCGCAGCAGCCTGTAGCCTTGGATCAAGTAAAGCGCGCCAAGCTCTTTATCAAACGTATAGGAATTTTCGCCTGTCGGGGTAGCATCGTAAATCCCGTCCGGCTGCGACCGGGGGAACGAAATTTCCTTTTGCCAATTTCCGTGGCTGTCAAATACATGCATCCGGTCATCCAGCAGCAGGAGCACCTGATTGCGATACGGAATTAGCTTGGCGGACCCGCTCATGTTGGTCATTGCGCCAATATAATGCGTTATTATCGTATGTTTGCGGGTATCGTACAAGTACAGCCGGTCCATAAGGAAAACCCATAGCATATGGTTCGCAGCTTCGTATACAGCTTCCGGGGCGGCGCTGACGTCGACAAGAGGCAGTTGCCCTGTCTCTTCCGCACGGGACGGCTGGAGCGAAATCTGCTTCAGTTGCCGGTTCATAAGCAGAACGCCTTGCAGGCTTTGAACTTCAAGCTCTTTTTGAGCTGTTACGGTGAGCCGCGAGGGCACCGGAACGCTCGCTTCATCCACCAGCTTCCACTCTCCGCTCAGCTTTAAAACCCGGTTGCCCACCGTATCGGCCACATACCAGTACCCTTCTTCTTGCGCAAAATCAGCCGCTGTCGCGCACGTGACATAACTGCCTGCTGAGCAGCGGACTTTCACCGGCAATCGTCCGGCCGTTTTGAATCCAGCCGCAGTATCCCACGTTTCCATCGTATCGTTGGACAGCACGTACCAGACGCCTGCAATCTGCCGGATCGTGCGGCCTGCGCTGCTGTCCCCGCTTCCGCTGTTGTCCCGCCGCCGCAGCGCCTCCTGCAGTTCCGCGGGAATGGAAGACGCATCGCTGCCCGCATGAAGTTCCGGAAAAGAGAAAGTCAGCTCTTTTTGCGGATTGTGCTGTTTCTTTTCTTCGATCGTCTGCCCCTGGGGAAGATCCCTCATCCACAGCGCGCTAGTGTCTTCCTGCTGCCGTACGTTCATCAAATCGCTAAGCGACAAATAGTGCCGAATCCCGTCTTTCGTCGCAGCTACCAGCTTATTGTGCCGCACGATTTCGGAGAAACCCGCCAGCGATGCGGCAGCCGAATGCGCCTCCTCCTGAGAACGGGCCGGCGAGGCCGGCGGATAAGACAGCGTTTCTATTCGCTGTGCGCTTGTTTTTACAAAACTTTGCCCGTCAATCAACGTCCAGCCCTGCTCCAAAAGCTGGGGCGAAGGCGTGAACAAAACCGGGCTGTAGGATGGAAGCAGGACGCCCTTGGAAGTTTTGTCCCCAGCGCTTCTGACTAGAAGAAGGAAGGCGTCCTTACCGGAATAAACCGGCTGCAGCTTGAGAACCGGGTCCGTCGGAAACGGCACAATGTGCTGGAACTTATATCCCGACAAGCGAAAAATTTGTGGACCGCCCCCTCCCGCCTGATAGACGAGCAAACCCAGGTCATCTTCCATCATGTAGGCGCCGTCATGCTCTTGAACGTTATCAAATCCATCCTTGCCGGAAACAGGCTGACCTGACGCGGCAGACGCCTTTTGCAAATTCGGAGAGTAATCGTTCACATAAAACTGTTCCCTCGCCTGCCCGCCGATCCAGTATTCCTGGTACAATTCGTCTTTATTTTCGAGAAAAAGCGCGCCCGCCGGTTTTTTGGAAAATGTAACTCTTTTGACAGACTCAGGGGCGAGCTGGATGTCCCCCAGCCTTTTCAACGGATTGCCGGTCAATGCAGCGAGATTGATTTCATACCAATCCCCTTTGCCTTTTTGAACGGAAAGCCCGATATAGGCGGTCGTCCCGCTTCTCCATATGTAGCCTTTTCGCACCGCAGGGAAATTTAAAGGGATATTTTGATAATTGGCGCCGCCGATCCAATCGTAACGAATTTGATTGTTTTGGACGTAAACGACCTGCTTATCGTTGCGCAGCAAAATCAGGGGCTCTTGCGTATCCGTCGAAAAACCTTGCTCGGCCGTCTTCCAAGCGTTTATTTCCTGCAGCTTTCGTTCGATATCGGCGGAAGTGTGATCCGGCTTCGCCGCCAAAGGTTCCGGGGAAACGGACGGATCGGCTCCACGGAGAACATCCTTCAACCGCTCCTCCGGACGTCCGTATGCAAAATAGCTGACGATCAGAATTATTCCGACAAGCAGGCACGCGGCGCCACTCATCCAAATCTTTCTATTCAACCGGTCTCCTCCCTCCCGCCGGAATCTGCGAAGCTTGTCTATCAACTAGGCTAAGAGCGCTTACAGTCAAAACCTATTTTATTTTACCATAGTAAAAGAAAGAAAGAGTATACAAATCCAAAAAGTCATCGCAAAAAAAGATAAAACAAGCGGGACTTGGGGCCTGATCCCTGCGATCCCCGCTTGCGCAGTACAGCCAAAGAGAACCCTAGCGGCATCATCTGTATAGCGTTGCACCGCTAAAAATCGGCAATACCGCGGGGGATTTTTCCGTACCGCGAAATGTGCAGGCACCTCTGCCGAAACGATGTACTGCATCGTTCCTTGTGGGATAGCTAGGTGGCACTGCTCTTTAGCAGCCCAAAGGCCCGGCAGCCCAAAAACCTGCGAAAGTGCAGGCTTTTTTCACAAAAGTGGCTCATTTTGGCGAAAAGCCTGCAATTGTGCAGCAATTTTCGATAAAAATGAGTCGGAACCCATGCTCGCGGCGAAAAGCCTGCACAATTGCAGGAATATTTCGTAGCCAGCGCATCTATGAGCAAAAACCTGCACTTTTGCAGGTTTTCTTCACGTTACAAGGTAGATTGAGCAGGAATGTCCGACCAAGACAGGCCATAAACTATATTCTAGCGAAAAAACTGTATTTTCCCATAAAATGTTCGAAACAAGCGCACCAATGAGCAAAAACCCCCCACTTTATACAAAAATATAACGCAGTAGACCTGGTTAATTTCACACTGTGGGGGTGACGCCCACAACGTTATAGGAGTTTTTTCAAGTTTTCTTCGTGCAGCCAGGCAGATTGTGCGCCGGCTCAGGCGTGTGGGTTTCTAGCAGCCTGGCTTCTGAGGATGTTCGGCACTGCGCGCTGCCTGCGATATGCCCCCGGCCGGCCGCAGGTTTTTCGGGCGATCCCGCTAGCAAGCCGACATAGACGCGCAAAAAAACAGGCCGCCCCCTCCGGCAGAATTCAGCATTCATCTGCTTTGGGAACAGCCTGTTTATGTTATTTTGCGTTGGCGAGCAGGCGTTTCGCTGTGCCGTTCTCGGTTTCGATCAACTCGTAAATGTTAACCGATACCGGAGTGACGAACTGCTGGGAAGTGACGTTGCTCGCATCGATGATCTGGGTGCCGCTGATCAGCTTGTTCGCGCCTGTAAAGGTAGCGTCTTTGGAACCGAGCACGCGACCCGCACCATCGACAATTTCAAATCTCAGCTTGGAGAAGTTGTTGTCGACGACGACATTTTCCTTTTGCGTAATGTCCAGATCCAGATTGATTTTATAGGAATATTGCGACTGGGCATAAGTGAAAGCGACAAATGCGCTGTTCAGCTTCAAATCAAACGGATATAAAGAGTACGTATTGCCGGTTTCTTCGGTTTGAGCCTTCGTTTGCAGCGAAGCGACCGTTGTCGTGTAATGCGCCGCCGCCTGCGCGTCCAGCAGCTTCATGGAGAACGTGTCGCCTGTTTCCGACTCCGGCACATTGTAAGAGTAGCTGACAACGTAGCTGAGGCCCGGATTCATTGTAGTCGTTACCTTCGCTTGCCTGGAGCCGCGGTAAGTGACCCCTTTGCCGTTGGACAATTCCGTTTGGAATGCCGGAACGTCTGCCGGCACATCGCTTTTGTTCGTCAGCTTGAATTTGGCGACGACCGTTTTGAAGCCTTCGCCCGGATTCTCGTGAAGGTGCAGCTCCATCAGCGACACTTCGGTTTTGCTGTCCACCACTTTCGTCATAGGGTCGAAAGCGATCGGAGTGCCGATCGTGTAAGCCGTGCCAGCCGCATTTCCTTGTCCGGCAGCCGGCCAAGCGAAGCCAAGCTTGCCCGTGTTGATCGGCGTTGCCTGCGCGCCCGCTTTGGCGATGAACGAATCCGTGGTGACCAGCAGGAGGTCGGAAACCGTCGCACCGTTGTCAATCGGAATGGCGAAGTGAATGTATTTCTTTTCGCCTCCGTCCAAAGTTACGGCATCCTGCTCCGTTCGTTTGCCTTCGAACGTTTTTTGAGCGGTTTGGGCATCCAGACGGAAGGTCGGAACCGTTTCCCGGCCGCTTCCCGGATTTTCGGCAAGCAGTGTAACTACGACCGCCCGGCCGCCGCTCGTATTTTGTGCAGCCGCTGCAGACGACGTGTTTTGCGCAGCTGCTGCAACCGGCGTATTTTGCACAGTCGCTTCAACCGGCGTGTACACAAGCCCCGAGTTCAGCCCGGGAATCGTGAACGCCTGTCCCCAATTGAGCAAATCGAGCTTTTGCAGCGCCGCGTTGCCGGTTCCGTACCATACGGAGCTTGCCGGCATCGTCAGCAGCGTCGTTTCCTGCTTCGGATACGAATAGATGTCCACGTTGACGAAGGAGATCGAGTCGATTTTAGTCAATTCTTTACTGTCAACGACCGCCATGTAGGTCAGTTCGCCGATTTCTTTCGGCTGCAGAGCCGCCTTGTTGCTCACGCTCGGCTGAAGCGTATAGACGAGGCCTTCCGCCGTCCGCACGCGAAGCTCATGCTCCGGCAGGCGGTTTTGCGTCTCGCCTCCGTTGTATACTCTAACGGTTGCCGATATTTGCAGGCCGTTCGCCGTAGATTCGACGGCGATATTTTTAATCGCCGCGCGAATGTCACTCGTCAGCCCGTAATTGGACGACGGAGCGGCTGCGACAACTGCCGCAGCGTCCGCAGCGAACACCGGAAGCCCTCCTTGAATGATCATCGTACCGATGACTAACGCGGTAAAACCCGTTTTCCATGGTTTTTTCATGCTCGTGCACTCCTTGTTCTGAGATTTGCGTTTCTTATTTGGCTGCCGGAGTCGCCGATGGCGAAGGCTGGGCCGCTTCCGCTTTTTGCCCGTCCTTCAATGTGTTTTGCCCGGTTACGACAAGCTGTTCGCCGTCCTTCACACCTTCAAGCACCTCTTGAAACTCCCCGTTGATGCGTCCAAGCTTCACTTTGCGTTTTTGATACTGGCCGTCCTGCAAAATGTACACATAGGTGTCCGATTCCTCGCGGACGACGCTTAAAGTAGGCACGGAGACGACTTGTTCTTCTTTTTCCGTTGTCAGTTGGACCATGTAACGCGTGCCCGGCTGCAGCTGATGGTCGGGGTTCGGGACCTCAAGCTCCAACGTATACGTTTTGGTCGTTGCGCTCATGATCGGCGCCAAATAGCTGATTTTGGCGGTTCCCTTTTTATCGGGGGCGTCCGGATTGTAGTATACGAGCTCCTGCTTGCCTTTGACAAGCTGATAATTCGATTCGGACAGCTCCGTTTTGATTTTAATCGGGTCAACCTGCTGTACCTGGCCGACTTTTCCCGCCGCTGCGGAAACGCTCTGTCCGACGACGATCGTAAAGTCGGTCAAAATGCCGCTGCCCGGCGCTTTTACGCTGTAGTTCTCCAGCGAGCGCGTTGCGTCATCCAGGGCAAGGGCCGATGATTCGGCTTGCGTTTGTATCGACGATATCGAATCGCTTGAATCGAAAGCCGACAGCTTGTTTTGAACGGATTCGAGATTCATCTGCGCCGTGTCGAGCGCCTGCTTCGTTTGATCGACCTGATGCTGGGTTACGAGGCCCGCGTCGAAGTCATTGCGGATCTTGTTGTAATCCTGCTTGGCATTTTGCAAAGCAGTCTGCGATTTTGTCACGTTATCCGCCAAATCTTTGCGGTTGTTGACTTTGTCTTTTTGGGCTTGAGACAGCGATTCCTGGGCGCTGCGCAGGGCGAGCTCGCTCTTCTGTTTGGCCGACACCGCATCTTTGCTGTCGATCACGAACAAAACATCGCCCTTCTCCACGTACTCGCCGCGCTTTTTCAAAACTTCCGTGACCTCGCCGTTCGCTTTGGGAATGACGTCCAAAGTCGTGCCGGCCGCTAAGTCGGCCACCTGTTCAATAGGACTGCTGATCGAATGCTTCGCGATCGCATCGGTTTTTACCGGTCTCGGCGTTATTTGCGTGGTTGCCGCACCGCTCCCGCCCGGAGCCGAGCAGCCGGCGGCCAGAAGCGCAGCCGCAGTCAAGAGAGCGAACACTCCTATAGTTTTACGTTTGTATTTTTTATTTTCCGTGCTAACCTTTTTCATCTATGTGCCTCCCTTAATTAAACCTCGACTGTGCCCGGCGATGCGTTCTCGCTGTTTTTGCCGCCTCTTTTGAACAGACGGGAAACTCTGCTTTTAAAGCTTTCGATCAATTCGTAGACGATCGGCACAACAACCAGAGTCAAGATGGTCGATGTGGTCAAACCGCCGATAACGACGACCCCAAGCCCTTTGCCGATCAGGCCGCCTTCTCCGGAAATGCCCAGAGCAAGAGGGATAAGCGCCATAATCGTCGCGCCGGCTGTCATAATGATCGGACGCAGACGAACTTTTCCCGCTTCAATCAGCGCATGCCGTACTGTATAGCCTTCTTCGCGCAGCTGTTGAGCACGGTCCACCAACACGATCGCATTCGTAACGACGATCCCGATCAGCATCAAAAACCCGATCATGGAAGTTACGGTAAGCGGCTCTCTCGCTATGACGAGTCCGAGCAGGCCGCCGATGACGGCGAGCGGAAGTGAGAACAGGATGGCGAACGGCGCGCCGGCGTTGCCGAAAGCGAGCACCATGATCAAATAAACGACGAATACGGCAGCCGCCATGGCGACGAACAATTGCGAGAAGCTGCTGTTAATATCGTCCGATACCCCGCCGGCTTTCGTCGATACGCCATCAGGCAGCGTCACTTCGGCCAGCGCCTGCGACAGTTTCTGGCTGACGCCGTTTTTATTACTGGAATTGATTTTGGCCGTCACTTTCACAAGCTGTTGGCGGCCTTCCCGGCCAAGCGAAGCGGCGCCTTTGATTACATTGATTTTGGCGACTTCCTTCAGCAGAACCGTGGAGCCCGTGGAAGTAGTGAACGGAATATTGCCCAGCTTTTCCAAGGTGTCTTTATCTGTTTTATCCAGCGACACCGTTGTGGTGTATACGATATTGTCGAACTTCATATCGCCAAGAGCCTGTTTCTGGATCCAGGCGCGCGCGGTATCCCGGACTGTCGCAGCGTTCAGACCGTAAGCTCTCGCTTTTTTCTGGTCGACGGCGATTTCGACTTCCGTCTTCGCGTCGCTCAGGTTATCTTTGACTTCGCTGAGCTCAGGGAACGTGTTCAGCTTCGCTTTTACCAGACCGGCGGCTTTTTCCAGCTGAATCTGGTCTTCCCCTTTCAACGTGTATTCGAAGTCGGTTGAGGAGACTCCCATGTCGCCTTCCATCGATTTGGGCTCGACTTCAGAACCGGCCGGAAGCTCGGAAAGAATGTAATTTTTGACCTGATCCTTGACTCTATCCGGCGCTACGCTGTCGTTGACGCTCACAAATATTTGCGAAGCGTAAGGCGTACGCTCATCGTTATTGCCCGCATACCCGACGAGCCCCTCCACATACGTAAATACCGGCTGGCCTTTAGAATCTTTCGAGTTCATCAGCTCAGTTTCAATTTCTTTCGTTTTGGCGTCCGTTGCATCGTAGGAAGTCTCATAAGGCATCTTCAATTGGAAGTACATCGTTTTGGACGGCTTAGAGCTTGGCAAGAACGAAACGGATAAGAACGGCATCGTAGCGACAATTGTAATGACAAAAATCAAACCTGCAATAAGCAACGACTTGATGCGGTTTTTCAAGCTCCACTGCAGCACTTTTTCATAGAACAAAGTGATTTTGCCGTGCTGCGACTCGTCGTGATGCGCTTTACCCGGCTTGCCTCGCAGCACGAGCAATTTGGCCAGCATCGGAATAACCGTGAGTGCGACGATCAGGGAAGATATGAGCGCGCACGCGATCGTTAAGGCAAACGGTCTGAAAAATCCGCCGATGATGCCGGTTACCAACGCCAACGGCGCAAATACCCCTACCGTCGCTAGTGTGGATGACGTAATCGCCATCGCCACCTGGCTCGTTGCCAGAGCGATAACCGATTCTTTGCGTTCCTGCGCTTTTTCCAGCGAGGCGTAAATATTTTCGATAACGACGATGGAATCGTCGACGACACGGCCGACCGCGATAAAAATACCGCCGAGCGTCATCGTGTTCAGCGTCAATCCCAGCTGCCCCATCAGCAATAAAGTAATGAGGATGGACAACGGAATCGATACGAGCACGATCAGCGTCATCCGGACGTTGCGCAAGAAAATCAGAATCATCAACGAGGCCAAAACGGCGCCTACGACCCCTTCGCGAATCAGACCCGTGATGGATTCCTTGATCTGGTCTGCGCTGTCGTACGTATTTTTGAACGTTACGTTCGGCATCGACGATTTCCAGCCGTGAATCATCTTCTCGATGCCTCCCGAGAATTCGACGGCGTTGGCGCTGCCCGATTTGTACATCACCATCGCGATAGCCGGTTTGCCGTCCAACCGCCCGATAAATTTGGACTCCGTGACGGATTTGACTTTGGCCACCTGGGAGAGCTTGACGATATCTCCCTTGGGCGTCGTAATTTCAAGCTGTTCAAGCTCGTACAAGCTTGTAATGTTGCCCGTTACGCGGGCCATCTTGTCGTTGCCGCTGATCTCGACGCTGCCAATCGGACTTTTCGCGACGGCGGCATTGATGGCGGCACTCAGCGACGATGGCGACAAGCCGTATACTTCCATGGCGCTTGCGTCCAGTTCGATATCAAGCGACGTATCGCGCGCGCCGACGATATCCATATGGTCGATGCCATTGATGCCCTCAAGCCCCGGCTTGATTTTGTCTTTGAACAAAGCGTCCAGCTCGGTTTGGCTCATGCCGTTTTCGGCGTAGGCAACTAAATAGTTCGTCGGGATGGATGCCGCGCCGAATGTGGATGCTTTTGGCGTTCCTGCGGCAGCCGGCAATTTCACCTCGGCAAGCAAATCCTGAACGTCCTGCTTCTTTTGTTTCGCCTCCACATTTTCTTTGAACTTCAAAATGATCGTCGAGAAATTATCGCTCGAGGTTGAGCTCATGGTATCCAGATCTTCCATGTTAGCCAATTTCTCCTCGATCGGATCCGTAACTTCATCCATAACATCCTTGGGCGCTCCCGCATAGGTTGTTGTTACAACAACATACGGAAAGGATACGTTCGGCATGTTCTCGACCTTCAACTGCGTAGACGTATAGAGCCCGCCCACAAAAAGCATGATCATGATGATGAACAGCGCCGACACGTTTTTCATGGAAAACTGTGTAATTCGATTCATTCCTGCACTCCCCTCGTAACAATCGTGTTGCACATTTGGATCAAAATCAAATGTTCGTATGCTCAAGATACCCGGTGAATATGAACCCAATATGAACTAAAAGAAAAACCTTGGAAAATATTTCTCCAAGGCTTCGCTTCACAGATTAATTTTTCGGATGGTGCATTACAATCGGCAGCGTGACCACGAATAACGTGCCTTCCCCCGGTTCGCTTCGCAAATCGATCGTTCCCTGATGCATCTCGACGATTTTTCTGACGATAGCCAGCCCGAGCCCGTTTCCTCCCTTATCGCGCTGTCTGGCCTGATCAGCTTTGTAAAACCGGTCGAAAATCCGCTCCTGATCTTCTTTGCGGATGCCGATGCCGCTGTCCTTGACCAGAACCCGTATCCGGTCCATCCGGGTCACAAGCTTCAAACGTATTTTCCCGTGCGGCGGGGTAAATTTGATAGCATTGCCGAGTAAATTGATCCAAACCTGATTCAACTGATCGGCATCCGCCGTAATTTTAACTCTGGGCAGCTCCAGTTCCATTTCCAGATGCTTCTCAGACCATTGAGGCTCGTAAAAAACGACGACTCTGCGCAGCTGTTCATCGAGGTCAAAGGTTGCAGGATGGAAAGGATGATGCTCGGATTCGAGGGAAGCCAGCTTTAACAAATTTTCGCTTAGCCTCGACAGCCTCTCGCTTTCCCGTTCGATAATTTCCAAATAACGGTGGCGGTCCTCCTCCGTAATTTCCGGTTGTCTGAGCGCCTTGGAAAAACCGCGGATCGATGTGAGCGGCGACTGAATCTCGTGGGATACGTTCGAGACAAAATCCTGTCTCATTTGCTCCAGCTGCTTTAATTCCCCGGCCATATGGTTAAAGCCTTCCGCAAGCAGTCCGATCTCGTCCTTCCGCTTGATCTTTACATTGACGTTGAAATTGCCCCGGGCAAGACGATTCGTCGCCAGGGTCAGCTTTTTGATCGGATTGACAATATACCGGGAAGCGAACAAAATAAGGATGCTTCCGATAATCAGGACGACCGCAAGTCCGGTCAAAACCGCAGCCCTCGTCTGCCCTTTGCCTTCCTCGGATATTTTGGGAGCGACAAATAAAGCGTACGTCCTTCCGTCCTTGACAAGAGGAATACCGACCTTGATCGTGGCAAGATCGCTCAGATTGTCGGTGTACCGCACGCTGTTTTTGTAAACTTCGCCTTGCAGCACCTGCTGCACCTCTTCGGGCTGAATAACGGGGAAGTACTTCTTGTCTTGAATGCCGTAAGTTTGAAAATTTCCGCTGTCTTTGAACAATGTTAAAGAAAATCCGTCGTTTAGTTTGGTGCTTGATTTCAATATATCTTCCAAAGGGACGGATGGAAACGTTTCGCTCATTTCGATAACCCGATTGCCTGCAGTAAGCAGCCCGGCCTGAATCTGCACGGAGATCTGGCTGGTAAAAAATATCATGGTCACCGGAAAGGCAAGCAGCACGCTGACAATGACGACGGCGGAATAGGTCAGCACAACGCGCAAATAAAGCGTTTTGATCATGACTTGACCTCAAGCCGATAGCCCAAACCGCGGATCGTCACGATCTGGAATTGGTCCGTTTCGTTCTCGAAGCGTTCCCGGATCCGTTTGATGTGCACGTCAACCGTCCGCTCGTCGCCCTCATAGTCGATTCCCCATATTTGCTCGATTAACTGCGCGCGTGTAAAAATTTGCGCCGGATAGCTGGCCAGCTTGTAAAGAATTTCGAATTCTTTAAGCGGCAGCACGACCCGTTGATCCTTTACGCGCACCTCATACTGCATGCGGTCAATGACAATGTCCCCGATTTGCACCGTCTGGGAGGAGGCGATCCGGTACCGCTTCAACAGCGCCCTCACGCGCATCACCAGTTCCACGGGATCGAACGGCTTGACGACATAATCGTCCGTCCCGAGCTTGAAGCCCTTCACTTTGTCGGCGGACTCGCCCTTCGCCGTAACCATGAGCAGCGGAAGATCGCTGTACTGGGCCCGCAGCTCGCGGCACAGCTCCCAGCCGTCCATAAGCGGCATCATCACATCGAGAACGACCAGATCGATCTGCATCGTTTCAACGATGGCGAGCGCATCCTGTCCATTGCCCGCCTCGATCACATCAAGGCCCTCTCCGGCCAAATAAACCCGGATCAGCTCGCGGATATCCAGATCGTCGTCCACAACCAGCACTTTGGCCATGTTATCCCCCCATATAGGCAATCGGGTCTGTCGAGCCCGCTTCCTCGAACCCTTTCAAGCGCAGCCGGCAGCTGTCGCATTCGCCGCAAGCTTCGGCCTTCCCGTTGTAGCAGGAAGTCGTCAGCTCGTACGGTACGCCGAGCCTCAGCCCTTCCTCAATAATTTGCGCTTTCGTCCACTCGATCAGCGGCGTTTCAATCGTTATTCCTTTGCCTTCGACGCCGACTTTGGTCGCCAAGGCGATGACTTCCTCGACTTTGCCGATAAACGCCGGACGGCAGTCCGGGTAGCCGCTGTAATCGAGCGCGTTGACGCCGATGTAAATCGCCTCGGAGCCGGTAACTTCGGCATACGAAGTCGCAATCGATAAAAAGAGCAGGTTGCGCCCCGGCACATAAGTGACGGGAATTTCCGGCTGCTCCTGAGCGGAATGCGCCGATTCGCCGGCCGCCGCATGCGGAACGTCAATGGAATCGTCCGTCAAAGCGCTGCCCCCGAAATCTTTCAAAAAATCCAGCTTGATGATTTTGTGCCTCTCGCTGACGCCGTAATGTTCGGCAACCTGCCTCGCATTTTCAAGCTCGATACGGTGTCTTTGCCCGTAATCGAACGTGAGCGGGTAAATCTCGTACCCTTTCGCTTCGGCAATGCCCATGCACGTCGTACTGTCCAGGCCTCCGCTTAAAATGACCACAGCTTTCTTTACCGGCTCGTTCATGCTATCCACTCCGTTTATTTATTTAAATTAAACCCCGCGCATCGCAGGGTCCCAAATGATTTTGTGCAGCTGCATGTTCAGCTTGACGTGCGCGAGCCCGCTTGCGAGCATCAGCTCGACCAGCTTGCGCGGCGGCATCGTCTCCCACACCGGGCTGAACATGGGCAGCGCCGCCGTCGGATGCTTGTCCAGCACCTCTACCGCGGTGCGGAAGTCAAGCTCGCTGCCGATGACGAACTTCAGCTCGTCCTGCTTGCGCAGCAGCCCGAGATTGCCGGCCAGCATCCGGTCCATTTCCCCGGAATCCGGCAGCTTGAAGTCCATGATGTACCGCACCTTCGGCGACTCGATCCGCTCGATGAACATCCCAAGATCGACCGCACCGTTCGTCTCGATGTGCAGGTCGTCGACCTGCTCAAGCGCGGCGAGCGCTTCAACCAGGGCGAGCGACTTCTCGCCGTACAGCAGCGGCTCTCCGCCGGTCAGGCAAATATGCCGCGAGCGGTACGTCCGTACCCGGTCGACGATTTCACCGATCGTCATGACGAACTCGGCCTCCGCGGGCGGATAGCTGTACTTCGTATCGCACCACGTACAGCGCAGATTGCAACCAAAAAGACGGACGAAGACCGTCGGAAACCCGGCGCGGGTTCCTTCGCCTTCAACCGTCTCGAAAATTTCCACCATCGGAATACGCGTCTCGCGCATCAGTCTTCCTCCTCCATCATCCCGCGCGTCACCGCCGCGTAGCTGGTCGGAGTTTCCCACAGCCGGATCTCCTCCAGCCGGATGGCCGGATACAGCAGCTCCTCAAGCAGCGCTCCATGGATTTGCTCGTACATCCAGACGACCATGTTTTCGGCGGTTGTATTCATCGGCGGCAGCACGTCGTTCAAATACCGGTGATCCAGGCGATCGACAATGCGTTCCTTGGCAATGCGCTTGATATCTCCAAAATCTATGGCGATTCCCCGGCTGTCCACTTTGCCGCTCATGATAACTTGCAGCTTGTACGTGTGGCCGTGCAGATTTTTACATTTTCCCTCATAACAATGCAAATGATGCGCGCTGTCAAACGTAAATTCCTTGGACACCAGTACGGTTTTGCGATGATATTTCAATTGATGCTCTTCGATGTCGCGCCCCAATACCTGTACGTCCTTCGGTATTTCATAGCTCATAGCTTTCACCTCGTGTATGAAAAAACAAGTACTCCCCATTATATCACGGCAAACGTTCTTCTCACAATCGGATCAAAAAGGTATAATAGGGCAATGCTCATCTTATCCGCTTCAACCGACAATCGTAAAAAAGGAGCTTGAACCCGTGGTGCAACTGCCTGCCGCTTATATAGAACAGATGAAACGCATGCTTGGCAAAGAAGCCGGACTGTTTTTACAAACGTATGAACAACCGCGAACCCAGGGATTGCGCTTGAACCCGTTGAAGCTTTCGCCGGACAGCGCGGCGGCCGAACGGGTTGCCCGCTTGTTTGAATTGGAGCCGGTGCCCTGGTGCGGCACGGGTTATTACTACGACGAACGGTTCCGTCCCGGAAGGCATCCGTGGCATGCGGCCGGACTTTACTATATCCAGGAGCCGTCGGCCATGTCGGCCGTTGAGCTGCTGGCGCCGGAGCCGGGCGATACCGTTCTCGATCTTGCCGCCGCGCCAGGGGGCAAATCGACGCAAATCGCCGGCAAAATGCGCGGCAAAGGGCTGCTCATTGCCAATGAAATCCATCCGGCCAGGGCGAAAATTTTGTCCGAAAACATCGAGCGCATGGGCATCGCAAACGCGGTTGCAACGAATGCCCCGCCGGATCGGCTGGCGCAGCGGTTCCCGGCTTTTTTCGATAAAATTATGCTGGACGCTCCTTGCTCGGGCGAGGGCATGTTCCGCAAAGATCATGACGCGATCGCCGAATGGTCCCCCGATCATGTCGCGATGTGCGCGGCAAGGCAGATGGACATTTTGCCCGATGCCGTCGCGATGCTCAAACCGGGAGGCCTCTTGGCCTATTCGACCTGTACCTTCAATAAGGTAGAAAACGAGCAGACCGTCGAAGCGCTACTGCGCGAATTCCCGATGCTGGAGCTGATCCGGACGGAACGGATATGGCCGCACAAGCACAAGGGCGAGGGCCACTTTGTCGCGCTGCTGCGCAAAGACGGCGGCAGCCGCAAAGAAGCACAGGACACGGGACGGCGGCCAAAAAGCAGCGGCAGACCGGACAAAAACGCCGCCGAAGCCATCCGGCAGTTCGCCGGCTTTTGCAAGGATGCGCTGCCGGACTTCCGGCTGGAAGAGGGCGAGCCGCTGCTGTTCGGAGACCAGCTCTACATGCTGCCTTCTGCAGCCGGCTCGGATTTCGGCAGCCGCAATCTGGACGGCCTCAAAGTGCTCAGGCCGGGATTGCATTTGGGCGAGCTGAAAAAGAACCGCTTCGAACCGTCCCACGCGCTCGCCCTAGCGCTCGATGCCGCGGCTATCGCCACAGCCAAGACGTATACCGCGTCTGCGGATTCCGAAGAAGCCGCAGCTTACTTGCGCGGCGAAGCGCTAACGACCGGCCGGGACGTCAACGGCTGGGTGCTCATGACCGCAGACGGGTTTCCGCTCGGTTGGGGCAAAGAAAGCGGCGGCCAGCTTAAAAACCATTACCCCAAAGGGTTGCGCCGGGGTTGAGGCCAGTCCAGATGGCCGCGTATTTCCTGGATGCGCTCGTTCTCATCGCGCAGGTCGGATTCGATCAGGGCAGTCAGCCGCCCGATCTGATCCACTACCGAATCGGGAAGATCAACCTCTTCCACCGATTTTACTATATAAAGCAAACATTGCAGAGTCTCGTGCATGAGGCTCTTTTTCTTGCCCGTCAGCACAACTTCCGTTAAAAAAACAAGATGGCTCAGTTCCTCCTGGGTCATTTTCATCAGGGACATCCCCTTCCTTGCTCCCATTATCCAACATTTTTTGACAGTCCGAAAGAGCCATTGACATCGGCGGAGATAAAATTTAGAATTACAGTAAAATGTTACTTTCATACTTGCAGTTAAAAGCATGGAAATATGCCAATTTTTCCATGCGAACGCGACTGTATGCTTTACCGAAGCAGACAGCAAACTAAAAAAAAATTTGTGGAGGGATTCTCAAATGAGTCAACAATCCGTACAATCCGAAGTTTTAAAAGTTTTGGCAGAGCGCCACTCGGTTAAGGAATATCAAGCCGGGCACAAAATGCCTAAAGAACATCTGGAGCAGCTGCTGCTGTCCACTTCCCAGGCTCCTTCCTCATGGAACTTGCAGCACTGGAAACTGATCGTAATTGAAGACCAAGCCTACAAAGAAAAGCTGCTTCCGATCGCATACGGCCAAAAGCAAATCGTTGAAAGCTCCGTTGTCATCGCAGTTCTCGGCGATCTGGAAGCGAACAAAAACGTAGAGCCCGTATTCGGTCCGCTCGTAGCTGCCGGCCATATGCCCAAAGAGCTGAAAGATACGCTTGCCGGACAAATCGAAGGCGCGTACCAATCCGCCCAGGTTGCCCGCGACGAAGCGATCCGCAACGCTTCCCTCGCCGCCATGCAGCTGATGATCGCCGCCAAAGCGCTCGGCTACGAAACTTGCCCGATGGGCGGCTACGATCCTGTTCGTTTCGTCAAAGAATTCAACGTGCCTGAGCGTTATGTGCCGGTCATGCTGATCAGCGTAGGCTTGCCTGCGAATCCGGCCAGACCGTCCACAAGACTTCCTTTGGAGCAAATTACCGTATCCAACACGTTTTAATATACCGGACTCGTCCACACAAAAAGGCATGCAACTCCCGGCTGCGGGGGTTCCATGCCTTTGTTCGTTTTAATGCACCTGATCGGACTCAAACAAAATCTCGTCGATCAGCTTGTTTTTGTGCAGCATCGATAAATTGACGGTTTCGTAGTCTTTTTCCTTATCCAGTTCTTCCAGCAGCAAAGTCGCAATCAGCTCCCGGTCGTCGGAATTGCCGGGCTCGCGCAAATCGACGAAGCCTGTCAGTTGACGCTGGCTAATATCTACAGTCGCCGTACCGATGGGGTGATTTCCATAGGACGGCTGATAAATCTCGTAAGTAAGCGTATCTCCGTCGTCTCTGACGAGTACGACCTGATAGTCGTCACGCCCGGGCTGCAGAAAGTCACTGTCTGCGTCCTCTTCCTCATCCAGCAAATCGACATGCGCCAGCTCGATCGTATCGATGGGTTCTCCCTTGTAGTTCATATGAATTACGAACGTATCGGTCAAATCTTCATCAAAATCTTTCACGATCAACTCGGCAGCGCAATCCATTTCCACTTCAAAAGGCTCGAATTGCCACTCGACGGCCCCTACGACATCGGAACCGTAGATATGCACGGAAGCCTCTGCGACAATTTCCGCTTCCTGATCATAAATATGGTAATCCACCCGGTTCCTTCTTTCGCCGACAATCACAAGCTCATACTCCGGGAGCTCGTTCCGGTCCGCCGTCATGCCGACCTCATCGGCGCCTTCCGGATCGATATCGTCAAAACGCGATTCGTCCCTGATCCACTCATAGTCCGCTTCGTCGTCACCGTACGATGACGCATCCGGTTCCCGGTCCGGGTAGGCCGACTGCGCCGCGCGGTCGGTAGCGATCACGAAATCGAAATCGCTGTATGTGACGAGCACCTCGCATTGCTTGATCCCCAAAGCGTCAATCAAATACTGCATATGAGATTGCATAAACGCGTAAATCTCCTGCTTGTCCGCTTCCGGCAAGGAATGCCGCTCAAGCTGTATGGAGCCGGACAACCGGTCCGCTTCCCTGTACACCAGCGTTAACGTGCCGACAAACTCCCTGTTACACATAATATCGCAAACTTCGCCGCCTGCCGTTTTGAGATCGGGTCTTAACAAGATATCGGCCATGGGTTCGCCCAGCCTCCTCTACGAATCGTTGTTCATTCATTCGTAGAATGTCCCGCATTTGCCTAAAATATGAATGGTCGGGCGGCGCCCGATGCAATAGGATAAGGCCCCTTTTGAACCCCCAAATACGACAAAAACCCTCAAAAATTGAGGGTTCAACCGTCTGTTCGACCGTCTATAAGGCATATTTTAAAATAGCTTCATGCACGCCGTCCTCGTTATTGGACGCTGTAATCGCGTCGGCGGCGGCTTTGACGTCTTCCGGCGAATTGTCAACCGCAATGCCAAGTCCGGCGTACGCCATCATTTCCAAATCGTTATAATAATTGCCGATCGCCATAATTTCGCCGGAATCGATGGCAAGCGACTCGGCCAGCGCGCGCAGGGCGTTGCCTTTGTTCGCCTCGGCGCTCATCACATCGATAAACAGGTCGCCGCTGCGTATCATCCGCAGATCGCCGTACAGCTTCTGCTCATCCCACTCCCGCTGCACCCGGTCGAGCACTTCCGGCTGACCGAACAGCGTAAATTTCACGATCGGCAGACCGAGCTCCGCCACATCGGTTACGAGTTTGGGGTTGATCAGAAATTTTTTGTACATCTGCTTCTCGTATTCGCCGATCCGTTCGATGTACATGTTAAAAGGCGTACACACGTCAAAGTGAATGCCTTCCCTTCGGGCGTAATCGAGCATCGGATGTATGGCATCAAGCGAAAACGAGAATTCATGAACCAGCGTCTGGCCCCGCTCGTCCGCATGAACGGTCGCAGCACCGTTGTGCGTAATCATCGTTCCTTCCAGCCCGAGCTCCTGCAAAATCGGCAGCGTGCTGGCAGGCGCCCTTCCTGTGCAGAGTACAATCTCGCTGCCCGCTTCGTGAATTTCCCTTATCGTTTGCTTCGTTTGTTCGGTCAAAACATACTGATCATTGAGTAAAGTGCCGTCGACGTCCAACGCGATTAATTTGTATTTCACTGTACAACCGCTCTCCTGTTCTCCTCATTTTCGTCATATTGTACCATACGAAATCATGGCCCGGGACCGCTTTACAAGAAAAACAATTCGAAAACTCCCGCCTGCGGCGATTCGGCCGGCTTGACGCGCGGCATGTCTAGGTGTCTCGCGTACCGCTTTCCTGCTCGTGCGCGGAGCGTAAAGCAAGCAGTTCTTCTTCGGTCAGCTCCCTGGACTGGCCCGGCTTCAAAGTCTCGTCGAGCCGAAGCGGCCCCATAGACAAACGTTTCAAATACACGACCATTTTGCCCACAGACTGGAACATTCGTTTCACTTGATGAAACTTACCTTCCATAATCGTCAGCTCAATCTGCGATGGCCGTCCGTCCTGGCGGCTTCCGGCGTCCACAATGTTCAGCACTCCCGGAAGCGTTTCGTAGCCGTCGTCAAGGGTAACGCCTTGCGCGAATGCGTCGATGTCCGCCTGCCCCACGTCCCACTCCACTTTGGCAAAGTACGTTTTGGGCACATGCTTGCGCGGAGACAGCAGGTTATGGGCCAGCTTGCCGTCGTTGGTCAGCAGCAAGAGCCCTTCCGTATCTTTGTCCAGCCGGCCGACGGGGAACACCTCGAAGGAAGCGTACGCATCGTCCAGCAGATCGACCACCGTGCGGTCGCGATTGTCCTCCGTGGCGGAGACGACGCCCGGCGGCTTGTTCATCATAACGTATACGAATTGTTTATACATGACCGGCTCGCCGTTTACCGTGACGACATCTTTGTCCGGATGGATCTGCATGCCGCTGTCTTTCACCTTGGCGCCGTTAACGAACACCGCCCCGCTCTTGACAAGGCGTTTCAGTTCGGAACGCGTGCCGATGCCCATATGGGCGAGTATTTTATCGAGCCTTTGCGTTTGTTTCATACGCGATTAAGTCCACCTCCAACCGGGCGGGTATTCGTTTTTGAGCATTCCGTCGTGCCATTTGCCCCAGCCGACGGGAAAGCCGTCTATGCAAACCAGGCAGTAGCCCTTGGCTGCAGGAGTGTCCCCGGGGTCGCGGACGATCTCGTCTTCCGCGACCTCCAGCGTCTCGCCCTTCAAGTACCGAAGGGCGCGCGCATCGTCCGAAGCGAGGCTGACCGCCCGCTTCGCTTCGCTCATGCGCAGTCCCATGGCAAGCGCATGGGACGGTTCGAACCGGCCGCGGTGCAGTGCGCCGATGTACCAGCCCGGCCGCACGACTTTCAGTCCGTGCAGCTCGGGCAGGCCCGCCGGCGGCGCGTACGCGTGCTCGCCGTAGCAGACGAGCCGCCCGGCGGCGAAGGGCTCGCTGCGCAGCAGCTCGCGCGCGAACGCCTGCAGCGGCTCCAGGCTCACGGCCGCGCGCGGCGGTTCTGCGCGGCCCTTGCCCTGGCGCAGCGCCTCACGGCCGCTGCGCTTTGCAGCCGGTGCCGGCTCTGCGCCGGCACCGATCGCGGCATCCGCCGCCGCAGGCCCGGCGGATGCGCCTTCGCGCCGCAGCACCGCGGCGAAGTGGCCCTCGCCCTGCAGGCGATGGGGCCACAGCCGCGCCGTTGCGGCGACGGCTTCGCGGGCGCGCGGCGAGAACGCGCCCGGGTCGGCCCACGGCGCCCGCAGCCAGTCCGGGCGCCCCCGGTCGAACGCTGCGGCGTCGACCACAGCGAAATCCTCTCGCCGGTCGAGAAACGCGGCGATTTGCGCCTCGTTCTCCTCCGGCGAGAACGTGCACGTCGAATAGACCATCGTACCCCCGGGAGCGAGCATCTGCGCGGCCTGGTCGAGCAGCTCCCGCTGCATGAGGGAGCATTCCGTTACGGAATGTCGCTCCCACTGCGCCGTCATGTCCTCTTCCTTGCGGAACATCCCCTCGCCGGAACACGGGGCATCGATCAAAATTTTATCGAAATAGCCGCGAAAAACGGAAATCATCCGCTCCGGCTTCTCGTTCAGCACAACCGCGCCTCTGACGCCGGACAGCTCCAAATTTTTCACTAGCGCTTTAACCCGATCCGAATGGATGTCATTGACGACCAGCACCCCTTCGCCCTGCAGCTTGGCCGCGATTTGAGTCGACTTGCCGCCCGGTGCCGCGCACAGATCCAGCACCCGCTCCCCGGGCTTGACATCCAGCAGTTCAACCGGCGCCATCGCGCTCGGCTCCTGAATATAGTACAGCCCCGCATGATAATAAGGATGCTTGCCGGGCCGGGCGCCTTCTTCGTAATAAAATCCTTCGGCCGCCCAGGGCACAGGGCTAATCGCAAAAGGGGACTTGCCCTCGAAATCTTGGGCCGCGATCTTGACCGCATTCACGCGGAGGCCGTACGTTCTCGGCCGTTCATAGGAATCCAGAAATGACTCAAATTCATCCCTGCCCAGCAAATCGCTCATCTTGTGTAAAAAACCGGCAGGAAGCTTGCTGCTCATGCTCGTATCGATCCCTTTCCGCAATCATTGTCCTGTAATATATCGGTATTATAGCCGACTTGTCACGAAACAGCCAATTATTTTCTTGAATTGAAGAGGAATTACTATTCTTTTTATAGAAGATGTTAGGAAGTAAATTATTAAAAGAGGTGCATAATGAAAAAGCTGTTCATCTATCTCGGTATCGTCGTTATTTTATTTGGAGGTCTTTACTGGGTCAACCAACAATCCAACAAATCGGCGGATAAAGACTATCCGTACAATCCATACGGAGTTTCAGTCAGCAAACTGCATCCGGAAACCGTCAAACAGCTGAACGATCCGAACTATCAAAACATCATTTTGCCGAAAGACCTGGATCAAAGACTTAAAAACAAGGAAACGTTTTTCCAGTACTATTTCGCCTCGACCTGCCCGCACTGTAAAGTGACGACGCCTGTCCTTGTGCCGATGGAAAAAGAGCTCGGCATCGATGTCAAGCAATTTAATCTGGAAGAGTTTAAAGACGGCTGGCAAAAATACAACATCCAGTCCACTCCTACACTCGTGTATTACAAAAACGGCGTAGAAGTGGCGCGTATGGAAGGCGGCATTCCCGAAGGCGATCCGAATGTCGGGAACAAGCCGGAACAATTCAAAGCATTTTTCGAAAAATACAAAAGCTGATTGACGCAGCAACCCCCTGGCTCCGGTTTCCCGGAATAAAAGCCAGGGGGTTTGTTTCATCCGCCGTTTCGCGCACACTTCCATTGTGTTCGCCCACCGGACTCCTATGATAGTTCCTTTATTTTCTAGATCACTCCAAAGAAAGTCGCGACGCTTTGTTAAGGTCAGAGGAACCGGAATAATTTAGGGGACAGCCGCTTTTTCCCAACTTGTGCCTCTCCCGGCTTAGGTCGTAGAACTGTGCAACTGGGCAGAAAGCAGCTCGATAGAAAAAATGCCTGCGAAAGTGCATGTTTTTTCTGCAAAATCGGCTTATTTTGGCAAAAAACCTGCAAAAGTGCAGGAATTTTCGGCGAAAGTGAATCTGAGTCCATGTGTTCGGTGAAAAGCCTGCACTTTTGCAGGAATTCATCGCAGCCAGCGGTAAAGGACGCAAATTCATGTATTTTTGCAGGTTTTCTTCGTATAGTCAGGCACATTGAGGCTATTTTGTTCATGCCTTCTACTCAGTTCACCCACCGAACCCTAGAGTCTGGCGGGTGGAGTTGCTTTTATGCATACCTAACTGCTTGCGCTAGTGTAGCGCCTGAGTGCAAACATCCAGAACCATCTGGCCAGCCCGAAGAACACAGCCGCTATCCCCAAGCTCAAGCCGGCTTGCAGCCATGTCAGCTTGCCGATTATGGCCGCTGCAGGGTACGTAGTGATGAAGGCGATCGGAAAAATATAGGTGAGCGCGAGCCGCAGCAAACCTTTGTACACCGTAACCGGAAACCGCGCCGTTTCGAACACCGAGCTGAACAGGAACGACAAATTGTCTACTTTCACCGCCCAGAACGAAAATATCATCATGCCCATCCAAAGGGAATAGACGACGACGAGCGACGCAGCGAACACGACCACAAAAATGGCCGTCTGCCCGGCTGTAGGCACGGCGCCCATCCGCCACAGCGCAAACGCGACCAAGCCAAGGCCGAGCACCACATCGGCCAGACGCCAAAACACCAAATGCCTGAAGCTGATATAAAATTGGCTGTCCACAGGCTTGGTCAGGACGAAGTCCAGCGTCCCTTTGCGGATATGGCTCACAAGGCGGGACATATTCGGCTGCAGAAAAAATTCGATAAACCCGTGTATGGCGTTGAAAATGCCCAGCAGCACGAGCACCTCGTAAAATCCCCAGCCGCCGACCTGCTGCGTCCGGTAAAAATAAAGCTGAACCGTCAGCACGGCCATCCCGAGCCAAAAGACGGTACCGAGCAAATTCGCGGCAAAATTGGCCCTGTACTCAAACTCTTCGACGAGGCAGGCCCGTAAAAATTCGCGAAACAGCCGCACATATTTCATCGCTGTCCTCTGACCTCCTTCGATGCGCCTATTTGTAACCGTCCGACTATCCGCCTACGGCTCCGTACTTCCGCAATCCGCGCTTCCATTCCCAGCGGTAGACGGCAGCGAGCACAACGAGCCACGCAAGTTGAATCGCAAATTGCTGGAATACGGCGGCGGAGCCTGCTTCCAGCTTGCCTGTCAACAGTTCGACGGGAAAACCGACCGTTCCGTAAAAAGGCAGCCATGAAGCGGCTTCTTCGATCCAGGACGGGAACATGGTAAGCGGGGCAAGCCGTCCCGCCAGAAACAAGTGGATGCCCTCAAACAGCGCGTAAATCGCCGTCGCCCGATTCGTCCAGAACGCGAGCAGCCCGAATTCAAACCCGATCAGGAAGCGCAGCGCCGAGGAAAGCAGGATCGCCAGCGCCGTGAGCAGGTAAGTTGCCGGAGTGCCGTCCGGCCTGAGCACAGGAAACAGCCAAGCCAAAACAATCCAGGCGGGGATGAGGAAAACGGCAAAAAACAGCTTATACACGAGATTTTGCGCAATGCTCCAATGAATCGGATGAAACGGCCGAACGAGTTTGGAAGACAAGGAGCCGTCCTGTATACTCGCATCCAGCTCCCATACGTCCCATGTGCTGGTCAACCGGTCAACGAGCAGCACGCCGAGAAAATACACGATATAATCGTGGGCGTCGTAGCCGGCGACAGACCCGCTGCCGCTGATGGAGAGCCAAACCGCTAGACTGACCAGCGGCTGAACGAACGCTCCGACCATCCAGATGACGCTTTCGCTCCGGTAGGCGAACATGACCGCCCATTCCATCTTCAGCAGCACTTTGTATTTGCTCCAAAACAGCCGTACAGCGTTCATCGCGCCCCACCGTCTTCTTCCGCTTCCGGCTCCGCTCCCGCTTCGAAAGCTTGCGAAATGACCGATTCCATCGACGGGTCCTCAATCGTCAGGTCAAGCACCTCAAAGTGCGTCAACAGATGTGCGGACAGCTCCGACACCTGCTCGCGGGGCACCTCCAATTCGGCTTTCGGAAAATCGTATGTAACGAGCCTGCCGCCCGAACGCTGCGCGGCATCGTCGATGTCCGGCCGCTGAACATGCCGGGCGAACTGCAATTGTATGCGCTTGTTCGGCGCATATTTGTCGATCAATCGGGCGATAGCTCCGTCGTAAAGCAGCCTGCCCCGGCCAATGACGAGCACGCGTTCGCAAAGCGCAGTCACGTCGGCCATGTAGTGGCTGGTCAGCAAAATCGTCGCTTTGTACTTGCTGTTGTAATCCTGGATGAAGCGGCGCATCACTTCCTGCATATTGACGTCGAGCCCGATCGTCGGCTCATCCAAAAAAACGATGCGCGGGCGATGCAGCAGAGCCGCAGCCAGCTCACATTTCATCCGCTCGCCGAGCGACAGCTGTCTCACCGGCTTGCGGATCACATCCTGGAGCTCAAGCAGCTGCACCAGGTCATCCAGCGTTTCCCGATATTCCTGCTCGGGAATTTCGTAGATCACTTTGTTGACCAAAAACGTTTCCGCTGCCGGAACGTCCCAAATCAGCTGGCTCTTTTGCCCCATGACCAGGCTGATCTGCTTTTTGAATTCCTTTTTGTGTTCAAAAGGAACGAAGCCGCCCACCTTCACGTCGCCGCCGGAAGGGTGGAGCAAGCCTGCCAGCACCTTCATCGTCGTCGTTTTCCCCGCCCCGTTCGGCCCCAGGAATGCTACGATCTCTCCTTCCGGAATGTGGAACGATACGTCGTCAACCGCCTTGACCGTCCGGAATTTGCGGTTAAATAAGCTTTTGAGGGACGCCGCAAAACCCGGCTCCCGCTCATGCACCTGATAATGCTTGCTCAGCCGGTGCACCTCAATCATCAAATCATCCCTCCTCGCCCGGAATAGGCGGATTTCGTTTCAGTTCCTCCAGCAGCTCCTGAAGACGCTCATCGACGATGCGAATGTCCAGATCATAAGGCTCGAAAGGCTCCTCCCGAATATGCAGCAGCTTGACCAGATACGTATGGCTGTCGCTTCTCAACCGCTGCAGATCGATGCCCAGGCTGTGAGCCGGGTAAGTTTCCAACTTATCCAGCCCGGCGGTGAACAGCTTGATGGAACCGCTTACGTTTCCGTTCGCATGATGATAGAGGCCTACCGCAATTTGCAGCAGACCTTGATAAAGAGGATTTCGGCCTTCTTCTAGCCAAAGCTCCTCCATAACCTCATGGCATTCGAAATAGTCCCGGGCTTCGTTAAAGTAGTACAAATATTGTACATATAAACGGTCGTAATGATTCATCGGATCAGGAATACTCCCCTTTTTTGGCTCTTGCGATGGCTGCCTCAAGTTCCGCCGACAGATCGCTTAAACGCCATACGTCCTCGTTTTCCCAAATTTCGTTGAAACGCAGCTGGAATTGCGCGGCTTCGCGGACCCGGTGATAAAAGTAAAGCTCCTGGATATGATTCAACACTTTGTTGACCAAGTTGGAATTATCCTCGAACATCAGCTGGGCTTCCACGATTTCATCGCGAATCAGGGACATTTCCCGATCCAGCAGGTATGCCGCCTCGGCGGCTTTGCTCAGACGGTTTCTGACATCCTCCGGCAGCGTTTCTTTATATTTATAATTGAGCGAATGCTCGATAGTCGCCCAAAAGTTCATCGCCAATGTGCGAATTTGCACCTCGGCGAGCACTCTCTTCATCCCCAACGCCGTTTGCACCGGATATTCGATAATAATATGAAAGCTTCTGTAGCCGCTTGGCTTTTTGTTCGTTATATAGTCTTTCTCGTACACGACAGACATATCCTGCCGGGCCCGAATCAAATCCGCCAACCGTTCGATGTCCTCCACGAATTGGCACATAATCCGAATGCCTGCGATATCTTCAATCCCGGATTCCAGCTGATCCATGGACACATTCAGCCGTTTGGCTTTCTCCAAAATGCTCGATATTTTTTTGACGCGCCCGGTCACGAATTCGATGGGAGAATATTCTTCTCTGCTTTTGAGCTCGCCACGGAGCGTCTTGAATTTAACTTTCAACTCTTCCACCGATTGTTCGTAGGGGATTAGAAATTTTTTCCAGTCTCGTCCATCCATCATACACTGCCCTCCATTCGTGATGAAGTCACTTATGATCCGCGCCTATTGCCTGGGAAATATGTGTGAATCCGTCCTTCTTAAGAAGTGCCTGCAGCCCTGTATTCAGACGGCTCAACAAGCCCGGACCTTCATATATCATCGCGGTGTACACTTCCACGAGGCTCGCTCCGGCCCGTATTTTGTCATATGCATCCTGTGCGGAAAAAATTCCCCCGGAGCCGATGATCGGCAGCTGGCCCTCCGTCAGCCGGTATACGCGGCGCACCACCTCGGTCGAGCGTTCGGTTAACGGCTTGCCGCTCAAGCCGCCGGACTCCAAACGTTTCGGATGGTTCGTCCCCGCTCTGCTCAGCGTCGTATTCGTCGCGATAATTCCGGATACTCCGCTGTCCCGGATCGTTTTTACTGTAAGCTCCAGTTCGTCGTCCGAAAGATCCGGAGCAATTTTGACCAATACAGGTTTGCCCGGATGGCGGTGCTTTTCCTGCTGCATCTGCATCTCATCGGTAACCGCATCCAGCAGCCTGCATAAATCGTTCCCATGCTGTAAATTACGCAAATCCGGCGTGTTTGGTGAGCTGATGTTCACCACAAAAAAATCGCCGTAAGGATACAGCGCCCGGATGCACGCCCGATAATCGTCCTCGGCATGCTCGTTGGGCGTTGTTTTGTTTTTGCCGATATTAATCGCTACCGGAATATCCCTTTTTCCCGCTTTCTGCAAGTTGCGGGCCATTTCTTCCACGCCGACATTGTTGAAGCCCATCCGGTTGATCAGCGCGTAATCCGCCGGCAGACGGAACAAACGCGGCTGCTCGTTGCCCGGCTGCGGCTTCGGCGTAATTGTGCCTACTTCCATAAAGCCGAAGCCAAGCTGGGAAAATCCTTTTACAGCCTTGGCATTTTTATCCAGACCTGCAGCCAGCCCGACGGGATTCGGAAAGTCGATCCCCCACAAATTTTGCGCCATCTGCGGCGCATAGCCGACGCCCCATACGGCCTTCAGCATCTGCTTGCCGCCGGGAAAAGCGCCTACCCCGCTTAAACCGTTAATGATCAGGTGATGCGCACTTTCCGGGTCCATCCGGAACAAAATCGGTTTGCCTAACGCTCGATACAACATGTCCATACACTCCGTTCTCCAATGACTCTAACAGTCAGTTTATCCGACAATGTCCATTTATGCAATCAACAGAACGGTTACAAAACCGTTTCTCGGGCCAATTTATGTTCACAAACAAAAATTCCCCGCAGCCGCACAATCTGCAAGGAACCTCATTTTACTCAAACTATAGCGCTAAGCTAAAACTTTCATATTCAAAGAATCGGGATTTTTGTGATAAAATAGGCATACGCTCAAAATCCAGAAGAAACGGGTGATCGCATGTCAAAAAGAAAAACCGCTTATGCCGGACGGAAAGCCAAAGACGAAGTGAACAAAAAGGCCATCATTTGGACAGGCTCTATCCTGCTCGCTGTTATTATAGCAATGACGGTGCTGCTTATTGTAAACAAATAGGCCGTTCGTTCGCTTATATCGATCCATTGATGCCTCACTTTTTGCAATCGCTTACTCAAACTCTGCGACAGAAGGTCCCTCTTTCGGAACTTCTGTCTGTTTGATTTGCCGGCAAGCCGATTAATCCAGCCATTTGTACTTTTTATTCGGATTGGAGTCATTCGTCTGCAGCGGGACACCGAACGCTTTGCCGGGGTTCCCTCTTCCCGCTCCGCCACCTGAGCCATCGTTCACGGAGCCGGGGGTATCGTCCGGGAGCAGCCCTTTTCCGATCGTTACTTTGGTTTGCTGCGGCGCCATATCGTACAATTCCTCCACATCCGCCTGCAGCATTCTCACGCAGCCGTGCGATTCGTCCTTCCCGACGCTGGACGGCTTGTTCGTGCCGTGAATCGCATACAGCGTATCGGAGAGGGTCATTCCTCTGCTGCCGAATTCTCCGTTCGATCTCCCGTTGGGATTGCGCACTTTTTCACTAATGACGAACTCGCCTTCCGGCGTTTTGTCGCCACCGAGCCCTACCGGGTAGCTGCGGAGTATATAATTCCCGCTAACCAGCGCCAGGCGGTGTTTGTCCGTGTCGATCACGATGCTCACCGGCTCTTGAAGCGGCGAAGTGGACGCTTGCTCAAGCGGCGTGCCGGCCGGACTTTGAGACGGAGCGGCGGTTGGAGTCGCGGCAGGCTCCACGGGCACCTGCTTCTCAGGCTTGCTCCCGGAGGGCTTCGCGCCGGCGCCGGCCCCGGCCAGTTCGCTTACGGTTTTCGGAAACATGGACTGCATCTCAGGCGTAATTCCCGGCAGCAAATTATCCGGATACGGTTGGGCAAGCTGTTCCGCCTTTACCGGCAAAGAGCCGGTCTTTTTTTGATACGCCAGGATCGCGCTTTTCAGGACGATGGCCTGCTCGCTCGATTGCACCCAGCCGTCGATCACCGGAGCCAGACGGGTGCCGTCGGATAATTGGCAGGAGCAAACTTGCGAGCTGTAATATCTCATGACGGCGCCGTAATCGCCGCTTCCCGAATTTTCGACGCCAACTACAGGCTGCAGCGGTTTATTCCACTGGATCCATTTGCCGTCCGGACTTTTGCCCGCTTGTACGATGAAGGACTCCGCCGCTCCTGCTCTTGAAGCGGACAGCATCTGTTTCATTTTCCCGCCCCAGTCTCCGTCGGAAAAATAAATTTTCATGTTCAGCGACGGCGTCTCGCCGGCAGCGGGATCCGTCTTCTCCCCTCCGGCTTGAGCCGGGATCGGGACCGGAGCTGGGGCTGGGGACGCTTGAACGGCGGCCGGAGACTGAACGACGATCTTGTTCTTGGCCGCATCGAAAGACTCCGTCACTACGATGAACGCCAGCAGCACCAACAGAGCGGCCCATCGCTTCTTGAACTTCATCGTACCGGCTTCGCCGGCTTTTTTATCGGCCTGCGCGGCTGCAGAATCGCCCACAGTCGGAAGGGGCCCTTCCAGGACGATTTTCTGGCGCTCGAAAGCTTCGTAAATTTCCCCGGACTGGGCGAAACAGTATGCGGCTTTACCCGCTTGCCCCTTCGCGGCATACTCTCTACCCAATAAATACCAAGCCATTTTATGATCGGGATGCTCTTTTACGTATTTTTTCAAGTACAGAGGATCTTCGAATGGATTATGCTGGAAAAATCGTTCGACTTGATCATTCCGATGATTCCCTTTCAAAGAGTTTTCCTCCTTTTTCTTCAAATAACTTTTTTCGAAACCGTTGAGAAAAATCGTCCGCTGGAGCAGTCTATCGCGATTTACGCGCTGAAAACCTGCGATTGTACGGAAATTCCGATAAAAATAGGGCCGAACTTTTGGAGCAGCCAAAAAATACATTTTTCAGGCTGCCCTAAACTACATAAGCGGGAGCCGGTCGCGCCTTCTGCCTGATTTAGCGAAGAAAACCTGCAAAAGTCTGGAGCTCGCACGTTAGAGGCAGCAACTGTTTGGCAAAGCAGTGTATGCCTGCAAAAGTGCAGCTTTTTTAGCGTTGATGCGCCGGCCACGACATATTCCTGCAATTGTGCAGGCTTTTCGCCGCGAATATGGGCTCAGGTTCATTTTCATCAAACATTCCTGCACAATTGCAGGTTTTTCACGAAAATGAACCATTTTCAAGGAAAAAACCTGCACTTTCGCAGGTTTTCTCCCTGTCAAGCCGCCTAGCCCCCCTCTACTTCAACTCAACAACCCGCGCAGGAGGGGGTGGCCTTCTTCTGCTCCGCAACCCGTGCAGGAGGGGCGTGGCCTTCTTCTACTCCGCAACCCGCGCAGGAGGGGCATTAGTCGGGAAAGAGCGGCTGTGTCCCTTAACGCGAGAGTTCCCGTATGCCCTGGACAGTGGCCAGGGCTTTCTCAACAACTTCTTCTTCCTGATTTATCGGCATCGGCCCCCGTAAAGTGAAGAAAAAAATGGGTATTGGCAATTTGTCTATTCAACAGGGTTGTTATTTGCTACTATTAAGCAATATTATTGCAGCTAAACTCGGACCAGAGGTGAAATCAAAATGTTTAAGGCTCCATTGTTTGAAAACGATGTACCAGCAGCACCTTTTCGCCCTTAGTGGAGTTAAGGTGACTGCATCTCTCCGTTAGGGGCTTCTTGACCTTAATTAAAAACGGAGGGTACAAAACATGAAAAATACCTTATTCGGTTCTATTTATTTAGCTTTAGCCGCCAGTATTTGGGGTGGCATGTACGTTGTTGTGAAAATTGTAGTATCAGTCATACCGCCACTGGAACTGGTTTGGATGCGCTATTTAGTGGCTATTGTCGCACTGCTCGCGGTCGGCTTGATTACACACCAGAAATGGCGGATCTACAAACGTGATTTCTTAATCATCATGGCTATCGGGGTTGTTGGTAACACGATTTCGATTGTTGCTCAGGAAATAGGTACAATGTTATCCTCAGCACAAATGGGAGCCATTATCACTTCGTCAACACCGGCATTTATGGTTATTTTTGCCCGCTTACTCCTTAAAGAACGGTTGAGTTTAAAAAAGGTGCTTTCTGTTTGTCTAGCTACAATGGGGGTTTTCCTCATTGTTGGATTCGGTCATTTGGAGTCGCCCAGTAAACTTGGCGGTATTTCTCTTCTTATAGCCGCTTTAACATGGGCACTCATGTCCGTACTTATAAAGCGTGTGCCGAGTAATTATTCGCAAATTGCGGTAACTTTCTATTCCATCTTGGTATCCCTAATTGTGCTTACTCCTTTTGTTTTGCCACGGTTACACGCATTGAATATCTCTCAACTGACTCACCCTGCTATTTGGGGAGGAGTCTTGTATTTGGGCGTTGTCTCAACCGCAGGTGGATTTTTACTGTGGAATCGTGGATTACAAATGCTTAACGCCTCAAGCGGGGGGCTATTTTTCTTCTTCCAACCCGTGGTTGGAATATTACTTGGATGGTTTATTCTAGGGGAGAACATAGATGTAACGTTTTGGATCGGCTCGATCTTAATTCTCATTGGAGTTTTATTCGTTATCAAAGAGAAAAAATAATATTTAAAAACCCCTTCAATTACGGTTGAAGGGGTTTTGCTTATGACGGGAATTGCCCTTTGACAGCACCGCTATTCGCTGTAAGACTTCGTACGCAAAATGACCGTTTGATTGGCCTGATCCCACTGCACGTCGAGACCGATTTGTTCGGCAAAGAACCGAACGGGAACATAAGTGCGCCCCTGCTTCATATATGGCGCCGCATCCGTCGCCTGGCTGACAGCCGGTTCATTTTTGACGATGCGCCTGACTCCCGTTTGTCCGAGCGCAAGCTCTACGGTTACATCGCCCTTGACCAACTGGACCGTCGATTGGCCGTTTTGCTCCGCATATTTGACCTCATAACCGAAAGCTTCGCCGATCGCTCTGACCGGAACCATCGTCCGGCCGTCCGCAAATTCAGGCTGAGCGTCAAAATCGATCCGTTTGTCCCCGTTTACGACTTTGATAGCCTCAGTGCCGTGAAGCCCTTGCGGAAGGCGGTACGCCGCCAGTTTACGGATTTTGTTGTTGTAAGCGTCCGCGATAACGACATTGCCCTGGGCAGTGACGAACACACCTGTCGGATTGTAAAAGGCAGCCGCGCTCTCCGTGCCGTCCGTTTCGCCCGTCTTCGCCGTTCCCGCGAGCGTCGTCACTTCGCCGCTGCGCAAATACCGGATCGCCTGATTCAAACTGTCCGCGATCAGCAAACCGCCGTCAGGCGTTACGGCCAAGCCTTTAGGAAAATTAAACTTCGCTTTCAGCGCCTGTCCGTCCGCGTAGTCCCCCGCTGCATACAGCGCATCCTTCTCATACAAGGCACTTTCGCTCGCAGGTGTGGAAGTTCCCGCAACCGTCGTGACGGTGCCGGCGCTCAGATCGATATATCGGATGCGCTGATTGCCCATATCGCTCACGTACAGGTTGCCTTTAGCGTCCAGGGCAAGACCCGACGGCTCGTTAAACTTGGCGGCGGACAGGCTTCCGTCCTGATAATCACCCGCAAAGGAAGCTTCGCCCGGCCTGATCTGAAGCGTGCGCGCCGAGGCCGCATTCAGCGTTGTCACCGTGCCGTCCGGCGCGATTTTGCGGATCGCATGATTCAACGTGTCCGCCACGTAGACAGTGCCGTCCGCAGCAGCAGCGATTCCGCCCGGCCGATTGAACTGCGCCTCTGCGCCTTTGCCGTCCTTGCTGCCGAGCGCCCCGCTGCCGGCCAAAGTCGTTACCTGGCCGTTCGTATCGATTTTACGAACGGCATTATTGCCGGCATCCGCTATGTACACATTCCCTTTCGCATCCACGGCTAAAGCCGCAGGTTCGCGAAAAAACGACTCGGATGCCTTGCCGTTCACGAACCCGCCTGTCGGAAAGCCTTGTCCGTCTTTCGTGACGACAAGCTCCGGCCCGGCGAACGTCGTGACTTGCCCGTCTTTAATTTGACGGATCAAATGGTTGCGCGTATCCGCCACAAGAATGCTTCCGTCCGGGAGCTGCGCCACTCCGCCGGGCGAACGGAATGCGGCCACAGCCGCTTTGCCGTTATGATCCGCAAAATCGCCGATGCCCGCAAGGGTCGTCACGTCGGCCATGATGCGCCCGTTGTCGGCAGCGATAGCATCGGCGGGCCAGCCGTCCGCCCAAGCCGTGGTGCCCGTCAGAAGAGCGGCGACGGTTATGGATGTAATCATAATCTGTTTTAGGGGTTTCATAGGCTTCTCCTTATCCGTTCGAATAGTGAATCGTTATCTCGGAAACTCGTAGTCTCTGCCGGTACCGATATGAATGTACAAAGGCTGAATGCTGATGTCCGTTACGGCATCCGTAGCATCTTTTTTAACCACTTTAATGTATCCTACCGCAATTTTCGCCAGTTCATCATTAGCTCCGAGCGGTTCGCTTCCGTAATTGATCCCGCGGAAAGGTATGCTGACTAATGTTTTCGTGCCGTCGACCGAAATGTTGCCGGAACCGGTGCCGAAGTTGGTCACGGCATACACCAATTCTTTCGTATACGTATTCGTCGCCGAATCGAACTGAACATATTCTTTGGCCGATTCCGCGCTTGTCGCCGAATTGAAGATGCTGGTGCCAGCGGGATGTTCGACTGGCGAATTGCCGGATGGAATATAATGGATTCCGCTGTAGTCCTCCGATCCGGACGTGCTGACGGATTTGCTCTTATAGAGCAAATGCAGCTCTACCGCATAAATCGAATTCGTCCCGGTAAAATTGCTCATATCGACATTAACATTGAACAAACTAGGCACATTCGGATTGCTGACTTTCGTCAAAGTTACGGCAGGAGGGCTCGCGACAGGCGGCTTGACTTCTTTGGTTACCGGAGCGCTCGTATTGCCGGCTGCATCCGCTGCTGTCACAGAAACGATGTCCCCGGCGCTGAGCGTAAAGCCGGATAGCAGATACGCGTAGAAGTAACCGTTACTAGCCGCCGTGCCCTCGGCGATTTTAGTGCCGTCCCGTTTTACCGTAATCGTAGCGTTCGCCTCGGTTTTGCCGGAAATATAGGTCAGATTTGCATATACGTCATCGATCGATTCGATAACCGGCGGGGTCGTATCCGGGGTTTGCCCGCCTCCGCTGCTTCCGCCACTGCTTCCACCGCTGCCACTGCTTCCGGAGCTGTTCGATGGGCCGGACGAACCGTTCTTCGCATCGTCATACCGCTTGATTTCTTCGGTAGTTTTGTCTTTTTTCCATGCTGCCTCCGCGGCCGCCTTTTGCTCCGCCAAAGCTTTCTCATTCGCTTCTTTAATTGATTTGTTGGTCGCCTCGACCGTTTTCAAAATATCTTGCAGCTTCTGTAAAAGCTCTTTCATCCTTTCCGCTTCCTGCTGTTCTTTCAATTTCTGATTTTCCTCGGCCTGCTGCAAAGCAATCAGCTTTTTCTTCTCCAGCTCAGGATCGGTCCCGGCCGATTTATCGAGGTCTTTCACTTTCTCCAGATCGAGCTTGCGGATTTCCGTCGGAATTTTTTTGTTCGCCTCTTCGATGATTCCGTTCATCTCGCTCTTGGAAACTTTGTTATCCTGCACCGCTTTTTTCGCGAAGTTTCCTATTAGATTATCGAGGTTTTGAATCACCCTGGACAGTTCGTCGGCATTTTTGATGACGAAGCTTCCATCGTTTTCCACCGGCTTGCCCTGCTCAATCTCCTGCTTTTTCTTCGCTATGAATTCATCGTTCTCTTTGTCGATGCTTGCCTTGTCTTTAATGATAGCGGCAATGACGTTGTTCGAAGCCTGGGCGACGATGCTGTCGAGATTGACAAAATCGACTTTCACCGACAAATCGTCCACCTCGTCGCGCGAATCGAGCGAGATTTGCTGGGTCGGGTATAAGTAGGTCAGCTTTTTCGTTTGCGTGTTATCCTCATTCGTCGTTACGGTCGTAGCGGCGATTTTGCCCGCGGCTACCGCCATTGTCGTCTTGCCTGTTAGGGAATCCACATTGACAAAAAAATGAGTTCCGCGGACGCCCATGACGGCGGTCGGCGTTTCGACTTCGAATTCGTCATCGACGCCGGCGAGCGATTTGACTTTGACCCACATCGAGCCTGCCCATACCCGTAGTTTCGATTTCTTTTCGCCACTGGAGCCGCTCAAATCGGAAATATTCACTTCGGCGTTGCCGCCGATCGTGACTTCGCCGTCACCGCCACTCAGGTTTAAAGTTGCCGATGAATCGCTCCCCGTATACAGGGTGTCCCCTTCATTCAAGCTCATGTCCTGGTAGGCGTCGTACGTACTGGAGCCTCCGCCTTTCTTAACGGTTACATCGCCGCTAATGGACGTCACCACCGCAATGCGAACCGTTTTGGCCGCAGCGGGAATGGCCAGCGCCGATGAAACGAGCGCAAACACCATGCAAAAACTTACAAATAAAGCCATGAATGATTTCTTGTTCAACCGATTGCCCCGCATGTTCAACTCCACACTGATTTCCTCCTCAGTTCTCTAAATGACCCAGCACTTCATGCACCATTACAGGCTTTTCTTTGCCTTTCACTTTAATCTCGCCGACAGGCTCGATATGAAACAGGCTCTTGACTCTTTCATAAGTGTTCTCGCTGATCAAAATTTGACCGGGCTTGGCGTTCGACTCCAGCCGGGCGGACAAGTTCACGGTATCGCCGATAGCCGTGTAATCCAGCCGCAAATCTTCGGAACCGATGTTGCCGACGACGGCCGGGCCGCTGTTAATACCCAGTCCGAACTTGACGCCGATGCCGTACTTCTCGATCAGCTTCCGCTCGAGAATGTCCGCCTGCCCTTTCATCTCGATGGCTGCGCGGACGGCCATTTCCGGATGATTCCCGTATTCGATCGGTGCGCCGAACATAGCCATAACGCCGTCGCCTATGAACTTGTCAAGCGTCCCGTTGAATTTGAAAATCGCTTTGGTACATACGTCCAAATACTCGTTGAGCACCTGAATGACCTGCTCCGGCTCGAGCCGTTCCGACATCGGGGTAAACCCGCGTATGTCCACAAATATGAGCGTTATGTCTTTGCGGCTGCCGCCGAGCTTCACATCTTCGCCGGACTGCAGCAGCTCGTCCACGACGGATTTGGAGACGAAGCGCCCGAAAATCCCGGTGACCCTGTTCCGCTCTTTGCGCTCAGCCAAATAGTGGCTCACTATCGAACCTATGTAAATAGTAACCAGAGCAAAAATCGGATAAATCATCGGCGCAAAAATCGAACCGATCGTATAGAGAGCAAACCACACTAAAATATACAAAATAAAGAGGCCGATAAAAATAAACAGCGCCGACTTCCCTCTGAATCTTTCAAATAAAACAATTGCCAGAATCGCCATGACGATAATGATAGCAATACCCGCAGACTTGCCGGTTTCCTTGTAAAACTTGCTCTCCAGCAAAGTCTGGATCATGTTGGCATGAATTTCGATTCCGAACATTTTGACGGAACTGACCGGGGTCGGGTACTCGTCCTGCATCGCGGTGACGTAAGGTCCGATCAGCACGATGGAGCCTTTCGGCAGCGGAATGCCGTTTTTGCTGTTCAGCAAGTCGATGAACGAAATCGTTTCGTATCCGGTATCCGTATCGATCGCCTGCCGCGGCTTCGAGTAATATTCCGTTGTCACCTGATTCCTTTCATTCGTCGGAATCACCTTATCGCCGCGCTTCCATTGCCCGGAAACGGCGTCTCTCTTGATTTTCTCGTTATCCGCAAGCACCAGATTGGCGAGCGCTGCGCTAAAAGCAGGTATGTATTGATTGTTCTCGTCAGGCAAGCCGACAGGCAGCATGCGCGCTTTTCCGTCTTTGTCCACGAAAACGTTAATATGTGCCATTTGAGTTTTGTTGGTGGATAAGGTGGCCGAGGGGTAATCGATCTTTTCCGGCACCAAATCTCCGGCGGATTGCTGTTTAGCGGGGTAATTAATTTGAATGGGCAGGATGACGTTATCGTATTTGGCGAGAACGTCGGCCAACGCTTTATCGTCAGCGGGGTTTTTGGAAGGTTCGGCCATGACGACGTCGACTCCGATTGCTGCTGCGCCGGACTGTTCCAGCTTCTCGATGGCCTGGGCGTAAACGGAACGGTCCCACGGGAATTTCCCGATCGTTTTCAGCGATTTTTCATCGATTTTGACGATTTTGATCCGGTCGTCCGGTTCGCGTTCGTCCGTCGACTTCGTTTTTCGCAAGAAATCTTGCAAAGGCTCCTCAATGAATGCCAGCTTCCCGCCAGAACCGGCAGTATACAAATATGTCGATAATAGTATCAACACAAGACCCGCGGCCAGAGGCTGTATCCAATTCTTCTTGCGCATAAGTTCCTCCTGTAAGCGTACTAGCTTTATTGTAAGTTGCAGCCTCCGAATTGGCAATCAATTGTTAACGGCTTCTACAAAACGTATCATTAAAAAAACCCGATCCCATAACTGGAATCGAGTTTTTTTCGACATTTTATAAATTAGTTGAATGGAGAGTCGGCAACTTTAATGGAGTCCGTTGGGCATCCATCCTGTGCATCCTGCAGATCGTCGAACAGATCTTCCGGAATTTCCGTTACGCCTTTGTTGCCGTCGCCTTCAAAGATAACTTCAGCCAGACCTTCATCGTCGTAATCGTAGATGTCCGGTGCAGTTGCCCCGCAAGCGCCGCAAGCGATGCAGGTCTCTTTATCAACCCAAGTATACTTTCCCATATTTGAACTCCTCCTCAAAATATCCTCACAGTAAAATATAATATAAAACCTTCTAAAGTTCAAACCTTAATATTGCTCGTCTGAAAGTGGGCTACGATAAAATCCGTCACTTCTGCTGCGTCGTTCAGGTTCAATAGCGGTAAACCCGTTTGGATATCCGGCAAGTCCGTTGCTGCGGCAATAGGCTCAGGGTCCAGCTTCCCGACGATCCGGCTCTGCTCGGCCGTGCGGAAAACAGCGATCTTCCGATGCTTCTCCGTTTTGAATCCTTCTATTAAAATGTAGTCCACATCGGGCAAAGCCCCTATGATATCGCGCAATCGGGGCTCCCGCTTCTTTTCGTACGTGTGCACCGCATCCGGCGATACGGTCACGACGGCATCGGCGCCCGCCCGGATAAAACGGCCCGAATCGGAACCTTCCGCTTCTTTATAATGTCCATGCGCGTCGTGTTTCAATACGGCCGCCGTATATCCGCGGCGCTGCAGCTCGCTCACCACTTTGGCGATCAAGGTCGTTTTCCCGCTGTTCGAATATCCGGCGAACCCGATAATATTGGCCATATGCCTAATCGCCCTCCTCCCGGTGAAGCGGATTGTTTTTCAAATGATCCATTTGCAGGGAAGTCCCGCGCCTCTTATGATTTCTGATTAGAGCGGAAGGATTGTCCCCGAGCATTCCCGCCGTCAAAATGGCGTCTTCGCCGTACTTGTCGCGCAGCTCGTCCATAATCCGGTTCAACTGGTCGCGGCGCGGCTGCTTCTCGTAATCGAACAAATCGAGCTGTATGGCCGTTTCTTCCTTGGCGGACAGACTTTGCAAAGTAATGCCGAGCAGACGGATCGGCCTGCCTTCCTCCCAATGGTGATCGAAAAGCTTGCACGCCGTCCGGTAAATATCGTCCATATGCTCGGTAGGCGTCTCCAACGTAACGGAACGCGTAATCGTCCTCATATCCGGATCGCGGATCGTAATCTGTATTGTGGATGAGACCAGCTTCTGCCTCCGCATCCGCCGCGCCACCTGGTCGGCAATGTTGAGAAATACGCGGTGCACCTCTTTGGGATCGGTAAAATCGCGCGGCAGCGTCGTCGTATGGCCGATCGACTTGCTCTGCTCCTGCTCCGGATTGACCGGGGAACGGTCTATCCCGCACGCCGCCTGCTTCAAATGCGGCCCCAAAATGCCGAAATGCTTGCTAAGCAGCTTCTCGTCCGCGCGCGCGAGCTGCCCGAGAGTGAGAATCCCCAGCTTCGTCAGCTTGTCCGCTGTCTTCCTCCCGATGCCGAACAAATAGTTGCACGGCTTGTCCCAGAGCACTTCGGGAACGTCACGCAGCCTGATAACCGAAATCGCGTTCGGCTTTTTCAAGTCCGAGCCCATTTTGGCCAAAAGTTTGTTCGGAGCGACGCCGATCGAACACGGAAGCTGGAGCTCTTCCATAATGCGCCCCTGGATGCTCCGCGCTATCTCCATAGGAGTGCCGAACTGCTTGGAACCTGTTATATCTACAAAACACTCGTCGATCGACATCGACTCGACTAAGGGCGAATAGCTGTAGGCAATTTGCATAAACCGCCGCGAGAAGGCCCGGTACAAATCGAAGTCCGGCCGAATGAGCAGCAAATCCGGGCACAGCTTCAGCGCCTGTCCCACCAGCATGCCCGTTCTAACCCCTTGGGCCCGCGCCGCGTAAGAAGACGTCACAACGATGCCTTTGCGCAGCTCGACGCTGCCTGCCACGGCGATCGGCTTGCCTTTGTACAGCTCCGGCTCGACCGCTTCGTGAACCGAGCAGTAAAAAGCGTTCATATCGATATGCAGAATGACTCTGCCATTCTTGGGATAATGCTGATGAGGAGGAATACCGCTCATAATCGCCCAATCGCTCCCTCTTCCGCAAAATGGGGCATTTCCATTTTCTGCATTACAAAAAAAACAAATTTCGAAGCAAACGTAATTTTGTCAGGTTGTGTCCTAACTATAGGAATTATGCTATAATTGTACTATATATATTTAGCGCTTTAAAGCACATTCATTTGCTTGTAAAGCATCGTCAGCCAGCTTTCAGCTGTTTAAGGAGGAACCCATGTCAACTTCAGTTAAAATCTTCGATACCACGCTGCGGGACGGAACCCAAGGCGAGGGAGTCAGCCTGTCCGTCGAGGATAAAATCAAAATCGCCCGCAAACTTGACGAGCTGGGTGTTCACTATATTGAAGGCGGATGGCCGGGCAGCAACAGCAAAGACATCGAATTTTTCGACCGCGTGCGCAGCATGACGTTCACCAACGCCAAAATCACCGCTTTCGGCAGCACAAGACGCAAAGACTCCAGAGCCGAGGACGACGTCAACCTGAACAGGCTCGTGGAATCCGGCGTCTCCGTCGCGACGATTTTCGGCAAATCGTGGGATTTCCATGTGCATACGGCGATTCAAACGTCTCTTGAAGAAAACCTGGCGATGATTTTCGACTCCGTTCGTTTTTTGAAAAGCAAAGGCCTTGAAGTCATATATGACGCCGAGCACTTTTTTGACGGATACAAAAACAATCCGGATTACGCGCTGCAAACGATCCGCAAGGCGCAGGATGCCGGAGCCGACTGGATCGTGCTGTGCGATACGAACGGCGGCTCGCTGCCGGGCGAGATCACTGCGATCGTGACGGCGGTGCAGCAGGACATTACGGCGCCTGTCGGCATCCACGCCCACAACGACTGCGAGCTTGCCGTAGCCAACAGTCTCGCCGCCGTACAAGCCGGGGCCAGACAGGTGCAGGGCACGATCAACGGTTACGGCGAACGCTGCGGCAACGCCAACCTGAGCTCGGTCATCCCCAATCTTCAGCTGAAGCTGGGATACGAAGTCATTTCCGGCGATCAATTGAAATCGCTGACGCAAGTATCGCGTTACGTAAGCGAAATCGCCAACATGCATATGCCGGTCAACCAGCCGTTCGTCGGCAATGCGGCATTTGCTCACAAAGGCGGCATTCACGTTTCGGCGATTTTGAAGGCTGCCAGCACCTACGAGCACATTACGCCGGAGCTGGTAGGCAACAAACAGCGCGTGCTGGTATCCGAGCTTGCCGGACAAAGCAACGTGCTTGTGAAAGCCCAGGAGCTTAACCTCGATTTCAATAAAGAGAATCAAAAAACGAAAGAAGTCATCGAAAAGATTAAAGATCTTGAGCATCAAGGCTATCAATTCGAAGGCGCGGACGCTTCGCTTGAGCTGCTGCTGCGGGAAGCTTTCGAAGGGCTTGAGGAAATATTCACCCTCGAATCGTTCAAGATGCTCGTGGAAAAAACGGCCAACCAGGCCGTCGTCGCCGAGGCGATCGTCAAAGTGAAAGTGCACGGCGAAACGATCTACACCGCGGCGGAAGGCAACGGTCCCGTCAACGCCCTGGACAACGCGCTGCGCAAAGCGCTCGTGCAGTATTACCCGGACATCGAGCAAATTCATCTGTCCGACTACAAAGTGCGCGTCCTCGACGAAAAAGACGCGACAGCGGCCAAAGTTCGCGTGTTGATGGAATCCACCGACTTCAATTCGACCTGGAATACGCTCGGCGTTTCCAGCAATATTATTGAAGCAAGCTGGTACGCTTTGGTCGACAGCTTGCGCTACGCGCTGCTGGGCCGAACAAGGGTCGAGCCGGTGAACAAAGAGCACCAGGAAAGACTCGGACTGGTCAATCACTAAAACAAGAAAGCTGCAAACAGCCTGATGATTCAGCGCTTTTTGCAGCTTTTTCTTTAGTTTTTGATCAGGCCCGCGATCTTTTTGTCCAGCTCTTTGGGCGATACGACATGGATCACCTCGCGAATAACGCCCTGCTTGTCGATCAAAAAGCTGGTCGGGATCGCAATAACCCCGTATGTATCCGCATTCGTCCCCTGCTTGTCGAGCAGCACCGGGAACGGAAATTTGTACTCCTCCACAAACTTCTTAATATTGTCCATCTTATCTCCGGGCGTTACGTTAACCGCATAAAGGTCGAACTGCCCCTTATATTTGTTGTACACGTTCACCAAATCCGGCGCTTCTTCCTTGCAAGGCCCGCACCAGGATGCCCAAAAATTGACCAGCATCGGCTTGTCCCGTTGACCGCCGACCGTATATTCTTTGCCGTCAAGCCCGTTCAATGCGAACGGCGGTGCCAGAAAATTCGGTTTGGCCGCCTGTTCCGTAGGCAAAACCGTTTCCTGATTCGCATGATCTACGTTTTGATATACGGCAAATCCCGTCAGAAACACAACAATCGCCAGTATGAGCGCATTCCTTTTCAATGTTTGCACCTCCACTGTCTATATTATCTCCAATTGCGCCGAAATTCCAACATCTGAAAACGAAAAAAAAGAATGACATTGCCTGGACAAGGAGACAGTAAGATTACATTGTTGTACGGGAAGGAGTCGCACCATGGAAAAAACAAAAACAAGAAGGCTCAATATCGCATTCGAAAGCGAAGTTCCTGACCAACCGGTTCAGCGCACCAAGCAGGACAGCGGAGGCGGCAAGCAAGGGCAGCAAATGAAAGGCATGATCTGGCAGTTCATCGCCATCGCGACGATCCCTTTAGTGCTCGTGCTCGGCAATTCCATGCTCGTCCCGATACTGCCGGAGCTGCAAAATCAGCTCGGTATCTCGCGCTTTCAAAGCAGTCTCGTCATTTCCCTGTTTTCCGTAACCGCCGGACTCATTATTCCGATTTCCGGTTATTTCTCGGATCGGTTCTCGCGCAAAGCCGTGATTATACCTTCGTTGATCATATACGGGGCTGCAGGCGTCCTGGCCGGCTTCGGAGCAATTTGGAAGTCATATACCGTACTTATTATCGCCAGGGCCATTCAAGGCCTGGGAGCCGCAGGAACAGCTCCTATCGCGATGGCTTTGGTCGGGGATCTATACAAAGGAGCAACCGAAAGCAAAGCCCTCGGCCTAACGGAAGCGTCGAACGGCGCCGGAAAAGTGTTAAGCCCGATTGCGGGATCGCTGCTCGCCTTGATCGTCTGGTACGCGCCTTTTTTCGCGTTTCCGGCGTTTTGCGCGTTATCTTTGCTTGCTGTCATTTTCATCATCAAAGAACCGAAAAAAACGAAAGAACCGCAAAAGCTAAAACCCTACATCGGGCAAATCGGCAGCATCCTCAAGCAAAAGGGCAGATGGCTCATCACTTCCTTTTTCGCCGGTTCATTAGCGTTGTTTATTTTGTTCGGCGTCCTGTTCTATTTATCCGACATCTTGGAAGGCGCGCCATACAACATTGACGGTGTGAAAAAAGGCCTTGTCCTCGCCATCCCGCTGCTGGGCATGGTCGTCACCTCGTACACAACCGGGGCGCTGATCAAAAAAAACGGCACCTTAATGCGCTGGCTGATGAACATCGGGCTTTTGTTGATGACCGTATCGCTCGGCCTAACCATATTCTTTTTCTCCAACCTGTATGTATTTATCGGTTTATTGACCTTAAGCGCCGTAGGCACAGGCTTGCTGCTGCCCTGCCTGAACACGATGATTACCGGCTCGGTCGAAAAGGAGCAGCGCGGCATGATCACATCCATCTACAACAGCCTGCGGTTTATTGGTGTCGCTTTCGGGCCGCCGATTTTCGAATGGCTGATGAAAATATCGAATCAGACCGTTTTCATCACCGTTTCTTCGCTCTCGCTGATCACGCTGGGCCTCGTCTTCTTCCTGATCAAACCGCAGGGCAAAATCAGCTAGGAGTATGCACAAAAGTAACTCCGTCGGACAGACTCCCAGTCAGGCTCCCCGCTCCCCCGGGAGTCTGTTTTTTTTGATGCCAACCTTGTATAATGCGTTGTATCATGAAGGAGGGAGAGCCGATGCACGTCCGCATCCAAAAAAGCTTATACGAACATCTGATCGCCACCTGCAAAAAAGCGCTTCCAAACGAAGCGTGCGGTTTCCTGACAGGCATTCGCTTGGCGCACGGCTTCGAAATTTCCTCCATCATTCCCGTCAGCAATCAAGCCCTGCAGCCTGAGCGCCGTTTTGAGATGAGTCCCGCGGAAATTATCCCCCTGCTGCTAAAACCGGATGCAAATGTTGTCGGCATCTATCACTCCCACCCCGCAGCTCCGGCCGCGCCTTCGCAAGAAGATCTGTCCACGCTATGGCATACCCTGCCTACGTATTGGATTATATCGCTGCAGGACGAACGCAAGCCCGAAATCGGCGTGTTTCAAATAAAAAAAGCCGCCCCGATCTCCTTTCACAAACTTGCGTTTGCGATCGATCAGTGATGGCTTAACAAAGCGTACAAATCTCCGAGCGTGTCGACATCTCTGGAGCGGATTTCTTCCATAAACCTGGACCACAGCTTCGCCGTCATCAAAGAATCCTCAAGCGCATGATGGCGCTGGGTAACCGGAATTTCGTACGCATCGAGCAGAGCGTCGAGGCTCAAATCTTTCCGCTTCGGCATCAGCCATTTGGCGATCATCATCGTATCCAGCACCCGGTGGGAAAGGCTGACTTTGGATGTTCTCCATAATGCCGCATTCAAAAAGTTTTTATCATGGCCGGTCGCATGGGCGACAAGCACTTTTTGCCCGACAAACTCTAGAAAATCCCGCAAAACCTGGATCAAATCCGGCGCATCCGCGGCCATTTCATTCGTAATTCCGGTAAGCCGTATGATGTCATCCGGTATTTTTCTTTTGGGATTGACCACACTGTAAAAAGTTTGATCCTCCATAATTTGACCGCCGACTACGGATACCGCGCCAAAAGAAATAATTTCGTCCCCGTTATAGGGTGCAAAACCGGTCGTCTCCAAATCAAACACAACGAGCTCCATCGAATGAAGCGGCATATCAAAAAGAGAATTTTTCCGCTGCTCCTTGAGCATCGAGCGAATAAACGCCATCTGCTGCGCGCTTTGCACATCAAACATGGAAGTAATGGCAGGCGTCAGGCCTCCCATTTTATACAAATGCCACATACGACCCGCAGGGCGCATGTCCTTCATCGCAATTCACTCCTTTCTGCCTTATCCGATCCGTATATCTAACCCTTTTCTCTCTCTATTTGCGTTTCAACCGACTTTTTCACATATTTTTGCAATTCCATTCCGACCCGCAAGCACTGCTTCAGCTCCTGCTTACGCTCTTTGGTAAGCTGCTCCGCGCCCAGCTTGCTCCTTGTCGTATACAATCCGTTGTCGATTTGGAACGGCGTCAAATCCCGAAGCTTCAAAGCAATCGCAAAAGCTTCGCGCCATCCCTTGGCCGCTTCCTCCGTTACGACGCCCGCTTCCGTCAGCCGATCTATCCTCTCCAGCGTAGATGAGGGATGAACAGCGAATTGTATCGCTAACAAACGAATCCCGTTCACAATCGGAATATAGGCCCCGTATTTAATATCGAACCCGCCTGCATCTTCGCCGTAGCGCTCCGTAATTAAATGACCGAACACGCCTAACGAAATTTTGTGATGCAGCGTATTGGACAGCAAAAACCGAAGTATGGGCGGATGCGCCCCCACATAATCCAAAAACTCCGCCTTAAGCTTGTTCACCAGCGCCTCCGAGCCGTAAATGCAGCGCATATCCGCAACAATGAGCAAATACCGGACATGCTCCCAGGTCGGCTCTCCGAACCACCCGTTCAGCATGTTCACGTACTGGGACAGTGGCTTCCGCCACTGCTTGTTGCTTGACACGACATTTCCTTGACAAGGCGGATAGCCTAGCACATGCAAGCCTTGAAGGATGCAATCCACCAGTTGAGAAAAATACAGCTCCAGCTCTTCCTCGGAATGTTCGGGACTATCCTCGTAAATAAACCCGTTGTCCTGGTCGCTCCACAGCGTTTGCTCGCTTCTGCCGCCGCTGCCGAACAGCATAAACGCATAAGGTACCGGAGGACGGCCCAACCCTTGATCTTCCAAAATTTGTTCAGCCAATTGAACGGTTCTGCAGATCAGGGCATCATGAACCCTGTTGATATCCATCCCCAACTGAGAGGAATAGGAGAAAAAGAGATGCTCCCGAAACATCTCATGTACCTGATCCCTGGTAATCCGCATCTCATCGAACTGTTCGGATTGATGAATGCGTTCCATGATCTGTTCCATTGAGAGATGTTTCATGTTGCATCCCCTTTGCCTAGTAAGTAATCGTTCTTTTTATACGGAAACACCGCTTTGGTTCGCTTTTTTCATTTGCTCCGGATAGCCGTAGGAACCGTGTTCCGACAAGTCCAGACCGATGATTTCTTCTTCTTCCGTTACGCGGAGGCCTACAGTGGCTTTCACGATACCCAGAATAATGAAGGAAAGTACGAGAACGAATATGAATGCGCCGAACACGCCGAGCGCTTGAACTCCCAATTGGTGGAATCCGCCGCCATAGAACAATCCGGGTCCGCCGACCGCAGCTTTAGCAGCCAGTTCCGGCGTAGCGAACAAGCCTGTGGACAGCGTTCCCCAAATACCTGCGATACCGTGTACGGAGAATGCGAAGATCGGATCGTCGATGCCTAATTTTTCAAACCATTGAGACGTGAAGAAAGTAATAATACCGGACAAGGCGCCAATTACGATAGCTGCCCAAGTATCAACGTAGGCACAAGCAGCCGTAATCGCTACAAGCGCTGCAAGAACACCGTTCAACATGCTTGGAATGTCGGCTTTTCCGAAGTACATCCAGGAGATAACCAAGGCTGCGACACCGCCTGCCGCGGCAGCCATATTCGTAGTCAGCGCTACATAGCCGAAAAAGCCGTCGCCCATTGCGCTTACAGTACTTCCTGCATTGAATCCAAACCAGCCGATCCAGAGAATAATAACGCCGAGTACGGACAAAACTTGGTTATGGCCTGGAATCAAATTGACCGTTTTATCTTTATTATATTTACCAATACGAGGTTTCAGCAAGATCGTGGCGACAAGAGCGGCAGTCGCGCCTTGAAGATGGACGACCGTCGAACCTGCAAAATCCTGCATGCCAAGTTGGGCCAACCAGCCGCCGCCCCATACCCAGTGAGCGACAATCGGATAAATGACGATCGTAAACAGGATACTAAAGATGAAGTAAACGGAAAGCTTCGCTCTTTCGGCAAAACCGCCCCAAGCGATCGCCAAAGATACGCCTGCAAAAGCTAATTGAAACAGGAACTTAATCGATACCGGAACATCGACAGCTGCCAGCGAGCCGAACGCCGCTTTCGCTTGATCTTCCAACCCGGAAACGAAAAATCCCGTTTCTCCGAAGAAGGCGTTGCCGTCGCCAAAGGCAAGACCGAACCCTACGGCCCAGAAGGCGATCGCGCAAATGCCGAAGGTCAAAATCGTTTTGCCGGCGACATGCCCCGCATTCTTCATTCGAGTCGAACCTGCTTCAAGAAGCGCAAAGCCCGCTTGCATGAAGATAACCAGAATAGCTGCCAGCATAACCCAAACTGCGTTCACCGCACTTTGCAGTTGAGGAGTAGTCGGATCTTCCGCAAATGCCAGAGTAGGGAACAACAATGCCATGATGCCAAAAGCTAACAAAAACTTCTTAACCACACGACCACTTCCTTTAATGTTAGATTAAATAACATATAATGAAATTCTTAATGTCATTATATACAGGAAGATACGGTTTGACAATAGGATTTTCTTTAAAAAAACAAAAAAAACGAAAAATAACCTCACATCTGACATTCATAATTCGTGTTTTACCATAATATATAAAAATCAATGTTAGGGAATGTATCGAACAAGCTGTGCAGTTTTGTATATTTGATGAACTGAAGCATTACGTTTGACTGTATGGTTTGCAATCAGGTATCATATTTCTATATGGTAATTTCGAAGAAAACGTGGAGCAGAGGTGATTGATAGTGGGAAATAAGCTCTATAAAATCGGAGAATTAGCAAGACTGGCCAATGTCAGTCCCCGGACCATCGATTACTACACCAAGCTGGGATTGATCGAACCTGAAACAAGATCGGATACGAATTATCGACTATACAGCGATGAAACTTTGAACTTGCTCAAACGTATTGAAAAGATGAAGAGCGAGAAGTACAGCCTTGAGGAAATCAAAGCGAGCTTGCAGCAATTGAATAAAGTGTCTCAGGACGATACGGTGAGAGATAAGCTTACATCGATGCAACTTCATTTGGAGCAAGTCGCCAAGGAAGCCAAAGAACTCGGACCGATCATTCAGCAGCTCAAACCGAATCAGCTGAAAAAACTTTATAAAATCTTAACGCAGCCAACTGCTGCCTGCATTGAAGCGCTTGTGATCCTGCTGGGCAAAAATCCATTCTCATAATTGAATATGGAGGAATGCGTATGTTTTTTCACCCGATGGATTTTCTCATTATAATTGCATTCGGACTTTCCTTGTGGGCTTCGTTTCGCGTAAGGGGGACGTTCAACAAGTGGTCGGAAGTTCCCGTATATTCCGGAATGACCGGCGCTCAAGCCGCCAGAAGGATGCTCGATGCCAACGGACTCTACGACGTGCCCGTAGAAGCGGTTCAGGGAACGCTCACCGACCATTACGACCCGATCGCCAGAGTAGTTCGGCTGTCGGAGCCCGTTTACTACGAAAGCTCGATCTCGGCCGTTTCCGTCGCCTGCCATGAAGTCGGCCATGCGATTCAGCACAAAGTCCACTACCCGATGCTCGTCATGAGACATCAGATGTTCCCTGTCGTCAACTTCGCTTCCGGAGTTGCGCCAATCCTGATCCTCGCCGGATTCTTCTTCCAGCAGATTCCTTGGCTTCTGGGAATCGGCATTTTGTTCTTCGCGGCAGCCGTAGCCTTCCAGTTGGTTACTTTGCCCGTCGAGTTCAATGCAAGCTCGCGAGCCCGCGAACTGATGGTTGCCGAAGGATTCATCTCCAACGAGGAAGAACGCGGCGTAGCCAAAGTACTGAACGCCGCGGCGCTCACCTACGTAGCCGCAGCCCTGATCTCCGTGCTGGAGCTGCTCAAGTACATATGATATTCAACAGCCGCAGCAATGACGATTAACAAAAAAGGACGAAGCAAAAGTTACAGCTGCTTCGTCCTTTTTTTGTGACTCCGCCGCTGGAGCTGAGCCCACCAGTTTGGCAGCACACGAAGAAATCCTGTAAGACTCCCCATGACGTCTAAGCACCACCCCGACAGTAGGCAAATAAACAGGTCTACTACGTTCCATTTTCGTATAAAGAGCGCCCGTAGCGAAACATTTTTGCACATGTGAGACTGCCCAGCCCCCCCACGTCAGAGCCGGTCGTACATTCCACCTGTTTGCACGAAAAAACCTGCAAAAGTACAGTTTTTGCTCGATGGATACGCTACCCACGACATATTCCTGCAAATGTGCAGGCTTTTCGCGGCGAACATGGGCTCAGATCCATTTTCATTGAAAATTCCTGCACAATCGCAGGCTTTTCGCCCGAATGAACCATTTTCACGAAAAAACCTGCACTTTCGCAGTTTTTTCCTTACCAAGCCGCCCTATCCCCCCACTTCAGCTCCCGCAACCCATGCAGCAGGAAAGGTGGGTCGGAGAACAGCGGCTGCGCCTCTTCCGATTCCTCTACCCCGTCACTTTAGTAATCTCATTCTTGCGGGTGTTCTACGCGTTAATAGAGATGTGCCTCTCCAGCGTTGCGTTTTCTCAACAGCCTGGACTACGCAGGTTTTTCCGCTAATACATAGACTCAGCCCCATTCCAATTGGGGAATGCTACACCTTTATACGAAAATAAACACAGCAGGCCTGATTATTTTCATTTATGCGGGGTGACGTCCACGGCGTCTTGAGAGTTTTCGCAGGTTTTCTGTCGCAGCACAGTCATATTTTGTCGCCAAAAAAAGACGCCTCCCCACAAATACGGTGGTTACGGAGACGCCTTTGGGGGCATGCTAGCGCTCTCAATAGGGTAGCGCTTTATTATTTCTTGATCTGAAAATACTCGTTCAGAAACCGGCTGAACACATCGGCGACAAGCGGCAGCTTTTCCCCGCTGCGCTTTATTAAACCGACCGTCCGGGTGACCTGCGGGTCCGTAACGCGGATTTTCGCCGGCTGGAGCGCTCCGCCTTCGACCAGCGCCATGGCCGGCAGCAAGCTGACGCCCATGCCTGCAGCGACAAGACCGCGAATCGTGTCCGTCTCTTCCCCTTCAAAATCGATTTTCGGCGTAAAACCGGCTTTCAGGCACGCTTCCATTACAATCGACCTTAGCGTGTACTCTTCCTTGAACATGACGAACGATTCGTCCTTCAACTGCTCCAGCCGAATCGAGTTATATTCCGACAAAATATGGTTGGCCGGCAAAATGGCGTAAAGCTCCTCCGTCAGCAAAATTTCACCTGTTACCAGCTCGTGCGTTTCCGGGAAAGGTGAAATAAAAGCAAGATCCAGCTCGCCCTTCGTCACATCGCGAATCAGGCTGTTATAAGTGCCCTGGCGCAGCCTGAACTTCACGTTCGGATGATCCTTTTTAAAAGCCGCGATGACCGACGGCAGCAAATTGATAACCAGGCTGTGCGGAAAGCCGATGCGGATTTCCCCCGCTTCAGGATCGAGAAATTCGTGAATTTCCCCGACAGCGCGCTCCAAATCGGTCAAAATGCCTTCAACTCTGCTCAGAAACAACTGACCTACGGAAGTCAGATGCAGATTGCGGCCTTTTTGTACGAACAAACTTACACCCAGTTCCTGCTCAAGCAAATGAATTTGCCGGCTGACGGCAGACTGCGCCACGTGCAACTCCTCAGCGGCCTGGGTAACGTGCTGTTTTCTGGCAACTTTCACAAAATATTGCAGTTGTCTTAGCTCCACGATTTTGCTTCCCCCAAATGTAATGGCAGCATTCACTGCACGTTCCGTTCGCATACTCGGCTTTAATTATAGCCTTATAAAACCGATTGGACAACCTAACTTCAAAAAGCTTATAATGAAATAGTTGATACTTGGCATGGAAAATAAAGGAGGAAACAGTAATCATGGCACAAGAACGTACAGGTGTGGCTACCTTTAAAAGCAATCCGATTACATTGATCGGACCGGAAGTCAAAGCAGGCGACAAAGCGCCTGACTTCATAGTCAACAAAGATCTGATGACACAAGTTTCCCTCGCGGATTATGCCGGCAAAGTGAAACTGATCAGCGTTGTTCCATCATTGGATACAGGCGTTTGCGACGCGCAAACCCGCCGTTTCAACGAAGAAGCAGCGAACCTTGGCGACAATGTTATCATTCTTACAGTCAGCGTTGACCTGCCATTTGCCCAATCCCGCTGGTGCGGAGCGGCAGGTGTAGATAAAGTAGTAACCCTGTCCGACTACAAATCCAAATCGTTCGGCGAAGCTTACGGCGTACTGATCAAGGAATTGCAGCTTGATATGCGTTCCATTTTCGTCATCGACGCTAACGACACGGTTCAATATGTAGAATACTTGAGCGAAATGACAGCTCACCCTAACTATGAAGCAGCTATCGACGCTGTGAAAAAACTTCTCTAATTTCAACATACGAAATAAATAAAAACAGCAAGGAGGCCAAGCTTCCCTGCTGTTTTTATTAACCGTCAATTTTATATGAAGCGAGCTTCCGGTCCAATTGTTTGTAAATATCAAGTATCGTACGATAGTTCGAACCGAGATCTCCCATAGAGCCGCGGGAGGCGGAATAAATATCAACAGCGGTTTTAACCGGGTTAATGGCAAACAGGGTCAGCGTAACATCCTGCGTCCTGCCGAGCATCGTTCTTCGTTCAGCGACGATCTCACCGACATTTTTCACTTCATGCAGCAGCTTGTATCCTGGCGTTTTCTTGAGCATTGCGGTAATTTCATCCCAAACCTGATCTTTGGGCAGCTTGTAATACCTTGTTTTGAGCAATGGATCTCTGGCTCTCTCTCCGGTCGTTTCGTGGCTGCGAACCAACCCAATTAAAGTTCTCTTTAGCAAAAGCCTGCTCCCCCTTCAATGAAGTGTATAGACCGCTTGCCATTTCTACACTAACCACTATCTTACCACTGATTAAGCCCAAGCAAAAGAGGAAAAATGAAAAGCAAATGAAAAAAGCAAGGATGCAAACACCCTTGCCCGATTTCTATAATATGCGATTATCCGAAAAAAGTTCTGTAAAGCAGATAAGCATTTAGCCCTGCTATCACAATGGCTACGAACCAACTGAGCACGCGCATCCACACCGGAATGACGAGTTCGCCCATTTTCTTGAGGTCGGAAGTAAATTTGACAAGCGGGATGACGGCAAACGACAGCTGCAAAGAAAGAATAACCTGGCTAAGAACGAGCAAATCGGTAGCGCCTTTTTCGCCGGAAATGGCGATCACAATAACGGCGGGTACGATCGCGATCATGCGCGTAATCAAGCGGCGCAGCCATGGGGTTAGCCGAATATTCAGGAAGCCTTCCATCACAATTTGTCCGGCTAGCGTACCGGTCAAGGTAGAGTTTTGCCCTGAAGCGAGCAGCGCGACTCCGAACAAAATGCTGGCGGCGCCTGTTCCAAGCATCGGGCCCAACAGCTTATAAGCGTCTTGAATTTCCGCTACTTCTTGGCCGGCCGAATGAAACGCCGCGGCGGACAAAATGAGTATAGCGGCATTCACGAACAAAGCGAGCATGAGAGCAACCGTCGAATCAATCGTTGCAAAACGAATGGCCGAGCGCTTTCCTTCCACAGTCCGTTCGTAGTCACGGGTTTGGACAATGGAGGAGTGCAGGTACAAATTATGCGGCATCACGGTTGCGCCAAGAATGCCGAGCGCGATGTACAGCATCGCAGGATTCGTCACGATCTCGGTTGTCGGGATAAAACCTGCGGCGACGGCTTGAAACTCGGGTTTTGAGAAAATCATTTCAAATACAAAGCAGATCGTGATGACAGCCATCAGACTGATGACCATCGCTTCAATATAACGGAAGCCCTTTTTCTGGAGCATAAGTACGATCAAAACATCAACGGCAGTAATAATTACGCCGTATACGAGCGGGATGCCGAACAATAAGTTCAGGGCGATCGCCGCGCCGATCACTTCGGCCAAATCGCAGGCTGCAATAGCCAATTCGCATAAAATCCAAAGAACGAATGAAACAGGTTTGCTATAATGATCCCGGCATGCTTGCGCCAAATCCCTGCCCGTTACAATGCCCAGACGGCTGGATAAAGCCTGCAGCAAAATCGCCATCAAGTTCGATATTAAAATGACCGAAAGCAGCGTGTAGCCGAACTGCGATCCGCCGGCCAAATCGGTTGCCCAGTTGCCGGGGTCCATGTATCCGACGGCCACAAGATAGCCCGGTCCTATGAAAGCAAGCAGCTTACGAAAGAAGCCGGCCTTTTTCGGCACTGCCAAGCTTTGGTGCACTTCAGGCAAACTCGGCATAGGTGAATGTCGTTTCCATCCGCTTGACTCCTGTTTTTCAGTTTTGTAAGCCACTTCCATGTTGAATCCCTTCTTTCTCTCGACCAATAATGTTGTCCCCGGGAAACTTTCTATGGTCATTATACTACACATTTTCAATTTATGCTACAGGCAAAAACTTATGTGAATGCGAAAAAAAGTTTCCCTATGGAAACATTATTGATCTCGACAAAGGCGATCTCAGCAATGAAGCTCAATACGATCATATGAAAGGAACTGTGTTGATGTGCGAGCGGCAATTTCCTTCTTTCAAAAAGAAGGATTTCTGATGAAAAGTGCGAATATACTATACCAGTTATCTTTGTATATTCACTAAACAAACAAAGGTCGTGCAATTGAACATGACTGCACGCTTTTCCAGGAGGTATTGGCTATGCCGTATTTTTTAGGGTTGGATTTGGGAACTTCCGCGGTTAAATGCATTCTTGTCGATGACTCCGGCCGGGTTATCGCGAGCCACAGCGTCGAATATCCGCTGCAGCAGCCTCATCCGGGATGGGCCGAGCAGCATCCGGAAGATTGGTGGAACGGCACGGTGCAGGGCATCCGTGCCTTGCTGGACAAGACCGGCATCCCCGGCAGCGAGGTGGCCGGAATCGGCTTCTCCGGCCAGATGCACGGGTCGGTGTTCCTTGACGAAGCGCAGCAGGTCATCCGGCCTGCGCTGCTGTGGTGCGACCAGCGCACGGCGGAGCAGTGCGCTTATATCGAAGAGGCGGTCGGCAAAGACGAGCTTGGCCGCCTCACCGGGAACCGGGCGCTGACCGGCTTTACAGCGCCCAAAGTCATTTGGCTCCGGCAGCATGAGCCGGAGCATTACGCGCGCGTGCGGCACCTGCTGCTGCCGAAGGACTACGTCCGGCTGCGCCTGACGGGCGAGTACGGCATGGACGTCGCCGACGCCAGCGGCACGCTGCTGCTGGACGTGGCCGGCCGCCGCTGGTCGCAGACCGTGGCCGAGCCGCTCGCCATTCCGCTGGAATGGCTGCCGCCGCTCTTTGAGTCCGGCGACGTAGCCGGCCGGCTGCTGCCGGAGGCAGCCAGCCTGACCGGGCTGGCCGCTGGCACGCCGATCGTCGCCGGCGGCGGCGATCAGGCCTGCGGCGCCGTCGGCGTCGGCGTCGTGCGCCAAGGCATCGCGTCCGTGGCGCTCGGCACTTCCGGTGTCGTCTTCGTACACGACGACACCTATCAAGCCGATGAAGCGTACCGGCTTCATTCGTTCTGCCACGGCGTGCCGGGCAAATGGCACCGCATGGGCGTTATGCTCGCCGCCGGGGGCTCGTTCCAGTGGTGGCGCAATCATTTTGCGCACGAGGAACTCGAACGGGCGCAGCAGGAAGGCAAGGACGTCTATGAAATTTTGACGTCCGAGGCAGCGACCGCTCCCCTTGGGAGCGAAGGGCTGATTTTCCTGCCCTACTTGTCCGGGGAGCGCACACCGCATCCCGATCCGAAAGCGCGCGGCGGCTTTATCGGTCTCAACATGCGGCACGGCAAAGCCCACCTGACCCGCGCCCTTCTCGAAGGCATTACCTTCGGGCTGTTGGATTCCATGCAGCTTATTAAGGAGTCCGGTATTGAAGTGACCGAGCTTCGCGTGAACGGCGGAGGCGCAAGAAGCCCTTTCTGGCGCCAAATGATCGCCGACATCTTCGGCATCCCCGTCGTCACCGTTAATTCGACCGACGGACCGGCTTACGGCGCCGCCATCATGGCCGCATCCGGCGTGCTCAACGAAGACATCACATCCCTTTGCGACAAATGGATCCAAATCGTCGACCGCGTCGAACCAAACGCCGAAAACCACCGGCAATACGAAACTTACTACCAAATATACCGCAGCTTATACGGAACTTTGAAAAGCACTTTCCATCAATTAAGTGACTTGGTTCAGCAATAAGAATATCACAGCCCTTGCCTAATTTGAGCAAGGGCTTTTTTTACTAAATCTTCTTTTACAATTGTCTTGTTTCATGTACTATTAATAGATACACTCGTAAAATTAAGGAGAACTAGATGGTACAGGACGGAAAAAGAAATTACCTTATTATTTTAATTGTTTACATATGCGCAACCGTACCTACCTACTTCACTTTAAACAAGTTTATGGTCGTATATGTTCCGTTGTTGACGCTTACATTAACTATGTACCTTTTGCGTAATGAATATGTAAATCTGAGCATTAAAGAAGTTTTTTCGAAAAATTCCTTAGGCAAGTGGATACAAATAGGCATTTTAATCCCACTGACATTAGAAATTGCATTTAATTTGTTTATAACAAGCACACAAATATCTGTCCCCCATCAACTTATGCTTCAATACCCGATAATGTCTGTACATATGCTGCTAAATGCGCCAATTGTCGAGGAAGTTGTTTTTCGAAAAATTATATTTGGCCAACTCTCCAAAAGAACGAATTTCTACATTGGTTCTTCTGTCAGTTCATTACTTTTTGGCATGCTTCATAATGATTGGCAAGGTTTTATGCTTTATTTCATGATCGGCGTCATTTTCTGCCATATATACAAAAAAACAAATTCTATCATACCTTCACTGTTAGGCCATTTCGTACTGAATTTAATTTTCATATTGAACATATCTTCGCGTATGTAAACAATATGGTATTAAAATTAGTCGATTTTTGTCGTAATTTGTAGTATATTAGTACTATATTACTAATTCGTATATTAAGGCACACGTTTAGCAAAGAAAAATAGTTATTTGAAGCATCGAAACTTAATAAAACAAAATCAAATATTGAAATGACGGTGGGTGCCATTATGAATTTTGCGATAAATATCTTGTTTTCCTTTATCGAATTTTTGGCGGGTCTATCGTTCGCAGATGTTTTATTTAGATTGCCGATTGAAAAGAATAAAAGATTGAAGCATGTCATTATTTCACTTTTTCTTGCTGTAGAATCTGCTTATTTCTCTACATATTGGCACAATGCACTAATCACATTCATGTTCACGCTATTTTTATGGGTCATATCATTGGTTGTATTTTTTCAAATATCAATATGGTTCAGCATGCTGATCGGTATTATTTCAGGTCTTTTGGGCGTTGGCCTAGAGCTAGTCGGATTTATGATCGGTAATTTGATTACAACCGTAAATTTACATGAAATAACCGAGCTCACCAGAAATGTAGTTCTTTTCTCTGCCGCAGCTGCGCTTTACTCAGCTTCATTTTTTCTTAGCCGTAAAAAGTTCGGATTTCTGATTCCGAACATATACAGCAATCCGCCTCTGAACAAATTATTTTTTATTGTTTCTTCTTGTATGCTAGCGTCACTAATGGTAGCTGTGTTTACTACATATTTGTATACTATAGATATAGGAATCTTCCATTTTATCATTGCAATTTGCCTGTTGATATGTATATTTTTTATTGTCTTCTATTCTTACAAATTCAATAAAAAATTGTTAAAAGACAAATACAACAGAAACGGAAATACTACATGGATATAGTGAACAAATGGATTTATCAAATTGCCGATTATTCTGTAAAAAACAATCCTCAGTCGCCTTCCAGAGAAGTAATTGTTTTTGTTTTTCAGGTGCTGGCTAACATTATTGTCAGCTTTATGGTGACTTTAATTGTTTGTAGTTTTACGGGTCATTTCAAGCAAGCACTTATTGTTATTGCTTCTACAATAATCATCAAGATGTTTATTGGAAGCTTGCACTTTAAATCTGTTGTTTTATGCATGATTTATTCGTCTGTTGTCATGATATCCTTATCACATATAGAAATTTCCAGTTTCACTTTGAAATGTGCACTATCTTTGATCGCTCTAATTTCAGTATATCTATATGCTCCCAAAAATGTTGTCGTATTTTTCAAATTTTCTCAAGAAAAAATTAAACATTTAAAGTGGATTGCAATAGTTCTCATTTTATTAAGCATATTTTTTCCAACTCCTCTTGTTAATGCTACTTTTATTTATCATGCTATTTCTATCACTCCTTTATTTGATAAGTTATTTAAACTCGTGGAAAGGAGGACAAATATATGAAAAAACTCGCGTTAGGCGCAATCTCTCTCGTAGTCGCAGCTGTAGCTATGATCGTACCTTTGGCTGGCCCTTTGAGTTGGACAGCAAACTCCCCAGAAATTCCACAAGAACTAAAAGACAAATGGACCAAATGAAAAGAAAAAGGACTATCTCCGGAAACAAGCTGGAGATGGTCCTTTTTACGTTCTCGTTTAAAATTCTTTCTGGTTCGCTTTTGCCCAGTCTGCCGTGAACTTCTCGATTCCTGCATCTGTCAGCGGATGCTTCATCATGCTCTCGATGATTTTGTAAGGCACTGTCGCGATGTCCGCTGCGAGCAGTGCTGCTTCAATGACGTGTGCGGAGTGGCGGACGCTTGCAGAAATGATTTGGGATTCGATTTTATGTACCTGGAAAATTTGGCTGATTTCTTGAATCAGATTCATTCCGATCTGGTTGATATCATCAAGCCGGCCGATAAACGGCGAAACGTAGGTGGCGCCTGCACGTGCAGCCAGCAATGCTTGCGTAGAGGAGAAAATGAGTGTCACGTTTGTCTTGATTCCCAGGCTTGTGAAGATCTTGGTTGCTTTCAGGCCTTCCGCTGTCATCGGAACTTTAATGACGATGCCTTCGCCTAATGCAGCAAGCTTTTTCCCCTGCTCGACCATCTCAGGCGCTTCAAGCGATACGACTTCCGCGCTGATCGGGATATTGCCTACAATTCCGATGATTTCTTTGAGCGTTTCAAAGAAATCTCTTCCTTCTTTTGCTACGAGCGATGGGTTTGTCGTAATCCCTGAAATGACGCCAAGTTCAAAGGCTTGTCTGATTTCACTTACGTTTGCTGTGTCGATAAACAATTTCACTGTTCTCCACCACCATTTTTCATAATATATAGGCACAAAAAAAACCCGCATATGCCGTCCGGTTTTGGCGTTTCAAACCCGCTCTCGCAGGTGGGTGACCGCAGAATCGTTTTTGAAGTCCCTTTTCGAGGGCATGACAGCCGCGCTTCTATATAGGTCTCCCTAGAAACAGTCATTGGTTCAAAACAACTTAAAACCGAGACGTACATCGCAGGATTCTTTTGTAGTTCTTATTATAGTCCCGTACCCGCGGTTTTTCAACTGGTAGGTTTACTATTTAGTCTTCTCATTTTTGTCAGGATTATGCATTTCTTCCGCTGCCGTATTTGAAAGGGCTTCCGGTCCCTCTTCATTCTCAATCTGCTCCTGATTTTGCTGCTCTTTTTCCTCCAGCTCCTGCTGCTTCATTTGCAGCTTCGTAAAGCTGCGGTTAAACTGCCAAAAAGAGAAGGTCGCCATAACGCTGCCCATAAAAAATACGACAAGGAAAAAGTTCATCTTCGTTAAGCAAATATACAAGATAGCTCCGTTGCACAGGATCAGCACAATGGAATTGATCGGGCTGCCGATCGAAATCAGAATGGAGTTCTTCACGATTTGCAGCACTTTCATGTGAAGATGCACCATAATTGAAAAGAAATTGAAAATCGCGATGGCGATCACTACCGAGAAGGCAATGAACAGAACGGACAGCAGCCGAAGCGAACTGCCTTGTGTGATGTAAAAGCGGTAGTTCACGATAATGATCGCGATAACGATAATAAAAATAATTCCGCCAACCATGCTTTGCACATAGTTTTCTTTATAGCCGCGGAAAAATGTTTTTAGTAGAGGTACATCCTCTTCCCCGGTAACCCATTTCCGGGCCACAGTGAACATTGCAGCCGTAGCAGGAAATAAAGTAAACGGTGCCAAAATAGCTATTATGGGAAGAGTGGAAAACAATGCATCCGGAGATTGACTGATCAACCCCATAAATCCAAAAAAGAAAACCGGCACAGAGCACAAAATCCAGAGTATGTTGATCACCGATAGCCGCATGATCCATTCTGTTATTCTGTACAAACCACCCATAACTCCTCTAAACTCCAAAACTGCGCCCTCCTTAGCGGTTGTAATGATACCATTATAGCCTATTTTCGTGTGCATAGGTAGCCGTTTAGTCCCACTAGGCTTTATGACATATTATAGTATTGTCAAAGATATTTGCTCTAATCACCAGGCAAACTCAATTTTCCTTCAATTATGTAAAAGGCGAGGATCTATGAATGATCTTCGCCTTCCTTTGTTATCGTATTAAAAATTAGTTGTTAACGAGAGTTTCCTCGTTTTTGCGCGGAGTTTTGGAACGATCGCGGTTTCCGCTGTTGTTGTAGTCGCGTCCGCGGCCCGAAGAACTGCGTCCTTCACCGTTGTCGCGATAATCGCGTCCGCCGTCTCTGGAGCCGTAATCCCGGCCGCCGTCTTTACGCGGATAACGCGAGTTGGAACCGTAGCCGCCGCCTTGACGGTCGTTTCTGCGGTCGCCGGAACCATATCCGCCGCCGCCAACGCGTCTGCCCGAGCTGCGCACGTCGAATTTTTTCTTTCTTGCGCGAATCGGTTCTTCCGGCGTAAGCTCGATATCCACTTCTTTCTTCTCGCCTGTCAGAAGCTTCATGGCTGCGGCAAGCAGATTGACGGAGTCGTATTGCTCCAGCATTTGAATTGCCAAACCTTTGAATTCGGAATGACCTTCATTTTGCATAATGTCAAGAATGCGCTCGGCCGTCATTTTTTGCTTGCCTTCGATTGCGTCAGCCAAGCTTGGAAGCGGCTTTTTGCTAATTTTATGACGAGTTACTTTCTCGATAAAATGAAGATGGTCGATTTCTCTAGGTGTTACGAAAGTCCATGCAGTACCTTCTTTACCTGCCCGTCCGGTACGGCCGATACGGTGAACGTAGCTTTCCGGATCTTGCGGAAGGTCAAAGTTAACGACATGCGTAACTCCGGATACGTCCAGGCCCCGTGCTGCCACGTCCGTAGCAACGAGGACATCGATGCTGCCGTCGCGGAATTTTCTCATGACGTTGTCGCGTTGGTTTTGGGACAAGTCGCCGTGCAAACCTTCTGCCGCGTAGCCTCTTTTTTGCAGCGCTTCGGCGAGTTCGTCGACTCTGCGTTTGGTTCTTCCGAAAATAATCGCCAGCTCCGGCGCTTCCATATCGAGCAAACGGCTAAGCGCTTCGAATTTTTGCTTTTCGTGCAATTCGATGTAGGCTTGATCGATAAGCGGCGCGCTGACTTGTTTTGGAATCACGGATACATGCTCAGGGTTGTTCAGGAACTGCTGCGCAAGCTTCTGAATGTTAGCAGGCATCGTTGCGGAGAACAGCATGGTATGACGCTCATCCGGCACCAGGCTCAAAATGGATTGGATATCTTCCATAAAGCCCATGTCGAGCATTTCATCCGCTTCGTCCAGAATGACCGTTCTCACGTCGTCAAGCTTGATCGTTTTGCGGTTGATATGATCGAGCAGGCGTCCAGGCGTTCCGATAATAATTTGCGGTTTTTTCTTCAGCGCCCGGATTTGCTTGACGATATCCTGTCCGCCGTAAATCGGCAAAGATCGGATTCCTTTGAATCTTCCCAGCTTTTCGATCTCTTCGGCAACCTGGATCGCAAGCTCCCTTGTAGGGCACATGATCAATGCGGAAATGCGCTCTTCCGTGATGTTGATTTTGTTGACAAGCGGAATGCCGAAAGCGGCCGTTTTGCCCGTTCCGGTCTGTGCTTGACCGATTAAATCGCGGCCTTCCATTGCGAGTGGAATCGTTTTTTCCTGAATCGGGGTGGACTCTTCAAAGCCCATTTCGGTAATTGCGCGCAAAATTTTTGGCTCTAATCCAAATTCTTGAAATGTTTTCAATACATTCAATCTCCTTTTGTACAGGGCAGGCGAATGCCTTGTTTCTTTTTTACCCTTAAGTACGACTTCCTATCCGTGTCTATAGTTTTAAGTGGAATACACTTTCGATTCACATCATCCATGATCCAACCGGCCGCCCTTAAGAATATCTCGAATATTATATCACAGATTGCAAGAATATTTCCAGAGGATCTTTGCTGATGTTAACGAAACCTAACGCATACCCTAAACGTATAACATATAAGAACCTATACGATTAAGAGGAGCGTTTTCTTATGTCCATATTTAAACGAGTGAGCAACATTTTACGAAGCCAAAAACAAGAACCGGCGCCTGCCGCGTCAGCGAATCCCCTCGAAGACGCGCGCGTCGGCGATATTGTTAATGTAGATCTCGAAGAGTACGTAATTTCTGGAAAAGTTGTTTACTTTGACCGTGGATTTGCGCCTCACCGCTACGCATACTATTTGCAAAGCGGCAAAAACATTCAATGCCTGATCGTGGAAAAAGGCCGCACTTACGATTGCTTTATTTGCAGCTTTATCGAGGGCGCGCTCGACGATCCGAACGATGTGCCTTCCCGTCTGGAACTTGACGGAGATGCCGTCTTTGAGCTTGAACATTACCGCGGCGATGTGTCCCGGACGGAAGGAAGCACCGATTTCCGGAGCGGCGACGACGTCATGTTCTGGCGCTATTTCGGACCTGACAACCGCTTTTTCTTCCTGCAGTGGCAGGACGGCAAATTCGTCGCCATGGAAGGCGAACGCACTCCGGGCAATCAGATCAAGTTCTTAAAATCGACGCCTTGATATTGCCGAGGCGCGGTTTAACTATTCGGAAGGGAGGGATACCGGTATGAAAAAGTGGACGGCATGGGTCGCATTTGTGCTTATCATATCTCTTCTGACTGCCTGTGGAGACGCAGGAAAATACGTGAAAGACCAATATCCTCTTGTAAGTGCGGACGGTAAGGGAAGCAATCTGCAGAAGGTTTACTCGGTGGAAGGCAAGAACGTTCCCGCAGTCGCAGCCGAACTGGCCGCTCAAGAGACCCCGAAAGAAAAGAGCAAGGAATCCGAAGATCAGATGTTCCTGCTCTATAACGATAAAGTGATTAACGTGCAAAAAGACCCGAAGGACAGCAACAACACGCTGGTTGAAGTCGACTCGGTTCAATACGCCAAGGAGCATTATGACTCCTCGTTTCTTCAGGGCTTTTTGACGGCGGCGCTGCTGCAGTCGGTAATGGGCGGCGGCTGGTTTAACAGCCACCGCGATTACGATTACCGCGGGTATACCCGGACCCCGACGTACAGCTCGGGAGGCGGCACGACGGCGAATCCGCCGACAACGGATAATTCGAAAGCGAAGCAGCCGACGACGTCAGACCGGACCGGGAGCTTCAAAACGGGTACGGGTTCTTCGGGAAGCACGTCCGGAGTGAACCCGGGCGGGGAGAACAGCGGCAGCAGCTCTACGTCGCGCAAGAACGACGGCTCGACTCAAAACAAGGTAACGAAGCCTTCCGGCAGCAAGCCGAGCACAAGCACGCGTTCAGGCTCTTTCAAAAGGCGTTGATTCATGTACCAAAGCTGCGTCTCTATTCTGAGACGCGGCTTTTTTTGCGCAATGAATGATACTTGCTTGATGCCGCATACTATCGTAGAGGTGGTTGTTTTGAAAAAAGCGTTCGACGCTATCGTCATCCTGCTCAGCGCGCTGCTGATCGCCGCGGGCTTTAACCTGTTTCTCATCCCTCACCAACTGCTGAGCGGCGGCGTATCCGGGGTAGCGATGCTGGTCGGATATGTGACGCACTGGAATATCGGGATGTTATACCTGCTGTTTAATATGCCACTTATCATTTGGGGGCTGCTCGCGATCGGCAAAAGATTCATTGCAATCAGCGTCATCTCCGTCATTATGACGACCTTAATGATGCAGGCCGTGCCGACGAGCTCAATGGTGCAAGCGCCGATTCTCGGCGCTGTGTTCGGAGGCGTGCTGATCGGAATCGGCAGCGGCATCACGATGAGAACCGGCGGATCCACCGGCGGCTTCGATATTATCGGCTCTATTTTGACCCGCAGATTTGATTTTCCGCTCGGTGCGGTCATCTCCTGCCTGAACGGTCTTGTCATCGTTGTGCTCGGTTATTTGAAGCAGGACTGGGATCTTGCGCTGTATTCGATGCTCGCCATTTATATCAGCGGCAAAGTCGTCGATACCATACATATCCGGTACGTTAAAGTAACTGCCTTTATCGTCACGATGCGAAAGGAAGAGCTTCTCAAACGGCTGCTGCTGCTGGCGCGGGGCGTTACACTGATTAAAACCGAAGGCGCTTATACCCATAAGCAGCACGACATGCTGATGACGGTCACGACGCGCTACGAGCTGGTTGAACTGAAACGGATCGTCAAGGAAACCGATCCGAAAGCTTTTGTCAACATCGTTGAAACGGTCGGCGTTCTTGGAGAATTCCGCAAACCCGGGTAGTTTTTTGAAACCATTGTGAAAGCAGCCTCTATCTACAAACGCAATTTTCGTGCTATAATATGAATTGTAATTTCATATAGTTCTGGTTTGATCACAACGATTCAGGCGTAAGTCATTTTCTAATCTTCTGATTGGAAGGGTGATGCTTGTGGAGACTGTCAAGTTGTCCAGGATTGTGATGAAATTAACGCCCGAGTTGTACCCCTTTCTCACCAGCAATGAGCTGGAATCCGAGATCGTACTGCGGTACGGATTAGAGGCGCTCGACGCGGAAGATGTGATGGAAATTATTCAATTCAGCATTACGGAACACCACAAAGACGCCTTTTACCACTAAGGGGCGTCTTTTTTTGCGCAATGTGCTGCGGATGTTCGAAGAAAATTTGATTTTTGCAATAAATAAAGTGTATAGTTTCCGGCAAGATCGTGGTATGATAGGATCAGACGAAATTTGGAGGTGTTATCATGGGTGCTTTTTCTCCATGGCACGTCATATTGATTGCAATTGTAGCACTGCTTCTGTTCGGGCCTAACAAGCTGCCTGAGCTCGGTCGCGGTTTCGGTAAAATGTTTCGGGAGTTCAAAGACGCAACGAGCGGAAATAACGGCAACTCTTCAGAAGAGCAGCCGCCTCGCAAAGAGATCAACCCCGCTGAAGTATCGCATTCGCAATCGCAACCCGAATCGGGACAAGTTCAAAAGTAAAGACAAACACCCGGCTTTTCTGCTATCCGGGTGTTTTTGTTTTTTTAGCGCATGTTTCTCCAAAGCTCTACAAATTTCCTCTGTGCGGAAAATCTTGCTTGCATTATAATAGTAACTAGATTGATAGATGGGAGAGGACTTATTCTTCATGGAAATTTTACTCGCTTCGCTAGTGATGCTCTGGGGCAATGTAGCAACCGCAAACCCGAATGCCGACTTTGAACAACTGGTTCAGGCTTCTCTTGATGCCAAGAACGCTGTCGTTCAAACCGCGCCGCAGCAAGGAACCGATCCCTTAATTCCCGTCAACAAGCAAGATCCGCAAAAAAACGCGCCGAAAGTAAAAGGCATTTACGCTACCGCTCACAGCGCCGGAGGCAGCCGCCTGAATACGCTCGTCAAATTGTTGGATGACACCGAACTAAATTCTCTCGTCATTGATCTGAAAGATGATTGGGGCTACATAACCTGGGAAACCGGCAATCCCGATCTGGATGCCATGGGCACAACGCAAAAGATTATTCCCGATATGCCGAAGCTGATGGGCACCCTGAACGAACATAACATTTATCCGATCGGACGCATCGTCGTCTTCAAAGACACCTTGCTGGCCAAGAAAAAACCGGAGCTTTCTTTCGTCAATCCTGACGGAACGCTATGGGGCAACGGCAAAAATCCGCCGGACAGCTTTGTCAATCCTTACATGAAAGAAGTATGGGATTACAATATTGCCGTTGCAAAGGAAGCCGTGAAAGCCGGATTTAAAGAAATTCAATTCGATTACGTGCGCTTCCCGGAAGGTTTTGAGAAAAGAGCTGATACTCTCAAGTACACGAAAGATGACCGGCAGCGCATCGAAGCTGTCGCATCCTTTGTCAAGTATGCCAAAGAACAGCTGCAGCCGTTAGGCGTCAGAGTTTCCGTAGACATATTCGGCTATGCGGCTTCCGTTCCCGCAGCGGAAGGCATCGGCCAGGATTTCGAGAAAATTTCGCAAAATGTCGATGTCATCAGCCCGATGATTTATCCAAGCCATTACAGCACCGGCTGGTTCGGAAGCAAGGTTCCGGACGCGGCGCCTTACGCCACCATCAACGGCGCTTCCATCGATACGAACAAGAAGCTGGAAGCTATCGACAAGCTCGGCCTGAAGCCGATCATCCGGCCATGGATTCAGGATTTTACCGCTTCATGGGTTCCGGGCCATATCAAATACGGCAAAAAAGAGGTGGAAGAACAGATTCGCGCCCTTAAAGATAACGGCGTCGATGAATTCCTCCTGTGGAACGCCAATAACAACTACACGCCTGACGTTAATTACTAAACGTCCAATATCAAACACCCTGAACGGCTCGCTAAAGCTTTCAGGGTGTTTTTTGCGCATTATTTCATATTGCCGGGATTCGCGATGCGACGGACGCCTCTCATATAAGGCCTAAGCGCCTCGGGCACATGCAGCGAGCCATCGGCCTGCTGATGATTCTCGATAAGCGGGATCAGAATGCGGGGCGAAGCCACCGCCGTATTGTTGAGCGTATAGGCGTACTGCAACGCGCCGTCGCGATCCCTGTAACGGATGCCACTCCGTCTTGCCTGATAGTCAAACAAGCTGGAGGCCGAATGTGTTTCTCCGTAATGTTGGCGGCTCGGCATCCACGTCTCGATATCGAATTGCTTATAATTTTTTGCCGCCAAATCCCCTGCGCATACGGCCACGATGCGGTAAGGGAGCTCCAGCAGCCGCAGAATTTCTTCCGCGTGCCCGACCAATTGCGCCAACATTTCTTCGGCGGCGTCCAAATCATGTTCGCAGAACACCACCTGCTCCACTTTGGCGAATTGATGAACCCGGTATAAACCGCGGACATCTTTGCCCGCCGAGCCGGCTTCCTTTCGAAAGCAATTGGAAACTGCTGCCAGGCGAATCGGTCCACCGGACAAGTCGATCACTTCCCCCGCAAAATAGGAAATGAGCGGAGCTTCCGAAGTTCCTGCGAGCCATTTATTTTCATCCTTCAGCTCGTACGTCTGATCTTTGCCCGCCGGGAAAAAGCCGGTGCCCACCAGCATCTCCTCGCGAACCATCAACGGAACGTCCATAACCGTGTACCCGCGGTCCACCAAATAATCCAGCGCCAGCTGCTGAACGGCTCTGTGCAAATACAGTCCCATCCCCTTCAAATAATAATTGCGCGTACCGGCCGTCTTTACACCGCGGGGAATATCGAACAGATCCAGTTCCTCACCAAGCCGGACATGATCTTTCGGTTCAAAATCAAAAGCCGGGAGACTGCCGACAACTTTGACGACCGTATTATCCGCATCGGATGCCCCATCCGGCGTATCTGCGGATATGACGTTCGGCGCCGTAAGCAGCCGATCCCGCAGCTCTTGCTCCAGGCTGCCCATTCTCGCCTCATAACCGGCTAAAATTATGTTCAGCTCCTTGACCTGCGCCTTGGCGAGCTCAGCTGGCCCGGTTTGCTTCCCGGCGAGCAAGCCCGCTATGTCGGCCGACAGCTTGTTGCGCCTGGCGCGAAGCTCCTCCACATGGACGAGCAGCTCTCTCCGCTCGTCATCCAGGGCAAGCAAAGGCTTGATCGGGAAGTCCATTCCCCTGCGCTTCGCAGAAGCCGACAATTCCTCCCGATGTTTGCGAATCCATTTCATGTCCGTCATGTACACCGCTCCTTTTCTAAAAAAGACAAAGAACGCTCCTCTCCGATTGGGACGAGGAGCGTTCTGCTCGCGGTGCCACCCAACTTGATGAACAGAATCGCGTTCTGTCATCCGCTTGGTTTCCGCGATAACGGGCGGTACCGGCTTATTTAGAGAACGGCATGAATGCGGCTGCCGTTCCGGTCATGAGCGTCTCCGAGTTGGAAGCTCTTCATTGACATAATGTCGATTTAAAAATGATTAGATTATTATAGCGGAACGCTGCCTTATTTTCAAGCTTGCTGTTGCTTATTAGTCAGTCGTTTATTGGGACAAACGTTGAGCCAACTCGTACAATTCCGTATTAAACTGCCGTTTCGTATTGACTACAAGATCGATGTCCGTCGCTACCAGTTCGCCCTTGATGACGCCGCATGCTTTGGACGAGTCGCCTTCCATCAGCTTACGGACGGCAAAGTCGCCGAGCTGGCTGGCCAAAATGCGGTCGTTATGCGTAGGCGTGCCGCCGCGTTGAATATGACCGAGCACTGTCACGCGCGGTTCGATACCGTTGCGGTCCGTAATTTGCCGGGCGATGCCTTCTCCAGTTCCGGCACCTTCCGCAACGAGGATGATGCTGTGGCGCTTGCCGTGGGAGAAGTTCTCCTTCATCCGGCTCGCCACTTCATCGATGTCGAATGGCACTTCCGGAACGAGAATCGTCTCCGCTCCGCTGGCAAGACCCGCATACAGCGCGATCTCTCCGCAATGACGGCCCATTACCTCGACGACCGAAGAACGCTCGTGGGAAGTCATCGTGTCGCGCAGCTTGTTGATCGCGTCAACAACGATGCTGACAGCCGTATCGAATCCGATCGTGAAATCGGTGAACGGAATGTCGTTGTCAATCGTTCCGGGCAGCCCCATCGTTTTGATGCCGAGCTTGCTGAGCTTGTTCGCTCCTTGATAAGAACCGTCTCCGCCGATGACCACCAGACCGTCGATGCCCCGCTTGCGCAAGTTTTCGGCGCCGACCTGTTGGCCTTCCAGCGTCAAAAACTCCTTGCAGCGGGCCGTTTGCAATATCGTTCCTCCGCGCTGGATAATGTCGCCGACACTGCGCAAATCCATTTTGCGGATGTCATCGTTGATGAGTCCGCTGTACCCGCGCTGGACGGCATATACATCGAGCCCGTGGAACAGTGCGCTCCTGACGACGGCGCGAACGGCCGCATTCATCCCCTGTGAGTCGCCTCCGCTTGTTAATACTGCTATCGATTTTACTGCTGACATTTCTTTTCCTCCTCCGAATTATCCATCTTTCATGATGTCGTTCTTATATACATGCTATTTAGCCAGAAAAATAACCGGGTGAGCGGACTATTTTTCATAAGACGCCTGGATATTTGTTGCACTTGCCGCTGGCTCCTAACCTTCGGATCAGACAAATAGAGGGCAAGCAAGCCCTCAATTATCATACGATGAAATCGCGGATGTTCCAAGCACAAAATTTTATCCCTCGCTTCCTGGGCAATGAACGCAATGCGCTCCACAGTTGCGTCCATCGAAGCGTAATAGCTGCAGAAGTTCAGGTCCCCGCCTGCCAGATCCTCTTCCTGATCGATCAAATAATCGAGCAAAATGTGCAGCCCGCACACATAAGGAAAGTACGCCTCGCGAATATGTACGACCTCTTCCCGCTTCAAGTGAGGCTCGCAGGCAGCCAGAAAAAACATAAATACGCCGAGCGTAGATCCGGTTGCGGCGGCAAATTCGTTCCAGTCCAATTGTCCGTAATCGGCCCGGTGCTTGTCCCACCAGCCCAGCAGCTCGGATTCCCGAAGATCTTTGCGAATATGCTTGTACACCTGCAAATCGCAATACAGCCCGACGAGCAGCCGAATCTGATCGGCGGCGAGCGAATAGGAAGGCAGCAGGCAAATGCACGATTGGCACGTCTTGACCAGTTCGGACAAGTATCCCCCGTCTTCTTTCTCCTTGCGGAAAGCATAGTAGTCGTGAAGCGGCGCCGACGGGTCAATCGCATCCAGCATCGACTGGTGCAGCTGCCGGAAGTCTTGGGGATCGAGCGATGTGCTGCGGTCGCACAAATTGTCCAAATAATCGCTGATCGTCTGGAAAGCGACAATTAAAGGAATTAAAATATGCCGCATCGGCAGGTTGGCTGCAGCGTACACGGCTCCGCCCTGACAGTGAAACCGCTTGGCGGCAATGCTGGCCATAGCTTGAGTACGCAGTTCCTGATCGGGAATTTGCCCGGCGGCTTGCCGCCAAATCGCGAGCTGGCCTTCCACCTCGGGCAAGATGTACCTGTACACCCTGGTCATCAGTTTGAACGGCCCTTGCGGAACTTTCCTCTTATTTCTGTCCAATTGCTTCAAGCAAACTTCCTCCACAAATTTGTTCATAGCCATACTGCAGAAGCAGCTGCATTTCGTAACGCTGGATGTGCCTTAGCCAATCTTCGACAGTCGGGTTCTGCACATGCGCCACCTGAAGCTCGACCGCGTCGGTGAACACATACGGATTCCATACCGGCGACGTAATGAGCACTTCCAGCTTGCTTCGCAGCGCCTCATTTTCCATTTCCGCCAAATCTTTCAAAGCCAGATGATTCCTTACACAATTCGTAAGCTGGGTAAAAATAGGATGATGGCCGGCATCGTTGAACCAGTACTTCGCATTGCTGTAATCGCCTTCCATACGGTGCATCAAGCCGTGCCAGTAGCTTCCGGTAGCGTTCGTAATTTCCTGGGCAATATCGTGCGATTTGTCGAGACTTTCATTCAGCAGATGAAGGCCGGCTTTGATCGCCGGTGCGTATGAATCCTTATCTATGTGTCCTTTGGTAATTTTGTCCAATAATAACGCTTCAATACGCGTATCCAGCTCCGCATCCCACATTTCTGTCGGATAAAGAGATGGGAGATGCTCCAGCAACGGCTTCGCAATCGAGTCCAGCCAATCTTCTTCCGCTTTTTTGCTATGCATGTAAGCTACTCCTTCCTAGAACCAGCCTTGTATGAGAGGAAGTTTGCCAAATCCTGCTTCGCGGAAATGATTGGTAAATATTTCCAATTCCACAAACAAAATAGGCAAACATGAGCTTGGTAAACATAAATCCGCAGATGGGCACGCCCGGGCGATCGTCCGCCGCCATTTTGGCCGTTACAAGTGCACTTTCGTTTCCAGATCCTGATTGACCCTGAACCAGAGGTGCAGATCGTTGATCGTGCTGGCTAGCTCCGCGATCTCCGAATTCAGCCGGCAGGATGCGGGAAAATCGTCTTCCTGATCCAGCTTGTTTTGCTTCACAATAATGACCGCCTCCAGCTTATGGATCCGGTCAGGAATATAACCTCGAATCTGCTCCCATCGAAGCAATATGTGCGAGCGCTCCTCCGGCGTATAGGTCTCCCACTCGCTCTCAAGCGCAGGGATTTCAATACCCAGCCGCTCATCGTATCGAAAAAAGCAATCCATCGTCGGTCAAACCCTCCTTGCAGAAAAACTGGCAGTATATCGCTGTTCACGTTCTTATCTTTAACTGTAACACTTCAAGCTCCCGGCTTCCAGTCAAATTTGTGTGTCAACCGGATTTCATTTTCTGCTATACTAGAATAACGTTTACAAAGGGAACATATGGTTAGGAGAGATCAAAGATGTCAGCTACGTCGCAAAGCAATTCGGTCACATGGAAACAGCTCAGCTTCTTTTTTTTGCCGCTCGGCCTTTCTGCAACGCTCGTTACCCTTTCGCACGTCATCATTAACAGCACGCTGGCAAGAGCCGCCAACCCGGAATTTATCATTGCCAGTTATGCCCTGCCTTTGAGCCTGCTGGGCTTGACGGAAAAGCCCGTCGTACTGCTCAGACAGACCTGCTCGGCCCTGGTGCGCGACAGAGTCTCGTTCCGCGCCATGAGTGCGGTGAGCGCGTACGTATTTGCCGGCATCCTTATAATCGGATTGTTCATTTGCTACACACCTATTGGGGAATGGGTGTTTCTTTATTTATTCGGGGTCGAAAACGAATTGCTCGGGCCTATCATCAGCGTGTACCGGATTTTGATGTATGTGAGCATTTTCTCCGGCTTGCGCTGCTTGTTTCACGGCATCATCATTTTCAATATGCGGACCAAATGGCTGACGATCGGAATGGGGGTCAGACTGCTTGCCATGTACTTGCTGTCGCTGTATTTTATCGCCACCGATCAAGTGACCAGCGGCCGGGTCGGCGCCATCATTTTCCTCGTCGGCATGATGATCGAAGCGGCGGTCAGCATCTGGGAAGGCGGCTCCCTCCTGAAAAAAGTAATACCCGAGAAGGCGCCGCAGCATCAAATCGAAACGAAGAAGCAAATTTTCGGCTTCTATAGACCGCTCTTGTATTCATCATGCATCGCCGTCATTATCGGCCCCGCCATCAATGCGATGCTGGGGAAAACGACTCATATTCATTTGGCTATCGCCTCGTTCGCCATTGCAAGCAGTCTGTGCCAGCTTGTAATGAGCTTTTTTTCTTATATCCATCAAATTGTGTTGAACTTTTACCGAAAAGATCCGGCAACCGTTTTTCAGTTTTCGCTCGTGCTCAGCTTTATACCCGCTTCGTTAATTGCCGTGCTTGGCTACACGCCTCTCGGGCCTTGGTTTATGACCCATATCATGGGGGTTAACGCCGAGCTGATGGAGGCAAGCCTTAGCGCGCTGCGCGTTTTTATGATCATGACGCTCGTATTTCCCTGGCTGGATTACGGGAACGGGATTATTATGCTGAGGGGGCAGACGAAAGTTATGGTCGCCTCCCAATCCGCCAACGCAATCATTACCGTGCTGACCTTGATCGCGGCGGTATTGTTCACTCCGGAGTGGAACGGCGTGATCGGCGCTTTGGCGCAGTCCGTCGGCATGCTGGCGGAGCTTGCGGTCGTTTTGTACATGCTCAAGAAAACGGCTCCCGGCGATACGCCCTTGGGCAAAAAAAATATTTTAACGAAATCGAGTGATTTGCGTCTATGATTACGTCTATGTCTATGAAGTCCAATAATTTACTGTTAAAATTGTTCACGTTTTCCTTCTTTATGACGATGGGGATTGTCGTCACGTTTTTTCCGCTGTACTTCGATTATAAAGGCTACAGCAAAATCCAGATCGGCGTGCTCTATTCGATCGGCCCGATGATCGGCATCGCAGCCAACCTGCTGTGGGGATTCGTGAGCGACAAGTATCAAACCGTCAAGAAAATCATGATCATTCTGATCGTCGGACAACTTCTCGCCTCCGTATTCGTCTTCACTTCGGAATGGTTCGCGCTGTTGTACGTATGCCTGGCCTTGTTTTTCTTTTTCCAGCAGCCTGTGAACTCTCTCAACGACAGCCAGTTGATGCTTCACGTTCAAACGAGCGGGGCAAGCTATGCTTCGTTTCGGATATGGGGGTCGATCGGGTTTGCTTTTGCCGCGTGCTTTTTCGGTTTGCTGCTGAAAACTTACGGTTCGGGCCTGATGCCTGCGCTCTGCGTAATGACGATCATCGCTTCTCTCGTACTTGCCATCCTGCTCAAAGATGTCCGGAGAAACGGCAAAAAGATGGAGTTCGGCGGGATGGTCCGCATCATCCGTTCGCGAAGATTCGTCTGGTTCCTGACGCTCATTGTCGTGATGTCGGTCGCGCATCGCTTTAACGACGGATTTTTGGCGCTGTATATGCGGCAGCTCGGAGCTTCCGATTCGATTATCGGCTATGCATGGACGGCGTCGGCGCTGAGCGAAATTCCCGTTTTCTTCTTTCTCAGCAAGCACGGGCACAGGTTCAAGGAACTGCCACTGCTCGCTTTCGCGGGCATCGTGTATACGATTCGCTTCCTGATGATGGGCTTTGTGCACAATCCGACATGGATTATCGGCATACAGGTGCTTCACAGCCTGACATTCGGCATTTTTCTGTTTACGGCCATCCGCTACTTGCAGCAAATAATCCCAGACGAATACCGCGCTTCCGGCCAGGCGATCTTTGCAACTTCATGGTCGAGTGTCGCAGGGATCATCAGCGGAACGTTCGGCGGCTGGATATTCGGGCAATGGGGCGGAAGCACCCTTTATATCGCGGGAGCGTGCATGTCGTTTTTGGCGGGAATCGGATTTCTGGGCACGCATTTGCTGCAAAACGACAACATCCCCTCTGACGGTAACATGGCTTCGCAGTAAGTGCCGGGGCCGGATTCGTCCGGCATCCAATCACGTAGGAGGTTGATCAAGTGTTAGCCGTTGAACGGTTGTCTCACAGCTTTCGGACCGGTATGGAGGAAACGGCGGTTCTTCACGAGCTTAACTTTCGGGTGCAAAAAGGGGAAATGGTTGCGCTTCTCGGCAGTTCGGGCTCGGGCAAATCGACGCTGCTGAATCTCATGGCAGGGCTGATGAAACCGACCAAAGGAAGCATTCTCATAGCCGGACAAGCGATTGAGCGAATGAACGAAAACCGCTTGGCGGAATTCCGCAGAACTCATATCGGTTTTATTTTCCAATCTTATGAATTAATTCCGCATTTAACCGTGAGAGAAAATGTCGAGCTTCCGCTTGTCTTTCAAAGCTTCGCGCCCAAGGCCAGAAAAGAAAGAGCGATGGAACTGCTGCATCACGTCGGCATCGGCGACAAATCCGAGCTGTTCCCTTCGCAGTTGTCCGGCGGCCAGCAGCAGCGCGTCAGTATCGCCCGGTCGCTTATTACGAGTCCGGCGATCGTATTTGCGGACGAGCCTACCGGCAATCTGGATACGAAGACGGAGACGGAAATCATCGATCTGCTGATCCGCTTAAACCGGGATTCGGGCATCACTTTCGTCATCGTCACGCACGAGCACGAGGTCGCCAGCCGGACGCAGCGCATTTTGCAGCTCCGCGACGGGTATATGATTGAGGACGGTCAGGACGGTGCGGACGGATGAAAATGAAAGATTATGTTCGTCTCGGCTGGGATCAGTTGCAGCGGCGCAAGGTAGTTACCGCCCTGTGCGCGGTCGGCATCGCGATCGGGTCCTCGTCCATTATGGTCGCCCTCGCTTTCGGCGAGTCAATCCAGCATTACAGCCAGAAACAGATGAGCTATTATTTGAAAACGGACGAAATTACGGTTACCGACCAGTCCGACGATCCGAACAGCCCGGCCAAAATTACGAAAGCGAAGCTCGATCTGATCCGCACGTTTCCGCATGTAAAATCGGTGGCAAGCTTTCAGGACTTGCAGCAGTTTCAATTTACGGTCGATGACGGCAAGCAGGGCTGGAATCTGACAATCGTCGCTACGGAGCTCGATACGCTGCAAGATTTTGACGCCAAGTTTCAACAGGGCGGCGTGTCCGACCGCGATAACGGCATCATCCTGGGCTACAGCGCCACGCTTGGCGTTTTGGATGAAAAAGCGCAAAAAGCCCGCGCTAAGCTTTTGCAGCAAAATCCTTCGCAGGAAACGTTCGATACAATAAGAAAAATGGAGACTATTCCGTACCCGCTTTATCAAAAGCAAATCGTCATCAAAAATACGAATTTCCAAAACGACAGCCAGGGCAATACGGGAGCGGCCGCCAAACCTGCCGTCGAAATACCATTGCGCGTAGCCGGGGTGCTGAAAAAACCGGAAGGGCTGCCCGATTACATGCTGTTAGGCGAAAAGTTGGCCTATGTTTCGCCTGAAATGGGCCGCAAAATTTTGCAGATGACCGGAAAAACTTCCGTGAGCAACGCTTACTCCTATTCCAAGGTTAAGGTAAAAGTCGACAGCAGCTCCAATGTCAAAGAAGTGGAAGATCTGATCAAGAAGCTGCGCCTGCAAACCCAATCCAATTTGTACCAGGAAGACCGCATGAAGGGCCAATTCGCGATCATCCGGCTGCTTTTGACCGGTGTCGGCTTATTTGTGCTGCTGGTAGCCTCCATTTCCATCGTTGTCGCCATGACAATGTCTACGCACCAGCGACGCCGTCAGATCGGCATCATGAAAGTGCTCGGAGCAAACTTAAAGCAGATCCGCAACATGTTCATCGTGGAGTCGTCTCTGCTCGGCATGCTTGGGGGCACGGTCGGCATCGTGCTGTCGTACTGGGTCATCTGGGGGATCAATCTGATCATAATCAGATTCCAGAGCGGCGGATCGCCCGAACAGGCGGAAATTTTGTTTATCAATTTTTGGATTTTGCCTGTGGGGATGTTTTTCGCCATTTTGACCGGGGTTCTTTCCGGGTTGTACCCTGCCGTTAAGGCGTCGCGGACCGATGCTTTGACTGCGATTAAACGAGAATAGGAAAATAGGAGAATGACCGCAATGAAAAAAAAGAAAATCGGCGCGCTGATCGTCGCCGCCGTCGTGATCTGCGGGATCAGCGGCTTTTTATACATATCCAGCCATCCCGGATCGGCGCCAAACGGCGGAGCCGGCCAGGCCGCTGCCGGCACTCAGCTGCAATTCAAGGTGACTAAAGAAGATTTGAGCAACAGCATCGAAGTAAAAGGGAAATCTTCTTACCAGAAAGAAACCCGAATCTACGCGCCTTTTACCGGCGAAATTAAAACCTGGAACGTATCGGAGGGATCGCAGATAAAAAAGGGCGAGCAAATGTTCGAGCTTGACGCGACGCCGCTCCTGAGCGAAATTTCCTCTCTGCAATCGAGCATCAAAAAACAGCAGCTGGAGTCGGAGCTCGCCAACTTCAAAGCTTCCGGCGACCCGGCTTCCGCAGCTTCTACGGTCAGCGAGGCTGAAGCCAGACAGCGCTACGCCGACGCCGAAAGCCTCAAAATACAAAACCGGCTTAACGCGGTAAGCACGGAATCGGCGCAGCTTCAACTGAACAAAAAGCTGGAGAAAGTGAAGCAGGCGGCATTCATGGCCCCGGAAGACGGCATTTTCCTGTTCGACGATTCGGCCAAAATCCCGCAGTCGGTCGAGGAAAGCGTCCGCATCGGCAAAATCGTCGACATCACCAAGCTGCAGCTTGTGAGCACGATCGGCGAGTTTGATGTGTTTCGCATTAAACCCGGCATGCCGGTTCAAGTGAAAGTCGACGCGTTGAAGCAGACGAAGCTGCAAGGAAAAGTGGAAAAAGTGTCCAAGTTCGCCAAATCCGGAACCGATCAAGGCACAGGTTCGGCGCAGTTCGAAGTCACGATTTCGCTGGAGCCTCACGATCAGTTGATCGCCGGGCTCAGTTTGTCAGGCACGATTGAAACCGAGAAAAAGCTCGGCGCTATCGTAGTACCGACGCTGGCCATCCAGCAGGAAAAAGATACATACTACGTCATGCTGCAAACTGCGCAAGGAATCGAACGGCGCGACATCGCGATCGGCATGGAGACGCCGGAGAAGACGGAAGTTCTGCAAGGGCTTGGCGAAGGCGACACGGTTGTGCTCCAGTAGCTGCTGCCTTATAATAAGATATAGTCTTAGTACCAAGTAATAAAATTCAAAGGCGGTTGCACTTTTTATGAGCTATGATGATTTCAAGAAAATTGTTGTGGAAAGACGGAGCATTCGGAACTTTACCGACCAGGAGGTCGCTGTCTCCGATATCCGGGAAATAATTGACTGCGCGCGCTTTGCGCCGAGCGATACGAATTCGCAGACATGGAAATTCATTGCGATTCGCAATAAAGAAAAGATCAAACATATCGAGCAGCTCACTTGGGACCAGCTGCATCTCAAAGCGGCGGAAGCCGAGCAAAAAGGACTGAGCCGCGAAGCCCGGATGCTGGTCAGATCTTTCGGCCCTTACGCTACGGCGTTTGCCGACGCGCCTGTTCTTATTATTTGCCTTGCCACGCCGTATGCGTCCAAGTTTCGCGACAAAATTTTCGATCCGATCGCATTGGTCGGCGAAGAAGTGTGGGCTGAGGAAGGCATCAAAAGCTCCTGCCTCGCTGCCCAGAATATCATGCTGGCCGCTCATGCCAAAGGGCTCGCTACATGCCCGATGACCGGGCCGGTACTGCTCGCACAGGAGCAGCTTCATACTTATTTGGATATTCCGCAGGAATTCCAAATCAACATGGTCATTTCGCTCGGCTACCCCAAAGAGCAGCCAGGCAAAATGCCGCGAAAAGAAGTCGACGAGATTTTGCAAATCATCGACTAAGCCGATCCGGCTTCAGCGTCGACAGCATGAAAAACGCGAACGGGGAGCTTCACCGCATTGTGCGAGTGAAGCTCCCTGTTTGCGGTGCGGCGCTGTTTGACGGCGGTCGGTCGACCACACGGCATGCGGACCCTTGTTTCGCACCGAGTGTGTGCGTGAAGCTCCCCGTACGCGACGCGCTGCTGCATGACGGCGGTCGGTCGACCACACGGTATGCGGACCCTTGTTTCGCACCGTGTGTGCGTGAAGCTCCCCGTACGCGGCTCGCTGCTGCATGACGGCGGTCGGTCTCGAGCACATAACACGTACTTGAGGCAGCACATCCGCTTGACCATGCGTAGAAAACCTGCACACCCACTCTTCCCCAGCCAACGCCTTTCCTGCACGGTGCGTAGCTGATGTGGGGGGACACAAGGCGACTTGGTAGCGAGAAAGCCTGCAAAAGTGCAGGCTTTTTCCTTAAAAAGGGTTCATTTTCATCGAAAATTCCTGCAATTGTGCAGGAATTTTCGATGAAAATGAACCTAAGCCCCAGTCCACGGCGAAAAGCCTGCACAATTGCAGGAATTTTTCGTGGCCAGCGTAACAGCCGAGAAAAAAACTGTACTTTTGCAGGTTTTCCTCGCGCAACCTGTGCAACCAGCTCTGGATTGTGGCCGTTGGGGATTCTGGGCAGCCTGCACAATCGCAGGCTTTTCCGCCAAACGGATCGCTCATACGAAAACCTGCGCTTTCGCTCACTTTGCAGGTTTTTCGTCTATCTGAACCGCTTATTTTATGGCCCCTACTTCAAAGTAAAGTCCTCCTACCGGCTAACCGAACAGAGTGTCCTGCGATTTTCTCAACACTCTGATTGCAAAACGCCGTTCTGCCACGCTACGGTTTCTTCCCCAAGCCGGATGACAATGGATTCACTTCCGTTCAGCAGGTGAACCGTCACTTCTTTGCCCGCTTGATCCACTTGACAAGCCTGAAGCTTGACGGCTCGTTCCTCCTCGCCCTCCGCCGCCGGGATGAATACGGCCGCTATCGCCAAATCTCTCTTCATCGTCCCATTGAAGGAAAGTACTGTCGAGCTTGTTTTGGAACCGTAACATTCGGAAATCCACCCCTCCTCGGCGCAAGCAGCAAAACCGGCTCCCTGCGAGCCGCCGGCGGCCGCTGCAGTCCAGCCGATTTGCAGGCGCGCTTTGGACAGCGTGTCCGTAATTTCGGCGCTGTTGGCGTCGTCCCCGATGTGCAGGCGCGCTTCGGGATGAAGCTGGAACCTCTGCTCGATACGGTGCTCGCCCTCGCCTTCCAGCCAATCGACGACGATCAGCACGTCCGATCGTTTGCCTAGCAGCAGCCATCTGCGGTGGCGAACCGGCGCCGCCAAACGCTCGTACCCGTTATGCGAAGCATCGATCAAATGATAATGCTCCGTCTCCGCCCAACGATGCAGCATCGGCTCTGCCGCAGGGCTTCCCCATTGCTGCGTGGCCAGATAAGGCGTTTGGTCCTCACCGTCCACCGTCACCGTATTATGAGCCCTCGTGCTTTTGAAATAATGCCGCCAATAACCTTCTTCATACGTATAGCGCCCCGGATCGACGAACCAGAGACACTGCTTCCACATCCATTCAAAAGCAAGCACATCGGCATGACCGTGTGCGCCACCCATGGAAGCCGCGTCGAAAAACAAGTAGTTCCGCTCGTTTTTCATCACATAGTAACCTGTCTCGGGAAACGCCTTCGATTCCGTACCGGGTGCCGAATGGGCGAACTTTTGCTCAAGCTCCGTAAACTTGTCGGCCCCGATCAACCAAAGCAGTTCCTCGCCGCACCGTCCCATCCGGATGAACCGTTCCTCCTCAAGCAGTACGCCCAGAAACCCAAGTTCCTCCGCCGCATAACCGATCCAGTCCGAATCCCCTGCAGCTGTAGAAGCCAAATCAGGGCGTATGAGTGCTTCGGTAAAATCCCCCATTTTGCCCAGCTTTTCTGCATACCATTCACTTACCGGGTAACCCGTGCGCTGCGCCAGCAAAAAAGGCGTGCCCAGCATGCTGATGCTGCCGTTATGATAATGCGTGGTCAGCTCCTTCTGAATCCCGTCGTTGCCGAATTGATGAAGGATGCACAGCTCAAGCCGCTCCATCGCAATTTGCCGCCAGGACGGGGCATCCGGATGCTCATGGCAAAACGTTCCGATCATGAACAAGCCCTGCATATGCATCGTCGCATGATTGATCTCCGTGCTGCCCCAATAACGGGTCAAATAAGCGGCATGCTCGCTTAACCCCTGTTGCAGCTCGTCCCGAAAATCTTGGGTCATCGCTTCGCTGCCCTCCATCAGCTTGGCGGCCCAAATCCAGGACTGCACGCGAAGCCCCACCTCCAAAAGCCTCCACGGCCCAGGCTGCTGAAAATAAGTCGCCACCTCATAGCTTAATCCTGCGGGAACCGGATTTTGCTTGCGCCAAGAGCGGATATGTCTCATAAATGTACGGACATACCGCTCATCGCCGGTCAGCAAGTAGGCGATCCCCAACTTTTTCATATACCAATGGCGATTGAGCTCCCATGTGAACTCAAGATCCGCCGTAGGATTGTGCAGCCAATCTACGGGATCGCCCATATCGACAAAACGATCCGCCACCATGGTGAACGGCACCTTAAAGCGGTTGCGGCAAGCTTCTTCCGCATACTCCAGCGTTTCGGCCGCAAGCAGCGGAAATCGGGTTCCATACAACTCCGCTGCAGCCTGCAGCTCTTCTAAAGTCAAATAAAAATTTCTCATGCCGCTCTCCATCCTCTTCCGGAAAATTGGTCAGGCCAAAGTACAAGTTCATCCAAAATATTACAATCCATGGGCCATCCGCTTGTCCGGATAGCTTGATTTTCATTATAAAGGAATGAATGGAACAGGCAGGAGCGGCAATCCGATTTTTCAGGATGGGTTATTCGGCTTAATTATGCCATACGGGCGCAAACGAAAAGAACCGCCAGAGAACACTCTGACGGCTCAAAAAAGACAGCCCCGGGAAAACCCGAGAACTGTCTTTATTGTTTGTGCTATGACACTATTTATAAGTGGGATACCCCATTAATCTTATAATTTGGTGACGTTAGCTGCTTGAGGACCACGGTTTCCTTGAGTAATATCGAACTCAACTTCTTGGCCTTCTTCTAAAGTTTTGAATCCTTCGCCTTGGATAGCGGAGAAATGTACGAATACATCGTCTCCACCGTCAACTTGAATGAATCCGTAGCCTTTTTCTGCGTTGAACCATTTTACTGTACCTTTCAAGTGAACAACCTCCTAAAAATATCGCCATCTGTGACGAATACCATAATTATATCACCATCGGTTTTATAAATCAACTTGCAAACCGAGTCTGATCCAACAAAAATGTTTGTTTTATCTACAGTTTGTACTTATACGGCCGCAGGTTTGACGATCGACAAAAGGTGCGTTGAATTCGGTAAAAAGGGAAGGTAAGACGGCTTTCGCCGGACATCGCACCCTGCTTGCGCAAGCTCCGCCATGAGTTCTTCCATCCTGCCGTATTCTTTGGTCTGAAAATTCAACAGCGGATAAATGCGCACTTCGCCTCCGGGCTTGCACACGCGAACCAGCTCTTTGACCGCGGCTAGGTGAAACGCGAAATCGAACTGCGCTTCATACAAAAATAAAAAATGGCTGCACAGCACAAGATCGAATGCCCCGTCCTCAAAAGGAAGCTGCGGCAGCATTGCCGCGCGATACTTGGCTCTGGCTGCCGGATCCGCGTAGTCGGCGAGAAAAAGCTCAAGCGCTTTCTCCCGGATTGCCTTATGCTTTTCAACAGACCCGTAATAGTCCCAGTTGTAAACGTCAATGAGCTTTGCCATTTTGGCCGCAACCGTGTGAACTTCATCTCTTCCGACAGCTGCGATCGCTTCAAGGGGCTCGGCGTACATGGGATCTGCCGCTTCCGACAAAATTCCCAGCCCCCCGGACTCCGCAGTAAATGACGAAGCCCCTCCGGACACATCCAGGACGCGTTTGCCCCGCAACTGCTCCGTTTCCAAGCCGAACATCTTCTCGTACTCCGCGTACGAGCGCGAGGTCACAGCAACCCCTGTCTGCTCATAATAATTGCGCTCTTGCATATTCATCTCTCCTCTGCTCTGCTCAACTCAACTCATCTCGACTGACTGCTCCACTCCTCCCTCTATGGAAGGGCTTGGAAGGATTTTATCATCCTTTCCGCGCTCTTGCAAGCCGCAATTCTTGATTTCGCAACCGCCTTAAGGTATGATGGCATCAACTTATACGATTAGGGAGCAGGGTCATGATAAAAAAACATACGATATACAAGAAAGATAAATGGAACATGATGAATGTCGAAGTTCAAGGGACCAAAATCGTCCTCACGGAAATTTCCGATCAATGGGGGGAAGAATGCCATACCTTTATCGGCAGACCCGCCATGATGCATTGGGCCAAAGAACGGTTTGCGAAAGAGCGGTTTGACGGTACGGAGGAAGAATGGGACGCTATCATGAAGGCGTTTGAGGAAGTGTAACTGTCCGGGCCGATTCCTTTTACGGAAAAAAATGCCTTGACTTCAGGCTTGTCTTCCTTTTATAATGAGCGTATAAATTCATAGTTTCCACTCCAAAGGGGAGTAGCTGCTACAGTAAAGTCGTCAATTCGGGTTCTCATCAAACCCCGGCTTTATTGGCAACGTTCACGTTGTTAGCAAGACCTTTGCCATTTATCTGGTAAAGGTCTTTTTTTGATGGAAGAAGAGCCTTCACCAGATCCGTGGTGCTGGGCTCTATTTATTTTCATCAGAGAAAGCGTCGGCAGACGAGTTATTCTCAAAACTTTCAAAGGAGTGTTTCGTATGGATTGGTTGTCAGTCGGATTTTTGACCTCATTAATCAGCATCGTCCTCATTGACTTGGTGCTCGCGGGGGACAACGCCATCGTCATCGGTATGGTCGCCCGCAATCTGAAGAAAGAAACGCAGAAAAAAGTGATTATTTGGGGAACCGTCGGCGCAGTCGCCATTCGCGCTCTGGCAACCCTCGCCGTCGTAAGCCTGTTGAAAATTCCCGGCCTGCTGCTGGCCGGAGGAATCGTGTTGCTGTGGATCGCCTACAAGCTGCTTGCCGACAAAAAAAATCATGAAGACATCAAAGCCAAAGATAGCATATGGGCGGCCATTCGCACGATCATTATAGCGGACGCCGTCATGGGGCTGGACAATGTCATCGCCGTCGCCGGAGCCGCTCACGGCAGCTTCGCCCTTGTCGTTATCGGACTCTTGGTCAGCGTCCCGATCGTCGTCTGGGGCAGCACATTGTTCATCACCTGGGTTGAAAAATATCCGTCCATCATATACATCGGTTCCGGCGTGCTCGCCTTGACAGCCGGCAAAATGATTACCGGCGAATCGTTCCTCGCCCCGTATTTTGCAGCGAATCCGCTCAGCAAATGGCTGCTCATCGCACTTCTGATCGCTGCGGTGCTTGCCGCCGGGAAATGGTCCAAGGTGGCTGGCTATCTCGTTGAAGTGGGAGACCGCGGACAGCTCAAGCTGCCGAAAGAATTGAGCGAACAAGCCCAGATCGAGGCGGAAGACCGGTTCACGGTAAAAATGGACGCCCGCGGCAAGCTGGTGCTCGTCAAAACCGGCTCCGTCCAAGAACCCGAAGACGGCATGCCGCATGCGGGCTAGAACATAACAGCCCCCTCGGTCCTGCTGTCAACCTTTTGCTTCTCTCAAAACGGCTGAGGCTGTCCGGCGAGAAGCGGCCTTTAATGGAATCCGCTGCGTCTTGAGCAAGCCTCCGCCGCCCCCATGGGCTTGACGTGTTGCTCCGTGCTGCTCATATCACCGGGCTGAAAAAGGAATTTGCCTGCGGACAGCGAACATACTTTAAGGAAAAGATATCCTTATTACATTCCAATTACAGACAAGGATGATTCCTTATGACCGAATCAGGCTCGATCCTCACTTTTGTGATCGTTTCCTTCTGCCTGGCGATTATATTGATTATGACAAAAGATACGCTGCCGGCCCGGATGAAAAGAGCCCTGGCGCTGCTTGCGATCGTCATGGTGTCCGCATCGTTCGTGCTCATCATGCTAAGTTTTTTTGGCGTCGGCATGTAAATTTACATCTTTCCAGCTTTTTCTTATAATCATATTTACATAGGCTAACGGTCATACTAGGTGAAAACCATCTTATGGGAATTTGCGTAAGGCAATCCCGAAGGTGGAACTATCCCGGGAGCGTGACCGCTATGCGCTGGATTTGTGTGACTGCGGCCGTGGGGCTCCTTTTGGGCGCCGTGCCTGCAGCCGATTCACCCGCTTATGCTCTGGATTTACCCCATTTTTTACATAAGGACAGGAGGGCTCCGATGAATCAAGTACTGGAACGTAAAAATGTGCCGGCCGAGCACCGATGGAATTTGGAGGATTTATTCCCTAATCAGCAGGCCTGGGATCAGGAATTTCAAAAAGTGAAGGATTCTCTTGGCAAAATCAGCGCCTTCCAAGGCAAATTAAACGATTCGTCGGCTGTGAAGCAATGCTTTGAGCTGGAAGACGAAGTTTCTTTAATGACGGAAAGGCTGTACGTATACGCCAACATGAAGCATCATGAAGATACGGCAGAGTCTACCTATCAGGCTTTATCCGATAAAGCGAAAAAAATCAGCGTCGAAGTGGGAGAAGCGCTTTCGTTCATTTCGCCGGAGATTTTAAGCTTAAGCGAAGATCAGTTGAAAAAGCTGGTCAATGATCCGGCCCTCGCTTTTTACAAAGACACGCTCGATGAAATGATCCGTCAAAAGCCGCACACGCTTTCCAAAGAGCAGGAAGCTCTGCTTGCCCAAGCGGGCAATATGGCCGGCGCGCCGAGCACGATTTTTGGCATGCTGAACAATGCGGATATGAAATTCCCGAAAATCAAAAACGAAAACGGCCAGGAAGTCGAACTGACCCACGGCAGTTACATCCAATTCCTGGAAAATCGCAACCGCGACGTGCGAAAAAACGCTTTTGAGGCCGTATACTCGACCTACCGCAGCCAAAAGAACACGATTGCCGCGACGCTCAGCGCGAACATCAATAAAAACATTTTTTACGCAAAAGCCCGCAAATACCCTTCCGTACTGGAATCGTCCTTGTTTGGCGACAACATCAAGAAGGAAGTTTACACGAACCTGATCAGCACGATCCACGACTCCCTGCCGCAGCTGCACCGTTACCTGAAACTGCGCAAAAAGCTGCTGAAAGTCGATGAGCTGCACATGTACGACTTGTTCGCCCCTCTGGTCGAAGAGTTCAAGATGGACATCACGTACCAGCAGGCGAAGGAAGAAATCATGAAAAGCCTGGCTCCGCTCGGCGACAATTATTTGCGCATCCTGCAGGACGGCTTCGACAACCATTGGATCGACGTGTACGAGAACAAAAATAAACGCAACGGCGCTTACAGTTGGGGCGCATTCGGCACGCATCCTTACGTTTTGCTGAATCATAAGGATAACCTGAACAGCATGTTCACATTGACGCATGAGATGGGGCACGCGATTCATTCGTATCTGTCGGATGAGAACCAGGCTTACCGTTATGCGCAGTACACGATTTTCCTCGCGGAAGTCGCATCTACGCTGAACGAAGCGCTGCTGATGGACTATTTGCTGAAAAAAGTAACCGATCCGAAGGAAAAGCTGTACCTGCTCACCTATTATGCCGATCAGTTCCGGACGACCGTGTTCCGTCAGACGATGTTTGCCGAATTCGAAATGATTACACACGATAAGGCGGAGCAAGGCGAATCGCTCACTCCGCAGGAATTCAGCGAAATTTATTACGGCCTCAACAAGCTGTATCACGGCAGCGACATGGTCGTCGATCAGGACATCGAGATGGAATGGGCCCGCATCCCGCATTTCTATAACAGCTTCTACGTATACAAATACGCGACGGGCTTTTCTGCGGCGACGAGCTTTGCCAAGCAAATTTTGGATGAAGGGCAGCCTGCCGTAGATCGCTACCTCGGTTTCCTGAAAAGCGGAGGCAGCGACTACTCCTTGAATATTTTGAAGCGCGCGGGCGTCGATATGTCGACTCCGGAGCCGATCAAGCAGGCTATGAGCGTATTCAGCTCCCTCCTCGATCAAATGGAAGAACTGACCAAATAATAATTAAAAAGGTTGAAGGCAGCAGCTTTCAGCCTTTTTCTCTACGGAGAGGAAGAGAAGCCGATGAAAACGCAGTGGGTACTGATTTGCATGCTCATTTTTGCCCTTATTACGGCTATTTTTGCCGTAATCAATGTAGGTTCGGTCGAAGTGAACTTTTTGTTCGCCCAGACGAGCGTACCTTTGATCATTGTTATTTTAACGTCCACTCTGCTTGGCGGCTTTATCGTCGGCCTGTTCGGCATCATCCGCCAATACAAGCTGCAGCGGAAAGTCAAGCAGTTGGAGAAGCAGTTGCTGGAAAGCACGGCGATTGCAGCCGCACCCGCAGCGGGAGAAGCACTGCCGGAACAAGCGCTGCCGGAAAGCGCCAGTCCGACGATTCATTAGGAGTCTGCCCGACGGACGCGGAGTTCATCGGACAGACCTCCGAACACAAACAACCCTGCCTCCGGATGCGGAAAATAGGGTTGTTTTGTTTGTATGCGTGAATTACAATGTACAAAGGAACGATGCCCACTTTTGGAAAGCGAGGAAACTCATGACTGCCGTCATTGTCGTATCTATTCTAATCGTATTAGGGATGCTGGGCCTGCTCATCTGGGTCCTGAATAAAGCCTACTCCCGCAAGGACGAATAAATATCGCACCTTCACCATAGCGCAAATAACACCAGAGAAACGGCTCCTCCAGCTAACGAACTGATGGCATTCACAGCATCGTTCGTCATCCAGCGTATGCCGCGGGCATGATCGGCTTTTCGCTCGCAGTGGATATGTTTTTCCATGACTTGTCCGCAGACGGTGCAGCGATACATCACCTGCAGTACTGCACCAAGCCAAGAGTCAGCTAGCGAACCGAGCAGCCCGGAGACAGCGCCAATCCCCGACAAAGCCAGCAGCGGACTTGCGCGGCCGCCCAACAAGTGATGCTGCCCGCCGAACGGTTCGCCGAATCCCGCCAACAGCGCGGCAACCGCCCCAATGAACAAGCCTCCCAATACGGAAGCGCCCAGCCCAAGTCCTGTAATGCCGCCCGAAGTGCCTGCCGCAACCCGTTTGCCGGTAATGATCGAGCGCGGCCGTGCACGGCTTAACCCTCCGATTTCCGTCGCCCAAGTATCGGCGTTAACGGTCGCCATCACACCGACGAACAAAGCCCACCACATCGGATCAGGCCAAATCGCGTTTGCCATGCAAAGCAGCAAGCCCAGCCCTCCGTTGGCCGCAACCTGCCCGGCGTCTCTGCGGCCGCTTTTGGCATAGCCGCTCTCTGCCGCTGCTTTGCGGGCCCGCTTCAGCTTGGACAGCAGCGTGGAAGAGAGGAAAAATGCGATCAGCGTCCCAAACCACGCCGCGTTCCCGAGCGCATACATTACGGTTCCGAGCGCAACCGCAGCCAGGAAGCCGGAGGCGGACAAGGAACGCTTCCAGTAAGCCGCCCCCGCTATAACAAAGCTGCCGGCAAGCCCCAACGCCCACTCCACAATCATGTGCGAATCTCCTTTATTTTCAATATCCATTAATTCATTTACACACATTGTAGCATACGCGCTCATCATTCTGCATGCCAAGAGAGCGCAACCTTTTATTCGACAAAATCTTTCCAAACTTATTGAAACGACGGCAGGAAGTTCGCTGCCCTATGAGGAATATATGTTAGACGACGAAGGGGATGGCAAGGAGGTCACCATGGAACACGAACGATTCGATTCGGGAAGCCGTTTGAAAAGAGATTTGGAGCCGCAGGAGATGCTCCGCGTTATTTTTGATTATGCGGCCAAAATAGCGAACGAAAGAAGCCTGGACAATATGCTGATGCTGATGGCGGATATGGGCCGTGAGATGATCGTCTCCGACCGCTGTACGGTATGGCTTCTCGATAAAAATAAAGATGAGCTGTGGTCCAAAGTCGCCCACGGCGTCGACGAAATTCGCGTTCCCGGAACGGCGGGACTCGTCGGCTACGCGGTTACATACGGCAAAGCGGTATTCATCGACGATGCTTATACGAACGAAGAATACAAACAATTTCTTGTGAACGGCGCCCTGCGTACGGACAAACAAACGGGGTACCGGACCAAAGCGCTTATGGTTATCCCTTTCCGGAATAACGATGGCGAGATTATGGGCGCTTACCAGGCGATCAACAAGCTGACGCCCAGCGAGCAATTTTCCGATAAAGACATGGAATATTTGACGCTCGCCGCCTCGTACGCCGGCAAATCCCTGGAATCTGCGCTGCTTGCGCACGAAATCGAGGAGACGCAAAAGGAAATCATTTTCACGATGGGCGAAATCGGCGAAAGCCGTTCCAAAGAAACGGGCAACCATGTCAAGCGGGTCGCGGAATATTCCTATATTCTCGCGCAGGGGCTCGGAATGAGCACGCTTGAAGCCGAGCTGCTGAAAATGGCATCCCCGATGCACGACATCGGCAAAGTGGCCATCCCGGACGAGGTGCTCAAAAAACCGGGCAAGCTGACGGACGAAGAGTTCAAGATCATGCAATCGCACACTAACATCGGCTATAACCTGCTGAGAAACTCCAAGCGGCCTATTTTGCAAACGGCTGCGATCGTCGCTTACGAGCATCACGAAAAATGGAACGGAGCCGGTTATCCGCAAGGGTTGAAGGGCGAGGACATTCACATCTACGGCAGAATTACCGCGGTTGCGGACGTCTTCGACGCTTTGGGGAGCGAAAGGGTCTACAAAAAAGCGTGGGATTTGGAGCAGATTTTAAACCTGTTTAAAGAGGAGCGCGGCAAACATTTCGATCCGCGGCTCGTAGACGTTTTATTCGAGCAGCTGCCTTCCATTTTGCATATCCGCGCTCTTTATTCGGACACCAATCCGGTTAACGGATCGGATTAATCGCGGTGGCGGCGCGCCAAGTCAGGTCCCGTGCGCACACGTATGCGGCTTGGCAGCACCTGGCAGCCCGGAAACGCGCGAAAAACAACTCGGTCGCCGAGAGCTGACGAATCTGCTTCTACTTGGCATCGTGGAACAGCTGAATTCACGCAGTGCAGTACTACGCGCTGGGCGCTACGCGCGGTGCGTCGCAGAAAAGACTGCAAAAGTCAGCGTGTTGAAAAAGCCGCCCGCCGCCTGGCGGAGCCGGTGTATGCGCGTCAACGCGCGAAAAAACCTGCAAAAATACATCTTTTTGCCGCTTGATGCCCCGCATTCGGGAAATTCCTGCAAATCTGCAGGTTTTCAGCCAACACTTAAGGTTTAGCCGCCCTATGGTGGAAAATTCCTGCACTTTTGCAGGCTTTACCCTAAAACGAAGCGATATCGCCGAAAAAGCCTGCACTTTTGCAGGCTTTTTGAACATTATTAGTGATGTGGGAGCCCCAACAGGCTTTCTAAACGTTATCAGAAATGTGGGGGGCACAGCAGACTTCCTAAACCTTATCAGCGATGTGGGAACCCCAGCAAGCTTTCTAAACCTTATCAATGATGTGGAACCCCAGCAGGCTTTCTAAACGTTATCAACGATGTGGAGCCCCAGCCGGTGGTGGTCCGGATCGATGGACAGACTGCAGCGGTGGTATTGAGACCGTCGATTGTCGAATCACGAAAATTTTGCCGTTTTGCCGCTCTGAGTGATTCGAAAGTCTCCAAAATGCCGCTGCATCCGCGTCCCCGAGCCCAAGCCCTTCCGCCAAATTGCAATCGGACTCTATTCCTCTGTCGTTACTGTAATGGCGCCGAACGATTCTTCTCCCCACAGCAGCTCCAGGCGGTCGCCGTTATGTACGGGGCCGACGCCCTCCGGCGTGCCTGTGTAAATAATGTCGCCCTCTCCGAGCCCGAAGTTCCGGGCGATGAAATCGACGATCGTTTGCAGATCGAAAATCATTCTGTTTATATTGCCGTTTTGCACGGTGCTGCCGTTGATCCGAAGCTGGAAATTCGTTTCCCGCAACGCGCCGACTCCCGGAAACGGTCTGAATTCGCTGATCGGCGCAGATCCGAGGAACCCTTTTGCAGGCAGCCATGGGGCTCCTTTTTTCTTGATCACGCTCTGTACGTCTCGAAGTGTAAAATCGATGCCCAAAGCGTAACCGTCCACAAGCTCGTCCACGGTGATCCCCTGCACGTACGGCTTGCCGATATGTATGACCAATTCCGCCTCGTAATGAATTTCCCCTTGATTGCCAGGAAGCTGAACTTCGCCTGCGGACAGTTCGACCAAAGCATGCGTCGGCTTCGTAAAAATCATCGGCTGATCGGGAATGTCGTTGCCCAGCTCAGCTGCGTGCGCTACATAATTGCGCCCGACACAGTATACATTGCGGACCGTATTTTTCATCTTGCATGCTCCTCTTTCTATTTTTGGATCACATTGCCCTGCTCGTCAACTTTGGTTCGCAGCGTCTTCGATATTTGCGTAAGCCGCTCGAACAGCTTGGCCCCGTCCATGGCATTCATCGGAGTGGGCAGCGCGCCTTTCGTAAGCACCGGCACCAAATGGACGTCGCACTGCTTGTCTTTGGAGCAAGACGCTTCAAGAATCGCGGTTTCCCACGTTTTTGAAATATCGTTGGTCGTAAAAACAAAATTGCCCAAGCTGTAAGCGATCCACTTGCCATTGTAATTCTCAAAGCCCTGCATAACGTGCGGGTGGCTGCCGACGACCAGATCGGCCCCGGCATCGATGTAGCGATGGGCCAGATCCTTTTGATTTTTGTCCGGGTTGTCCGCCCGTTCTACGCCCCAATGCGCGACGACGACGACCAGATCCGCCTGTTCCTTGGCCTTCTGAATGGCTTCCACAGGTAGCGTGTAGCTGTAGGTTTCAGCGACGCCCGCATGATCGGGCCCGGCTTTCCATGAAGCCTCCGGAACGACACGGCTAAAACCGAGAAATGCGATTTTCATTCCCTGCTTTTCGACAATGACCGGCGCGTATGCTTCCTCTGCGTTTTTGCCCGCTCCGACGCGCTTCAAGCCTGTCTGGTCCAACGCTTCCAGTGTGTCGAGCAAGCCTTCTTGCCCGTAATCCATGACGTGGTTGTTCGCCAAGTTGACGAGGTCGACGCCCGAATCCTTAAGCGCAGGGAGCGCGTCCGGAGACGACCGGTATACGAAATCTTTGGACTGAGCGGTGCCTCGGGTCGTAACGGGCGTTTCCAGATTGGCAATCGTATAATCGGCTTTGCTCAAATAGTCCTTTACGTTCGTATATGGATAATTATAGCCATTTTGCTTTAAAATCTCTTCCACATTGCCGGCCATCATCACATCGCCGACGAAGGCGAGCTTTACAACCGAGCCTGCCGAAGAATCGTCCGGCTTGGCGGAGGCGGCGGCAGAAGGAGCAGCGGAAGCCGCAGGAGGCGGAGATGCGACATCGGCCTTCTGCGCAGGCTGCGCTTTCGGCGCTGCGCTTGCCGCCGTATCGGCAGCAGTTCGTGGCGCAGCCGTACTCACAGGCGTAGAAGCCGCTTCCAATTGCTGCTCGTGAGACGTTCGCGAGGTGATGTAGGCCGCACCTACGCCGACAGCCAAACAAGCCACAGCTGCGAGCGTTAATCCGGCGATCATTTTCATCGGTATCGGTTTGCGTTCCGACGGCCGCTGCTTTTGTTTACGGTGACGTTCAGATCTGGGTATCAAATGAGCATTCTCCTTTCCCATTACAAATTATATCAGAACAAACCCGCTCTGGGTACCGACAACAGCTTGCACTACCACATCGGCGCTCCGATATGTTATAACAGAAAGAGTGGAATCGATCAGAACGGATAAGCGGAAAGGAAACAGGACACTTGGAAAAAATTGCGATCGTATCGGATATTCACGGAAATATGCCTGCACTGGAAGCCGTACTGAGCGATATCGAAAAGCGCGGCATCAACAGAATCATTTGTCTCGGGGATCTTGTAGGCAAGGGACCGGACTCGGCGGACGTGGTTGACCGCATCCGGGAAACATGTGAGACAGTCATTCAGGGGAATTGGGACCTCGGCATCACGTATACGCAGGATTCGGAAATCGGGCTGTGGCAGCAGCGCCAACTGGGCGCTCAGCGGCTCGCATATTTGGAGCAGCTGCCTTTTTCCGTTGACCTGCCGTTAAGCGGCAAGCTGCTGCGTCTGTTCCACGCTTCCTCGAAGAACATCTTTCACAGAGTAAAGCGGAAATCGTCCAAGGAAGAGCGTCTGGCCATGTTTCAAAATACGGAAGCGACCGGAGCTCCGTCCGGTTCCAGAACGCCGGACATCGTCGGTTACGGAGATATCCACGTACCGTATTTGCTGACGATGAAAAACCCTTCCGAGGAACAATCCGCCGGACGGACGGATGATGGGCTGCTGCTGTTCAATATCGGCAGCGTGGGATGCCCCTATGACGGCATACCGCAGGCCAGCTATGCGGTCGTAGAAGGCCAGGGAAGCGGATCGGACGAGCAAACGGGCAGCGCCGCCGGATTTTCCATACAGTTTATAAGAGTACCCTACGATATCGAACGTGCTGTGCGGCTAGCCTATGCGGCGGAGATGCCGGGCGTGCGGAGATACGAGCTTGAGCTCTCCACAGCCTTGGTTCATAAGGACGTCGACAAATGAAATAACCCATCGGACTTCCGCTGCCGGCAGGAGTCTGATGGGTTTTATGCTTTATGCAAAAGCAGTCTACATGTAGCCCGCCTGCTGCTGGACAGGCTGAAACGTATGCAGCAGCGTTTTGGCCGTATGGTCGTTCATCGTCGGCACCTGGTACTGACCCTGCTGATTCATCAGCAGGAACGTGTCGTATGCGTGCTGATTCGCTGCAATCGCCCCATTCAGCAGCATTTGCCGCACGTTCGGGTCGGCGCATTCGAGCGATGCCTGCATGCCGTTTTTGGCGCAGTTTTTATGGCAGACGAGCACCGCGCTCAAAATCTGCTGATCGTTCAACCGCCCCTGCATGCCGGGGGCCGTCTGCGCCGGTTGATGCAGCCCGTACTGGATCTGCTGGGGCGTGGCGCCGCCGAAAGCCTGCATGCCCTGCGCTGCGCCGCCCTGACGGTTAGCCGCACTGTAGTCGTGCGTATAGGCGACCAATTGATCGTAGTGCTGGATCTCCGATTGCAAATGGTTCTGGATCAGATTGCGGACCTGCGGATGCTGAGCCTGCTCTGCATACAGCGAGAAATGATTGATCGTATTGATTTTTTCACACAAAATTTCATGAACTTCAACAGCTTCATGCGCACCGAACGGCATAATTTGATTTCTCCTTTGAGTTGGGGTAGTTTCTAAGGGACGAATAATCGCCAACCGTAACTTCCCCACAATTTGGAAATTATATACATGCTCAGTCACAATTACAGCTTGAAAAGAGGGATTTTTATGGTTCGCTGGCAAGTCAATTTAACCGTGCTTTGGCTAGGTCAATTTTTGGTTATGGGCGGAATGACGATGATTATGCCGTTCCTCCCTCTGTATTTGCAGGAAATGGGGATGCAGGACCCGCACCAGGTGGCGACTTGGGCCGGCATTATTTTTGCGGGCAATTTTGTCACCTCGTTCCTGTTCCAACCGATTTGGGGCGGTTTGGCGGACCGTTACGGCCGCAAGGTCATGCTGCTCCGTTCGGGCTTCGGCATGGCCGTCGTCATGACTTTGATGGGCTTTGCCACCAGCGCCTGGCAGCTGTTGATTTTGCGGATGCTGAACGGAACGATCTCCGGGTATGCGCCGGCCGCCGTCGCGCTGATGTCCACCAATACGCCCAAAGATAAAATGGGCTTCGCCATGGGAACTTTGCAATCCGGGGCCGTCGCAGGAACGATTCTGGGACCGTTCATTGGCGGGCTGCTGGCGGAGTGGATCGGCTACAGATACATTTTTTATATAACCGGGATTTTGCTTTTTGCCGCTTCGCTGTTGACATCCTGGCTGGTGAAAGAAAAATTCGACGCCAAGAGCGCTTCCGCCAAGCCGAAAGTTTCCGTTATCCAAGGCTTCGGACAGCTCAAACATATCAAACAGCTGCCCGCCCTTTACGCCGTCACCTTCGTCATTCAATTCGCCATGCTCAGCACGATGCCGCTTATGCCTTTATTCGTTGCAGAGCTGCACGGACAAACGGAAGGGCTGGCCTTCTTCGCCGGATTGGTCAGCTCCATCACCGGCTTTTCCAACATGGTCGCCTCGCCGGTGCTCGGCAAGCTGTCGGACCGGATCGGTCCGGAACGCATTTTGGCCATATGCCTTGTCGGAGCAGCCGTTCTCTTCGTACCGCAAGCGATCGTGCACAATGTATGGCAGCTGTTTGCCGCACGGTTCGGGCTCGGCATTTTCATGGGCGGCCTGCTCCCGACCGTCAATGCGCTTATCCGCAAGTATACGCCCGACGGCATGGAAAGCCGCTCCTACAGCTTCAATACAAGCGCCTTAAGCCTCGGCAATATGACGGGTCCGGTGATAGGCGGCGCGCTCTCCGGGCTGCTGAATATCCGCGAAATTTTCATCGCTTCGGCAATCGTGCTGTTCCTGAATGCTTTGTGGGTGTATAAAACGCTCTACAGTACGCAAAAAAGCTTAAAAAACGATAGCCTTTGATTCCACATTATGGTAAAATGAATTGACTGTATATTTTAGAAAGGAAGCCGTCAATGAAGCTGAACTGGCGAAAAATCGTATTTATTGTACTTTTCGCGGAACTGCTGATGGTTTACTGGAACAGCCTCGGCGGGGTTCAGACGAAAAAGCTGCCGTCTGTCAAACCCGTCGCAACCCGGCAACCCGCTCCCAATTTTACAAAAATCGAACCATGGAGTCCGAACGACCAAACCGATACAGAAATGAAACAAGCGTCTTAAAATGAAAAAAGCGCCTCTTGCAGTGGAAGTTCCATTGCTGCCAAAAGGTGCTTTTTTTGTTCGATAAATTTCGATGAAGGCTTATCTCATTTAACCATTGCCAGAGCCAGGCCGTCATAAGCAGGCAAAATCGTACTCTCCAAACGCGGGTCCGAAGCGATCAGCCGGTTGAACTCGCGCATCGCCTGAACGGAAGTTTTGTTCTCGTTCGGATTGACCACTTTGCCGCGCATCAGCGTATTGTCGCCGGCAATAATCGCCCCCGGGTTCGCAAGCGCAATCGCCTGCTCCAAATAGTTCGGATAATTGACCTTATCCGCATCGATAAAGAAAAAATCAAACCGAGAGCCTTCCTCGCGCAGCTGCGCCAAATGGTGCAGCGCCTCGCCGATCCGATATTCCACCTGCCCGCCAAAACCCGCCTCTTCGACATGCCGCTTCGCCACATCCGCAAACTCCTGCTTCAGCTCCAAAGAAACGAGCTTTCCGTCAGCTCCCAAGCCTCTGGCCAAGCAAATGCCGCTGTATCCTCCCAGCGCCCCGATTTCCAGCACGCGCTTTGCACCGGTAATTTTGACCAGCATGGTAAGCAGTCTTCCGTAACCCGGAGCGATCGAGATTTCAGGCATATTGTGCGAACGGATTCCCTCTTTTACCCGCTCCAGCTGCGCATCTTCTTCGTACAAAGCCTCCATGTAATGTTCGGCTGCATTCGTTTCCATTGGGTGGTCCTCCTTTTTGCAAGCAGCGAGTCTCACTTCCCGCCGTACATGCATTTTTTGCGTTTGTAAGTATGTACCGTTTGCCCTATACTTGATAATTGTATGAGTTTTTCAGCCGATATACAACTTGCCCCCCGAATCTGTCCGTTTGCAGCTCCGCACGGCAGACCTGAGGCCGGCATTCAAGAATAGAAAGGAATAACCGCATGTCACAACTACAACTTATTGCCACTTGCCCGATGGGGCTTGAAGCCATTGTCGCACGGGAAGTCCGTGATCTCGGCTATAACGAGGTGACGGTCGAAAACGGCCGCGTGCTGTTCAAGGGAGACGCGCTCGCGATTTGCCGGGCCAATCTGTGGCTGCGCACCGCCGACCGCATTCTCGTGCTGATGGGCCAATTTCCCGCGCTCACCTTTGACGAGCTGTTCGAAGGCACCAAAGCGCTGCCTTGGCCGGATTTCATCCCCGGCGACGCGGAGTTTCCGGTCGAAGGCCGCTCGCATAAATCCCAGCTTTCCAGCGTGCCCGCCTGCCAAGGAATCGTGAAAAAAGCGGTCGTGGAAAAAATGAAGCAGCGCTACGGCACCGAATGGTTTCCCGAAACCGGCGCGCGCTACGTGATCGAGGTCGCGCTGCTGAACGACGTGGCGACGCTGACTATCGACACGACCGGCCCCAGCCTCCACAAGCGCGGCTACCGCAAGCTTGTGACCGAGGCGCCGCTCAAGGAGACGATGGCTGCAGCGATGGTGCTGCTGAGCCGCTGGCGGCCTGAGCGGCCGCTCTACGACCCGTTCTGCGGGTCGGGTACGATCCCGATCGAGGCTGCGATGATCGGGTGGAACATTGCGCCGGGCCTCAGGCGCAGCTTTCCCAGCGAGGCGTGGGACATCGTCCCGCCCGAGCTGTGGGAGCAGGCCCGCGACGAGGCCTACGACGCTGTCCGCGACGATGTCCCGCTGGACATCGTCGGCAGCGACATCGACGGCGCAGCCATCGATGTCGCCCTGGCCGCCGCCAAGGCGGCCGGGCTGGCCAAGGAGCTCCGCTTGCGCGTGGAGCCTGTGGCCAAAGCCCGCCCGCGCGGCGACTATGGCTGCGTGATCACCAACCCTCCCTACGGGGAGAGGCTTGGTGATCCGAAAGAAGTCGAGCTGGCGCTGCGCCAGCTCGGCTCGATCACGGGGCAGCTGCCCACGTGGAGCGTGTTCGTGCTGAGCCCGAGCCAGCAGCTCGAGCACTACATGAGCCGCCGCGCCGACAAAAAGCGCAAGCTGTTCAACGGCCGGATCGAGTGCAACCTGTTCCAGTATCTGGGGCCGCTACCGCCGCGAAAACCCGCCGGATCGTTGTAACCGCCGCCGGACACGATGCAAGCCGGCGCTTGCAAAAAGACGCCTCCAAAGCGCAACCGCGCACGCAGTTCCTAGCGCTCAGATTTGCGCTGCATGACGGCGGTCGGCCGACCACCAAGTCTGCGGCGATGGGGCGTCTTTCCAGCGGATATGCCCAGCTTCGCTTTCCCGGCAATCCGCACCCGTGCTGCTGCACCGCAAGCACAATCGGGCCGCTGGCTTGCCGGCAGCGTGCGCAGGCTTTTCTCAGCCGAAATGCAGCTCCTGCTGTTCGTTGAAAATAAAGTTCTAGACTGGAGTTGTTGATCTAATGTGGTTTTTCAATTATTAATTTGGCAGCCTTCGCAAAATAAGTTTTAGACTGTTCCAATAAAGTAAGCAGCGGCGGACTAAGACGTGAAAATAAAGTCTTAGACTGCCGCTGCTGTTTCAGCCTGATATTGAACTAACATTCCCCAGTTTGCGTAACGATTAGTTAATCGAACTCTCAGTTAACATTTGATTTCGACGGAAAGTGATTGTTCCTAATGTTAAGTCAACAGAAACTCTACTACTTCAGCCTTCAGCGTTTCGTGAAATTGCACGCGATCAAAGCCGGGAGGGTCTTGCGAGGGGGGAAAGGCTGGTGAAATCATCTCAGCTGGGAAAGGAGTCAGGAAGGAATAATGTCCGGCATTCTCCACCGTCCGATAGCGAATCATTTGCGGTTCAGCAACACCATTCATGATGATCTGCGCGTGAAAAGGAAGTGCGTAAGGGTCTCGCTCGGCATCCAACATGAGAATGGGGAGCCGAACGTTGTTTAATGCTCCCTCATTACGGAACCAAACGGACGCCGGGGCTAGCAAAATCAGGGACCGGATGCGTGAATCATGAGGGATATCGATCTGCTGCGGCTTCCCATCCGGGCTCTCAGTAGGGAAGGAGGTCGGGATACCGCCAGCTGCTGCAAGCGCGGTGTAGCCCCCCATGGAATGCCCGATGACCGAATAGCCTCCCGGCTGTAGAAGACCCTTAAACCTCTCATCTTCAAAAAACCAGTCGGCTGCCATGCGAAGGTGCCGGGGGCGATAGGTGAGGTTTTGGACAGTACCTTCCAAACTATTATCATTGCGGTTATTAAATGGATGTTCGAGAAGGCCGACGATAAAGCCGCTGCGCGCCAAATGCCGAGCGAGCGACCGGTACACAAGCGGTGAACCGCCTGTACCGTGTGAAATGAGGACTAGTCTAAACTTTCCCTCCAGCGGCGCTGCGTCTCTGGCCACCTCCAACGAGTACGGCCCTAACCTATCAGTCTGTTCCGGTGCATCTGTCGGATACATCACGATCATGGGAACGGTCACCTTCAATGCGTTGTCGGTAATTTGTACCTCACAGCAACCTGCATATCCTTCAACAATGTCTTCTATTTTGTTCATCTTGATTTCTTCCTCTCCTTGAGCTACATACTCCTAATATGGCGAGCCTACGGGAATATAGATGTCTAATACCGAATCCTCGTTCATCGGTCCTAGATATCGATGGTCGTAACGCACAAACTCCGGGTAATTCGTACGAACGCTGCCTGAATGGGGTAACCAGGTTTCATAAATGTACTGGAACGTATCGTTGAGTCTCGATAATGTCCCCTTATGAGTAAAAACCGCATAAGTTACAGCTGGGAGCAGCTTAGCGACCATTCCCAAGGGAACTACACTCTCCTCGCTAGCCACCTCGACACAAGCGATATACGTGACTTCCCATTGCCTACCTGTAAGTTCAATGACCGCATAAAATATGTCTTCCGTATCCGGCTTTCGCTCAATTTCAAACAAACGCTGCCTAAAGCTCCGCCATAGCTTTCCGACTTCGTCCGAATTGACACCCGGTATCGACATGCCGACCAGATGCAGCTTATTCAGGCAGACAATAGCTGGCACGAGGGAGACGCTCTCATTCAAATGCTGTAGCCCCACTTCATCCAAAGGAAGCTTCTCCATTGCCCGGAACAGCGTGTCCTTCATGTCCCTTTGCTTTCGAAATTGTCCAGGCGAGATGGAGAACATTTTCCCAAAGGCTCGGGCGAAGGATTCCTGAGACTCGAACCGGTACAGGATGGCAATATCTATGATCCTTTGGTTGGTATAAAATAAATCGTATGCTGCTTGTGTCAATCTCCGCTTGCGTATGTACTCCGAGACGGAGTTTCTCGTAACCGATAGGAAGATCCGGTGAAAATGGTACGGCGAATAGCCCGCAGCCTCCATAACCTTGGTGCTTAATCTCTCATCGGTCAGATGATCCTCAATATAGGTAATGGCCTTGATTACCAAATCCTTGTAATTCACTTTAATGCCTCCATATCGATATACTCACTTTACGACAGATGGAACGCTCTGTTTTGATATTTTTTGCGGAATTTCACTTTACTCAACAGCTAACATTACTTTCCAAGCGCAGATAGTTTCCTGATCAGCCACACTCTTCGGTTCGCCAAAAGAGCGATCTCTGGAAATTGCTCAGTCTCGCTGGTTTTAAACAAATCTGCCCGTCCCTCGGTTAATGATGCATCGTTAGTCTAAGACTTTATTTTCCTGGTCTACATCTTTATTTTCTTAGTCTACAACTTTATTTCTTTCTACACCTGCGCGATTTTTCGCCGTCCGAATGAGCGCAGAGCAGAACTCGCCGGACCGGTGCACGATGGTTCACATTCCAGCCGTTCGTTAACTGGGGTTGCTGCTGTAAAAACTGCAAATGTGCAGGTTTTTTCGGCGAAAACCGCCAGTTTTGGAGAAAAACCTGCAAATGTGCAGGAATTATCCGCTCTGAGAGGGCTCAACCCGCAACGGTGGCGGAAAAAACTGCAGATTTGCAGGAATTACACGTGGGCAGCGTATTTAGCAGCAAAAAGATGCACTTTTGCAGGTTTTCTCCACACATTGCCAATGATGCTCGAACTCTGACAGCCGAGTCTTCCTTTTTAGCTCCGATGCATCGATTTTCATCCTCTTGTCCACGGGGATGCCTCACGTTCCGGCCCGCTCCCGCGAGTCCGCAAAAAAATCCCGCGACGACCTGTCCAGGAAGCTGCATGCGGCAGCTTTTGGCGCAAATCGACGGGGATTTTTTTTTTATTTTAGCCACCACCAAATCAGCAAACCCCACACCAGCGCCGACAGCAGCACGCTCCACAAGCAGCCTTTGGCAAAGCTCAGCTTGGATTTGTGCTCCGTTTCCCGATTCGGATTATTCGGCATATTCGACGAGCTCCAACGGCAGGCCATCCGGATCTGCAAAGAACGTGAATTTGTTTCCCGTAATCGGATCGATTCGGACCGGTTCTACTGAAATGCCTTTGCTTTCAAGCTCTTCGACGCTCTGGGCCATGTCGGCTACGGCGAATGCAAGATGTCTGAGTCCGCGCGCTTCCGGGCGGTTGACGCGTTCCGGCGGATCGGGAAAAGAAAACAGTTCGATCTGCCCGTCATCACCGATCTGCAAATCGAGCTTGTAAGACTTTCTCTCCTCACGATAAGATTCGTGAATGATCTTGAGCCCAAGCAGCTCGACATAAAAACGTTTCGATGTTTCATAATTCGAGCAAATGACCGCTACATGATGAATTCGCTGCAAATTCACGTCCTATCCCTCCGTTTTCTCTATTTATCTACACCTATCTCCTATTATCATAACGTCAGCGCATTCACCTGCGCAATAACATCACTGAAAAAAGCCGCTCTCCGGGATCTCCCCTTCCTGCGGCTGCAAGTTAATTCTTAACCGTCATTTCTCATCGTGGCGATAATTTGCTCCAGCACCTCGTTCGCGTTTTCGTAAGGAACTTGGCACGTCCCCGCCACATGATGCCCGCCACCGCCGTTTTTGAGCATGAGCGTGCCTATATTCGTTTGCGAAGTGCGGTTGACGATGCTGTGCCCGCAGGCGATTACGCAGTTTTGTTTGTTGCGCCCGTCGACGACCCAGATTGAAATATTTTGCTCCGGATAGAGCGCATAGACCATGAAGCGGTTGCCTGGATAAATCGTTTCCACGCCTCTGAGATCCGTTACGATAACATTGCCCTCCGTACGCGTGTACTTGCCGAGCATTTCGCGGTATAAAGCATCCAGCTCAAAATAACGGTTAACCCGCTCTTTCACATCAGGCAGTTCCATGATTTCATGGACAGACATCGTTGCGCAGTGCTCCACGAGGTCCTCCATCAACTGGTAGTTGCTGATCCGGTAATCGCGGTAGCGTCCGAGCCCGGTGCGAGCATCCATAATGAACGAAAGAAGATCCCAGCCCTGCGGCTTCAAAATATCCTCTTGGCTGAACTGGGCGGAATCCGCTTTGTCCACGCCTTTCATAATATCGTCGATATTGCCGAAAACGGCTTTGCCCCCGTAGTAGTCGTATACGACTCTGGCCGCGCTCGGCGCGATCCGTGTCTCTCCCTCAAACTCGACCCTCTTCCCCATCCGCTCCAACTCGCTGGAATGATGATCGAACCAAAGGCCGCAACCCGGCACATAAGGAACGTTCGCCAAAATATCGTTAGACGTCACTTCGATCAGGCCGTCCTGCACATCTTTGGGATGTACGAATTTCATTTCGTCTACCATGTTCAATTTTTTGAACAGCATCGCGCAAACAAGCCCGTCAAAATCCGAACGAGTGATCAACCTCATGTTATGTATCCTCCAATTAGTCCTGCAGAACTACTTTATTTTCCATCTATTATAGCGTCACTGTCAACAAGTGACAACGATTTTTGACAAATCCAACAAATCTTTAGAATGCCCCGCAGGCAAAAGAAAAGAACGGTAAGCCTAAACAGGCTGAACCGTCCTCATTTTGAATGTTAGACATTGGAATAGTCTGGAAAGGAACGCTTCCACTTGAGATAACGGCGGAAATTTTACGGAAAGCTTTACTTCACCCTTCCAGTAAAAGATCAAAATGCTGCTGCTCCGGCCGTGAAACATTTCTATATCCCAGCAAGTTTCTTTCAGCGCGTATTCTTCACGGTTAATCATCAACTTCGGTCCATCCGAGGATGGTACCAGACGGGCAACATGGTTACCACACAGCGAAGTAATTACTTCTTCTTCATTTTGCATCCATTCAGGCTGCATGCTGCTGGATCCTCCCTTTGTTTTATTGTTTCATAAGCAAAACCCCACCTACGTCTGAAAAGGAGGGGGAACTGTTATCGTCGCCCTGACTTTCGGCTGCTGGCTGGCATCGTGTCCCCTGACGAACAAGGAAGCCCCTGTAGCTTTGCGTCGCTGGCTTTCGCCAGGTTTGCCATTATCGAGCCATATCGAAAGCTGTCAAATCATCGCTTTTTACTACTATCAAGGATAAGGTATGTTTTGGCGAATTCGAATACTCTGTTATACCTATTTTACAATATTATATTAGGTAATTAGAACCATTTTTCAAAGTTGTTCTTTTTTAGACACATTCCCGACCCGGTGAAAGCGCTGAGATCCGCGCGTATAAAACAAATTTCCGCCTATTGTCACGACAGCCATAACGAGGAACAATACGTGCCCTCCGTAATAAACCAGCAGCAATCCGCCCACCCACGGCCCTATAAAATGGCCCAAGTTCGTAAACGTCTGCGCGCCGAAATACGTTCCTTTCATATGCTCGGGAGCCAGCTTATCGATTAGCAGGCTGGCGGCGGGATAGTTCAAAATTTCCCCCATCGTAAAAACGACCATGGAGACGACCAGAAGAAAAGTCGTATGCGACAAGGCAAAGCCGACATCTCCGAGCGCGAACATGACGTTGCCAACCGTTACCGCCATAAGCGGGCTGTATTTTTCCGCCCAGCGAGTCAGCGGAATTTGCATCGCGATCACCGCTATCGCGTTCACGCTCATGAGCAGCGCGAACATTTGCACGCCGTCGGCGAAGCTTTTTTGCATATACTGGGACAGCGTCACCATCACCTGCGAATAGCCGATTGCTCCGATAATCCCGCCGATCGTGTAGTATCTGAAAGAAATGTCGCTGCGGATAACGGTCCAGGCCGAGGCGAAAGTCACCGGGGCTTTCTTCTCCCCTTCAATTTGCTTGATGCCGAAAACCGACAGCAGCACGCACAAAGTCACCAGGTAAATAAAATATACGATGCCCGTAAGAAGAAAAGGCAGCGAACCGTCCAGCGTCGCGAAATACGCTCCCAGCAAAGGGCCCACGGCTACGCCGACGTTAATCGCCATGTAGCGCATGGAAAAAACTTTGAACCTTTTGTCCGGTTCCGTGAGGTCGGCCATTAAAGCCTGCGATACGGGCTCATAAAAGGAGCGGCATAAGCCGTTGACCATGTTCAGCAGCATGAACAGCAGCGGCAGCTTGACGAAGGCAAAGCCCGTAAAGACGACGGCCCAGCCCAAAAGCGCCGCAAGCATAATCACTCTGCGCCCGAATCTGTCGGAAAGCGCGCCTCCGATGAACCCCCCCGCCGTCCCCGCCAGTGAACCCATGCCGATGACGACGCCGATCGCCACCTCGCTCATGGAAGTATGCTTGGCCAAATATATCGCCAAAAACGGCAGGCTCATCGAAGAAGCCGCCCGGGCCATGACGGTTCCAAGAATCAAAGTATGTACAATAGGATGATAAGATGCAAAGAAACTTCGCAGCCGATTCATGGAAGATGACTCCTGTTCTCACAATTATTAACCACAGGTCAACAAACCCTAAAATCCTATTATACACAAAATTAGCAATCGTGCATCTCTTTTATATGAAAAAACCTTCCCCATTTTCATAGGAAAAGTGTACTTACGCCGCCGAAAACCGGACGGTCCCGCATATGCAGTTGCACCAAAGTAACTCCCGACTAACTAGCGTTGCACTATTTTCATCTTCATAGGTTCCGCCGCCCAGCGTCATGGAGGGGCTTTTGCAGGGATGTTTCGCTGCAAGCGTATCTGCGGCTGCCCAGAAACCCGCACACCGGAGTCCGTCGCATAATCTCGCCCGGGTGCGCGAAGAAAACCTGCAAAAGTACATCTTTTGCCCGGTTGATACGCTGACCGCGAAATATTCCTGCAAATGTGCAGGCTTTTCGCCGTGAACATGGGCTCAGATTCATTTCCGTCGAAAATACCTGCACAATCGCAGGCTTTTCGCCAAAATGAACCCGTTGTATAGAAAAAACCTGCACTTTCGCAGGTTTTCTCCCTGGCAAGCCGCCTCCCCCGATTCAGTAGCGCTCCCCCTTGCAGAAGAGGCGTGGGTTGGGGAAGAGCGGCTGTCGCACCTCGCGCAGCTCCCAGCGCGAGGTGTTGCGCTGCATGTCGGCGGTCGGTCGACCACATGCTCCCCTCGGTTCCCCCTAACCCATCACTTTATCGACAATCCGACTATTGCAGGTTTCCACGCGTTCACGTTTTCTACGCGCTAATAGGGATGCGCCTCTCCAATGTACGTTTTTCTCATCAGCCTGACTTTTGCACATTTTCTCCGCGTCGGCTGTCGGATGCACTGCCTAATCAGGCTAGTTTTACGGCAGTCTCTCCAGCTTCGCGAGAGGCTTTGTCGTCACCGGACAGTCCCGGCCAATACCGGCTTCAACTCGAACCGCAGCCTGAACCGCAGCTGGAGCCCGACGAACAGCCGGATGAACTGCAGCTGCTGGAGCTGCAGCCGCTTGAGCCGCTGCCGCTATCACTGGAGCAGCTTGTCGAACCGCCGCAGCCGGAGGCCGAGCAGTTGCTTTGCCGGCGGGCGGACTCCTCTTCCGCGGGCAGCACGGCGTTCATGCCGCTGCTGTAATTCGCCGCATCGGCTATGGAGAAAAAAACCATCGCCGCCGCGACATGCAGCATGCTGCCTGAAACCGCCGAAGATCGGGACCAGCCCGTATCTTCGAAGGAACGGCTGTCGGCGGAGCGTTCCGCCTCGGCGACAGCCTGCTTGACCAGGAAGCGGATCGCGTCCGCGATTTCCGGGTCCTGTTCCGCTTTGCCGGTATCGAACCAAAGCGCAGCGATCTCTTCCTCGCTGCGGGAACGCAGCAGGTCCGTCCGTTCCCGGTCCAGCGGATACCGGAAAAAGCCGTTCCAGCATGCCGCACTGCTCGGAGCAAATTCGAACAAATGCGCGTACACCCAGTCGAACCAGGCTCGTTCTCCCGGCATTTCCCTCGGCTCCCGCTCGGGGGAATGATGGATGACCCCGCCGGCGAACTGCTCGCCGAACCGTTGGTACTCTCTTGTAAACATCAGCATTTCGTGCCATATGTCATCAATTTCACTGCTGAACATCGGCGTTCGCTGCAAAATTAAATTCATCAAAAAAAATCGTTTCAACTCAAACCATTTGCAGGCAAATTCATCATCGCTCATTTGCGGATATTCGGATTGTACCCGATATTTGATCCGTTCCGTAAAATCGAACGTAAGCGAGCTCTCCAGCCTTCTTACCGCGTTCTGCAAGGGAACGCCGCTTAATAGTCCTAATTGCTGAGGCAGCTCCGAAGCGTCGAAGCGCTTTTTGGCGGGCCGGCTGCGTTTGTACGACGGCGCTTTTTTTCCGGATTTTCCAAATAAAAATCGAAACACTGGCATCCCTCCCTGTTACCAATATAACACATAATTGTTAGCTGGATAACAACGCCGACAATATCAATTGGAAAACGATTCATAGGTTGCCTATAATATAAGAAACAGCCTGCTGCATAGGCTCTTCCGCAGCAAACTTGAGGGAGGAATCGTATGAAAATAGCCGTTACCGGCGGAACCGGTTTTATCGGAGGCCGCTTGATTCGTTATTGGCAGCAGCAAGGCCACGAAGTGCTCAACATATCCCGTTCTGCGGGTTCTCATGCGGATTCCCCTGCTTCCGGGCAGCAGGTTCAAACAGTTACCTGGGAGCAGCTGCGGAGCCGGCCGGGCGATTTGGGCGGCTTCGACGCCATCGTCAACCTCGCCGGCGCTTCGATCAACCAGCGCTGGACCGCCGCGGCCAAGCACACGATTGTCGAGTCGCGGCTGAAGGCGGCGGCGCAAGTCGCCGACTGGGTCGCAAGCATGAGCGTGAAGCCCAAGGTCGTCGTCAACGCTTCCAGCGTAGCCATCTACGGCACATCCGAAAGCGATACTTACGACGAGCGGAGCCCGCATCGTCTTGTCGATTATCTCTCGAACGTCGTGGAGCAATGGGAAGGGGCGGCGGATCAAATTCAAGGAATGCGGCTCGTGAAAATCCGGGTAGGGCTCGTCCTGGACCGCAAAGAAGGCGCTTTGCCGCCAATGGCGCTCCCCTACAAGTTCGGCGTGGGCGGCAAAATCGGAAGCGGCAGGCAGTGGATATCCTGGATTCATATCGAAGATATGATCAGGCTGATCGACTTCTGCATCCGGCACGAGGAGATCAGCGGCCCTGTCAATGCTACGGCTCCGAATCCGGTGACGAACGAACAATTCGGACGCGTACTGGCGCGGTCGATGCACCGGCCGAACTTTGTTCCTCTGCCCGCTTTCGCTTTAAAGCTGCTATTCGGCGAACTGTCGGAGCTTTTGCTGAAAGGGCAGAAGGTGCTGCCGCGGGCGCTGCTTGAACACGGATTCGTCTTCACTTATCCGACGATCGACGAGGCGCTGGCAGACGTTGCCGGGCGGGGTTGATTCCATCGGCAGCCGGCTTCATGCAAAAAACAGGCAGCCCGGCGATGCCCGGCTGCCTGCTTTACGTTATTATTTTGCCAGCAAGTTGTCCGATACTTTAATAAGCTGCAGCTGTGTCGGCACACCTGTCATCGTCAGGCTGCCCTTATCATCGTAGCTGATGCCAAAGTCGTTATCGTTGACGATGGCGATCGTATTGGCATCAACGACCGTTAAACCTTCGATTTTTTCGTACGGATAGCCGAGCTTGGCGATGTCGACGACAAGCTCTTTGCCGACCGGCTGAATGCCCTTATCCTTCAATTGCTGTACGCTCAAGCTCTCCAGATTTTTGCTCTCATCCGTACCGAGCAAATTCGTCGCTTTGGAGAAATCCGATTTATAGATGCGCTTCAACTGCACTTCCGCTCCGGAGTTTTTGTCGCGCTCGTCGACAAGCAGAACATTTTCGGACAAAGCGGAAAGATCGCTGATCACCACATCTTTTTGCTTCACGTTCGTGAACATCCCGGCCTGCTCGGCCACATAGACGTACTCTCCGGTTACCTGCTTGGAAGCCAGATCCAGCTTCAAAATGCGCAGGTTGCGGGAAGCCTCGCCGGTCTTTTTGTCCGGGTTCGCCATCGGACTTTGAATCGACGTATAGAGCGATCTGCCGTCAGGCGAAATCGTAACGCCTTCGAAACCGCGATTCGAGATTCTCTTGCCGTATACTTCGGGCAAAATATCATAGATCGCTGTCTGCGCACCGGCAGCAACCAGCTTCTCCTTCATCCCTTTCGGCACGTAGCGGCCCAAAATTGTGCCGTCCCGCTTGACCTGCAAGATGGACGGACGGTACTCTTCCGACAACCAGAACGTGTCGTCTGCCGGATTGTAAGCAATTCCTTCCAGATCCAGACCGTCCGGATCATAGGAAAGCTTGGTTGCTCCTTTCTCGTCATAAGGAACCTCGTCCGGTCCTTCCAGATTCGGAAGCCCTGTAATATAAGAACTGTTCGTCACTTTGTCCTTTTTGCCGTCGGGAAGCTGCAGCTTGATCGTTTCCAAAATTTCGATGCTGCCGCCCGCCACTTTAAACTTGTAAATGCGCGGGTTGTAAGTATCGATCGGGAACGTGCGCAGCTTGTCCTTGCCAACTTCTCCGTTAGGCCCGCGGTCCGCTATCGTGTAGAAAGTGTCTGCGGGGTCTTTCGGCAAATGAATAAGCCCGGAGAATCCGCCTTCTTGAATGCCTTTGCCGAGAGAAGGCGCATTCTTCCATTCAAACTTGTCACCCAACTTCGGAATTTCTTTCAACGTCACGCTCTGGTTCCAATCGTTCCAGTCGATTTGCTTGCCGAGCGCTTCACCGATGGTGCGAAGCGGCACATAGGTGCTTCCGTCGATGACAACCGGATCTTTGTCAAGCTTCAGTTCTTTTCCCCCGGACACAATCGGGAATTTCACTGCAATCGCTTCCAATGCAGCTTGTCCTGCAGAAACGACTTGTGCGCCGGATACGACTAATGCCGCTCCCAGCACGACCAGCAATTGTTTTTTTCCATTGATCTTTTTCATTTGATCCCCTCCAAAGTGTAATTCCACTATCTTACAGAAGCATACTTTGCATTTATTTACGCTGTGTTAACGAAATGCAAAGAAATTGTAAATGAAAATTGCCACTTCCCATTCGATTAATAATTGTGTACAATTAAATTGTCAAAAATTTAAAAGAAGGTGATTTTCATGAGCGTTTACGATTATAGCGCCCGGACGATCCGCGGCGAGGAAAAGCCGCTTGCCGACTATCGCGGCCAAGTGCTGCTGATCGTCAACACGGCGACCAAATGCGGGTTTGCCCCGCAGTTTGCCGGACTTCAGGAGCTTTATGACACATATAAAGATCAGGGCTTTGCCGTGCTCGGCTTTCCTTGCAACCAATTTAAAGAGCAAGAGCCCGGCGACGACGCGCAGGTTGAGCAGGCGTGCCAACTAAATTTTGGCGTCAACTTCCCTCTGTTCTCCAAAATCGATGTGAACGGCCCGGACACACACCCGCTCTACCGCCATTTGAAGCAATCGGCGTCCGGATTGTTCGGTTCCGGCATCAAGTGGAACTTCACGAAATTTCTCGTCGACCGGCAGGGACAGGTAATCAGACGGTTCTCTCCCACGACGGCTCCGCGGAAAATCGACGATCAAATCCGCAAGCTTTTGGAACAGTCCGCCGTACACGCCTGAAGCAAGCCCGCAAACGAAAGCAAAAAAGCATCCTCTCACACTGTGAAGGGATGCTTTTTCTATTAAACCGGGCGTTATTTTACATACTTCTTCGCCTTTTCGATAGCTTCGTCTTCCGTCGCCCCGGTTATGTAACGCCCGTTAATAAAAATAAAAGCAAAACGAGAGCAGGGACCGCAATAAGATTTACAGCCCACCTTGACGTCGTCGTCCGGCGCGATGCGGTTCAGCTTCGACACGGCGGTCTTTACTTTCATATGTTTGCATTTGTCACAAATGCGTATGTCATTAGGCATTAGTGATCTCCGTGGTTCCCTTTGCTCGGGTTCGTAATCATGAACCCTTCTTCAGGCGTATAAAAATAATCGATGCGGATGCCGTCAAGAAGCGGCTCGTTTTTGTCAAGCAGGACATCAATCCCTTTATCGGTTGTAACTACGACATCGTTCTCCGATTTATCGTCCAGTCCGAGTCCATAGTGCGCATGATCGCCATGCTTGTGAGTCACTTGAACGCGTACGGTCAATCCTTTGTTTTCTTCTTTGTCCAGTTCCATCTGAAGTACTTTGGCAGCGTTGCGTGAAATTTTGACTTTCATCTTGTACACATCTCCTGAAACAAATTTTAATCTTATTGTAAATAATCAGAGGGACGAAATCAACTTTGGTTTCGTATTGCCAATTTCGCCCCAGCTCTATAAAATGGTTAGTAGTAAATCGATTCTCCACTAAATTCAACTTGGAAACTTACTTACCTTAACGTTAGTATTGAACCGGAAAGGATGCGTTCCCATGTCTACGCTAGAGAATGAGAAAGTCGCTCCGCTCAGCAACTACATCCCCAAAGAACCGAAGGTGATTGACTGCTCAATAGAAAGAACGCTGGAAGTGATCGGAGGAAAATGGGCCTTCCTCGTACTTCGCGAGTTGTTCTGCGGGACACGCCGCTTCGGAGAACTGCAGCGCCAAATCGCCGGCATCAGCCCCAAATCGCTCACCGATACGCTGCGGCATCTGGAGGATCACGGCGTATTGGAGCGGACCGCTTATCCGACAGTTCCCGTAACCGTCGAATACACGTTGACACCTAAAGGCCAGGATTTGCATCAAATATTGAAAGAAATGAAGTTATGGTCGGCAAAATGGACATAATGGTCCATTAAGGACAAAGCTTCGTTTAAGAGAGCCAATTTCTGCATGGCTGCTTACTACAACTGAGGAGTGTTTACTGGATGATCATAATCAAGTCAAAAGAACAGATTGAAAAAATGGGCAAGGCCGGGCGCATTCTCGCGGACTGCCATAAAGAAATTGCCAAGATGATCCGCCCGGGCATCACCTCATGGGAGATCGACCAATTCGTCGAAGGCTTCCTTGCCGGACACGGCGCGACTCCCGAGCAAAAAGGATACCGCGGCTACCCCTACGCCACCTGCGCTTCCGTAAACGATGTCATTTGCCACGGCTTTCCGGGCAAAGAGCCGTTGAAGAACGGCGACATCGTCACGATCGATATGGTCGTCAATTTGGACGGCTGGCTGGCGGACTCGGCCTGGTCGTACGCGGTCGGCAGCATCTCCCCCGAAGCGGAAAAGCTGCTGGAAGTGACCAAGGAATCGCTGTACAAAGGCATTGAAAAAGCGGTCCCGGGCAACCGGATCGGCGATGTATCGCATGCGATTCAGGTGTACGCCGAATCCCAAGGTTTTTCTGTCGTCAGGGACTTCATCGGACACGGCATCGGTTCCGAGATGCATGAAGAGCCGCAAGTGCCGCACTACGGCCCGGCCGGCAAAGGCCCGCGCATTAAAGAAGGCATGGTGTTCACGATCGAGCCGATGCTCAATGTAGGCAAATACTTTACCAAAATAGATCTGGACGGATGGACAGCCCGTACCGTCGACGGCAGCCTCTCGGCCCAATACGAGCATACGATAGCGATCACAAGCAGCGGACCGATCATTTTGACCGACCAATCATAGCAGCTTTGGTTACGGAGGAACCCAGGTGATTTCTTTTTACAGGAAATATTGGAGGACGGCTTTTGATATAGCGCTCATCGTGCTTACCGTCTATTTGTTCATGCTTCTTTTCAGCTATTTGTACCGCATCGCGACGCCTATTTTTCTGGCTCTGATTATCTATGCGATAATCGAGCCTCTGGCTCGCTTTCTGCACCGCAAAGGGATGCCGAAGTCCATCGCTTCCGCGATTTCCACCCTGGTGTTCGTGCTTATTATTTTAGGCGCACTTGCAGGTGCGGCCCTGATTTTCACGAACCAGATCATGAGTCTGGCGGAAAAAATCGATACATACAAAGCCGTGTTCCAAACGCAGATCGTGGAAAAAGTCAGCCAGCTGCAAGGCTCGATACGGAACCTGCCCGACGACGTCGTAGCGAAAGCGCAAAGCTACGCCGCTCAATTCGCGGAAAAAGCGTCCAAGCTGCTGGTCAGCTTTTTATCGGGGCTCGTCAACTCGCTGACGTCGTTTTCCACGTTCATGTTTAATTTTATCGTCGGCATCATTCTGGCGTACTTCTTGAGCATCGAGATCGAATCGTGGAACAAGTTTGCGAGCGACAAAACCCCTCGGACGTTTAAAACGGCCTACTACTTTCTTAAAGAAAACGTGATCAAAGGCATCGTTTCCTACATCAAGGCGCAGTTGAAGCTGATTTCGCTGACGTTTGTCGTCATTTTTGCCGCGCTGCTCGTTTTGAACGTCAACAACGCGTTCTCCGTTGCGCTGCTGTCGGCGATTTTCGATGTGCTGCCGCTGCTCGGCGTTTCGACCTTGTTCATTCCTTGGATCATTTACCTGTTTATCGTCGGCAATACGACTTTGGCCATTTGGCTGACCATCGTACTTGTGGTTGTAATCCTCGTCAGGCAGTTTATGGAGCCCAAAATTACGGGCGAATCGCTCGGCGTATCGGCTTTTACGACACTCGCTTTCATGATCGTCTCGCTGTCCCTGTTCGGCGTCGCCGGCGTCATCATGTCCCCGGTGCTGATCATTTTGATCAAGGCGCTGTACGACCAGGGATATTTGCAACAATGGATCAGCAAGCCGCAGGACGAATATTCGGACAACCGCAGCCCCTATGGCGGATCTTAAACGCGAAAATGATAGCCGCCCTTTTCCCCATGCAAGGGGTTAAAAGGGCGGCTATTGCCATGCCGCGGCGGAGACCGCCTGCACAAACTGCTTTGTCGGAAACGTATGCGTTAGAGCTGGATGAACAATCTGCCGAGGCTTCTGCACTGCGCTGAGAAAGCCTGCAAACATGCAGCTTCGGGGCTCGCTGACTGTTTAGCCCCCTGCCACGAACCCTTCCTGCAATTGGAGATTGTGCAGGCTGCCCGAGAAAGTAGCGATACTCTGTGAGGGTTGGGGGAACCAGTGGCTAATGCGCGCCCCTCCCGGTATAGGTCGTGGAACTGCACAACTGGGCAGAGAGGCAGCTTGGTAGAGAGAAAACCTGCAAAAGTGCAGGTTTTCCCTGTGAAATCGGCTGATTTTGGCGAAAAACCTGCAAAAGTGCAGGAATATTCGCTGAAAGCGAGTCGGAGTCCATCTGTTCGGTGAAAAGCCTGTACTTTTGCAGGAATTGTTCGTGCCCAGCGATCAAGGGCGCAAATTCATGTATTTTTGCAGGTTTTCTTCGTGCGGCCAGGCTATCCCCCCTAACGTGGAGGCTTTTCAACAGCCTGAATTGTGCAGGCTTTTCACCGCTACAAAATTGCTCAAGTTCATTATGGCTGCACTTTCACAGACTTTCTCCACAGACCGCCCTGCCAAGCCCCCTAATACCCCGCCGGGCGGCGAAGTAAAAGAAGTGGAGCGTCGGGCGGCGCAGCTAAAGAAGTGGCCCGCCGTACGGTGCAGCTAAAGAAGTGGTACGCTGCAGGCGTGGCCCGTCGTGCGCACAGCAAAAGGAGCAGCCCACCTCACCGCGCAGCAAAAGGAACGGCCCACCGGGCGCAACTCCCCAGCGTGCGGTGGGGCGCCGCTTGACGGCGGCAACTACGCTTTTCGGCTCACACTCTGTGCATATGACGGTAATCCGATGGGGCGAGTCCGGTTTTCTTTTTGAACACGCGGCTGAAATAAAAGCCGTTCTCGTAGCCGCAAGCTCCGGCGATTTCTTCCAGCGTCAGCGTCGTCTCCGCCAGGAGCCGGCGCGCTTTCGCCAAGCGGACGTCCTGCACATACTCCGACGGATTCAGGCCGAACGCCTTGTGGAACCGCCGCGTCAGCTGCACGGGCGAAAGCCCCAGCCGCTCAGCCATCTCCGACATGCTGAACGCTTCGTCGGCCCGCTCGGTCAACATGTTCCGGGCAAGCTCCATTTTCCGGTCCGCGACCGGCTCCGGGACTTCGATCCTCCCCTTTTCCATCCGTACCAGCCTGAGCAAATCATTCAACATATGCTCCTTATGCGCTGCACTCTCCTCGTCCCAATCGGGAAGCTTCCTTAAGTACTCGTAATCCGACAGCAGCCGCTCCGCATCCCGGACGGCCAGCTTGCCGCACCACTCGGATTCTTCCTCCGGCAGAAACGGCGGAATCCAGGCGAATTGCAAAAAATGAAACGACAGCGGCTCCGCTGTCCTGCGGTGAAACCACTCGTGAGGCGGACAGACGACGAGCTCTTTGAACCCTGCTTCTCCGCTCTCCTCACCAATTTGATATTGGAACCGCCCTGCCTCGACCGCAAACATCGTCCAGCAGGAGTACCGGTCTTTGTCCAACATAAACTGCCGTTTCCGATGCCAGTATACATGAGATATCAACCGCGCGGACGGGACCCGAACCATCCTTCTCCCCCTCAATGATATCGATGAAATAAAGTATATGCGATATGCAACGGATTGCATGTTCAATGAACATATCGTATTTTACAATGAAATACAAGATATATATTTCCTTTTGAGCAGGGAGCGATCAGGATGAAAAACGAAACTTTCGCAAGCGACATTACCGTCGTAGGCGGCGGATTGGCGGGCGTCTGCGCGGCCGTCGCCGCAGCCAGGTTAGGCCAAACCGTGGCGCTCGTGCAAAACCGTCCGGTGCTTGGCGGCAACTCCAGCAGCGAAGTGCGCGTATGGGTGTGCGGCGCAACGGCGCACGGCGTTCACAGGTATGCCCGTGAGACCGGTATTATGGGTGAGCTGTTCGTCGAGAACCAGTACCGCAATATGGACGGGAATCCGTATATTTGGGATTTGGTCGTGCTGGAGAAGGTGAAGGCTGAGCCCAACATCACCCTTTTCCTGAACACCGACGTGCATGAAGTCGAAGCGGACGGCTCGGAAAATGACCGGACGATCCGCTCGGTAACGGGCTGGATGATGGGTTCGGAGCGGCGGATCCGCTTTGAGAGCCCGATCTATCTCGACTGTACGGGAGACGGCCTCGTCGGCTTTCTGGCCGGGGCCCGGCACCGCATCGGACGAGAGGCGAGAGAAGAATACGGCGAAGACTGGGCGCCTTTGATCCCGGACGATATTACGCTGGGCAGTACGCTGCTTTTTTATACCAAAAATGCGGGAAAACCCGTCAAATACACGCCTCCTGCCTTTGCCAAAGACATTACGCAAACGTCGATCCCGATCCGACGCATGATCCGCAGCGGTGATAACGGCTGCGCTTACTGGTGGATCGAGTGGGGCGGCGAGCTCGACACGGTGCACGATAACGAACGGATTCGCGATGAGCTGAGCGCCGTCATTTACGGCATCTGGGATTACATTAAAAACTCCGGCAAATTCGACAGCAGCCATCTGACGCTTGAATGGATCGGCTCGCTACCCGGGAAGCGGGAGTATCGTCGTTTCGTCGGGGACTACGTATTGAACCAGAACGATCTGCTTGAGCAAAAGGAGTTCGCCGACCGCGTCGCCTTCGGCGGATGGTCCATCGATCTGCATCCGCCGCAAGGCATGTATGCCGCGGAGAACGGCTCAAAGCACTGGCATATGGACGGCAACTACCATATCCCGTTCGGCTCGCTGTACTCCGTCAACGTGCGCAATATGCTTATGGCCGGCCGCAACATCAGCGCCTCGCACGTCGCCTTCGGCACGACGCGGGTCATGGCGACGTGCGCGGTTATCGGCGAAGCCGCGGGCACGGGAGCCGCGCTCTGCGTGCAGAAAGGCGTCACGCCGCGCGAGCTGCGGGAGCGCCATCTGGAGGCGCTGCAGCAGACGCTGCTGCGTCAGGACGCCGCCGTGCTCGGCCTGAAGAACGGCGACGAGGCGGATTTGGCGCGCCTCGTCATGACATCGGCTTCCAGCGTGTTAACCAAGCTGGAAGTTGCCGACTCCGCGGCAACGGTTCATTTGACCGCCGATCTCGGCCTGCTGCTGCCCGTCGATCCGCACCTGTCCGGGCTGGAGCTGCTGCTCGATGCCGGCCGGGACAGCGAGCTGACTGTGGAGCTTTGGAGCACCGGCAAAGCGCAAAACTATGTCCCGCACACGCTTATCGCCACGTCGCGCACCGGCGTAACGAAAGGCTCGCGGCAGTGGGTGCGGACCGATCTCTCCTGGCATCCGGAAACCGCCCGGAACGCCTTCATCGTCATACGCAGCAATCCGGATTTGTCCGTACACGTATCGGATCGCCCGCATACCGGCGTGCTTTCTTTCCTCCATGGCAGCGATCCGAGCCTAACAAAAGAAACCGTGCACGCTCAACCGGTAGCGGAGTGGAGCATGCAGGCATTTGTGCGCAAGCCGATTTGTTTCCGTCTGGCTTCGGCGACTTCCGCTTTTTCACCGGACAAAGCCGTGGACGGCTGCACCCGGCCTTACGCCGGCCCGCATATGTGGTCCTCGGACACCGTGCAGCCCGAATCGCCCGAATGGCTGGAGCTCAGCTGGCCGGATGAAGTCGAAATCAGCACCGTCCATCTGACCTTCAACGACGATGTGAATGAAGATTTGATCAATCTTCATCATCACCTGACGCCGTTTGAAGCCATTCCGGAGCTGGTCAAAGATTATACGCTGCAGGCGTTTGCGCATGGCGATTGGCTCACTTTGGCCGAAGTGCGCGGCAACTACACCCGCAAACACGTCCACAAGCTGGCCCAAGCCGTCCGTACGGACCGCATCCGTGTTACCGTCGAGGCAGCGAACGGAGCTTCACGAGCGGAAATTGTAGAAGTGCGCTGTTACAATTAAGCGGGCGGACGCCGCCAATTGCCCGGCTGGGCGCAAAAGCTCCGCTTTTATGGCGGTTCCTGGTCCAACGGCCGACATTCGCCGGGCAGCTTTTCTCAAGAGTTGGGTCTTTTTCCCTCTTGATATACCTGACATGGTGTGTTATATTAAAAGTGCGTTAAATCAAGGTTTTCACTTCAAAAAGTTGATATAGGAGTGATTATGATGAACAATAACTCACTGCACATCCCTCAGGGCGAAGAAGTTATTCGTGTGGAAATGACCGTCAAGGAAGCGCTCGCATTGTCCGGTGCCAAATTCCCGCAAAATCACAAGCTTGAAACAGATGCCATTAAAAAGCTGAAACAATCTCTCGAAGATAAACTGCTCCATTCGAACCACTAATTGCATACAGCCTTGCGTTTCGATGATACGCTCATCGGGGCGCAGGGCCTTTTTCATTTTCACGGCCTGGCGGTTAATGGCGTACCGATTCGCTCATACTAAAAGCGCATCGACCATTCTATTCGACCAGGGAGTGATGAACATGTCTGACAACAAACAGCAAGGCCACGGCAGCCAGAACACGACGAACCGGACTTCGGACAAGAGCAGCAGCAAAGGCAGAAAATGAAAATCAACCGAACATTTCCCGGGAGGCGGCAAGCATGATGGAACAATTGGAAAGCAACTACGACTGCGCCAATGCCGGCGCCGACCTGCACAGTCTGAAAGAAGAGCTGGATCAACTTAAAGCGCAAGGAACTCCTGACCGGGAGTCTCAGGAACTGCTGAACCGGATCGAAAATCAGATCCGATTCATTGAGAATAAATGCTCCATCCGTCATTAAGCGCAAAAAATGCAGCCCATTCAGCCTCATGTTCAGGCCGGATGGGCTTTTTCGCGTTTGCAAGGCTCACGATACCCGCTTCACCCTGTTTATAAAAAACGAAAGCACCAGAGCAACGGCCGTTATGATTGTGGCGATCACAAACGCGTCGTTAATGCCGCTGATCGTCGATTCTTTCATCGCGGTTCCATAAATCAGCGTAGTTACGAGCTTGCTGCCTGCCGCAACGGGGATATGCGCCATCTCGGCAACTCCGTGCCCCAGGCGGGCCAATTCCGCCGTAATAACCGGATTCGTCGCGGTAAACGTGTTGCCGGTGTTCCCCATATGGAAATCCGTCCTGCTGCTCATGACGGTCACCAGCAGCGCCGTTCCCAATGAGCCCGCCACCTGCCGCAGCGTATTGGACATCGCCGTTCCGTGGCTATGCAAATGTCTGGGCAGTTGGTTCATCCCTTCGGTCATGATCGTCATCATCATGAAAGACATGCCGAACATCCGCAGGCAGTACAGCAGCAAAATGTGGCTGTAGGACGTATCCGCCGTCAGCTTGCTGAACTCCCAGGTCGTAACGGTCGTAATGACGAGGCCGGTGACGGCCAGCAGTCTGACCCCGATCCGGTCGAACACCATGCCTGCGATCGGCTGCATAATGCCCATCAGTATCGCGCCCGGAAGCAGCAGCAAACCCGAAGCGAGCGGGGTGAATCCGCGAATGTTCTGCAAGTAGATCGGCAGCAAAATCATCGCTGCGAACATCGCCATATTGATGATGGAACTGACGATAGTCGTCAATGTGAAAATGTTGTAGGTGAACACCCGCAGATCGAGCATCGGTTCCTCGGCGGTCAGCTCCCGCCACACAAAACCGATCAGGCTCAGTATCCCTGTCGTCAACGTTCCGAGCACTTCCGTGCTCTGCCAACCGGCTGTGCCCGCTTCGCTGAAAGCGAACAGCAGGCCGCCGAAGCCGACCGTTGAAAAGAAAAATCCCCAAAAGTCGAATTTTACTTTGGATATTTTGGTCACGTTGCCCATCAGCGCAATGGCCAGCAAAATGTCGACCAGACCGATCGGCAGTACGATATAAAACAGCAGCCGCCACGTATACGTCTGAACGAGCCATCCCGAAAGCGTCGGGCCGATCGCCGGGGCGAAAATCATCGCGATGCCCATCGTTCCCATGGCGCTCCCTCTTTTTTCAGGGGGAAAAACCGTTAAAAATACAGTCATCATCAGCGGCATAATGATGCCCGCTCCCGAGGCCTGCACGACCCTCCCCGTCATCAGCAGCGCGAAGTTGGGCGCGACCGCGCAAATCAGAGCCCCTGCGGTAAACAAAATCATCGCGGTTAAAAACATCACCCGGGAGCCGAACCGTTCTATTAAAAAGGCGGTTATCGGAATCATGACACCGTTTACCAGCATGTAACCCGTCGTTAGCCACTGCACGACGTTGGCCGCTACGTTGAAATCGGTCATAATATGAGGAATCGCGACATTGATGAGCGTCTGATTCAAAATGGCGACGAAAGCCCCCAGCATGAGCACCGCAAGCAGTTGGCCCACTTTGACTTCCGCCGTTCGCGGGGAAGCGGATTTTCTTGCAGCGGACCTCCGGCTGCCGTTCAGCTCCTCCGACATTTCGACCAGCAGATCGGACGGCTCGGGTACCGGCGTGTAATGCCCGCTCGCTCCCTTGGCTTTGCGCCTCCATCTTTTGACGGCAAACCGGTTCACCGCCGCAATGACAACAAGACTGAATATGGCATAGCCTATCGCATACGCATTCATATGTCCGCTCCCTTACTTATGAATGCGTGCGGTGACACTCATTCCCGGTATGAGGCCGAGCCCGCGGTTGCCCTCCAGCGAGATCGTAACAGGGATGACCTGGGCCACCTTCGTATAGTTGCCGGTTGTGTTCGAGGCCGGCATCAGCGAAAAAGTTCCGGCTGTCGCCAGCCCTATCCTGTCCACCCTGCCGCTTAACGTCGTACCCGGAAACGCATCCACGTAAACGTCGACGGCTTGTCCCAGCTTCACGTCATTGATTTCCGTTTCCTTTACGTTCGCCGTCACCCAGAGCCGATCCAAATCGTAGAGATACGCCAGCGGCACCCCTGCCGATACGAGCGATCCGGTGATTGCGCTCTGCTGAACGATCGTTCCTTGTTTGGGCGTTAAAATATCTACGGCGCCCGACGCTGCCGCGACTGCTCCGATCCGGTCTCCCTGGGACATTTTTTTGCCCGTTTCTCCGTACCAATCCGTCAATTTTCCGGAAGCGGATGCGCTGATCACTATTTGATCGCCCGTGATTTGTGCATTGTTCGTCGATAAGTAGTTGATGGACTGGTTGTAAAAGTAGTAGCCTATCGCCGCTCCCCCAACAAGAATGATGAGCAGAATTATGTTAAGTACGATCATGCGTGCCGTGCCCTTCATTAGGATTCGCCTCTTTCCGGATGGTTTGTCATTTCAACAAACCTAATATCTCCCACAAAAAAGAGGAATATGTAGAAAACAGGCAAAAACGGCAAAGAGAAGGAAGCCTGCGCGTGGGGGGTTGCCCTGGCAATCCTTCGCCTCCGCATCGATGACAGCGTCTCCTTCTCGGCCCTTTCGTCAGTTAATCCGTTTTCTGGTCAGGATACACGGAACTCCTTTGCCTACTGCGCCAGGCTCCGACATCGCGGCCAAATACCGCAATCCCCGGGCACACTGCTGCTTGCAAACCGCGCATGTCGACGATTCGACAATTTTCATCGTATATTGAGGCCTGGATGAAACTTCCTTTTTCTTGCTTGCTTTACCTGCTTTTCCTTTAGGGGCCATGCCGATCCCTCCCAAGCTTCCTCTTCAGCAACCGCTCTTGTCATCAGTATATGAGGAGCCGGGGGAACGGTTCTTGCCGGGCATGGCCTTCTTTCGCGGCGTATTTTTACTTGCCTTGGTCTTGTCCCAACAGCTCCAGTCCCTCCAGCAAAATGGGCACGGCTTCTTCGTACAAGGCCGGGAACGTCTCCGCCGGCAGCGGATTTACCCCATACCCGACTTCGATCGTAAAGCCCGGACGGCGAAACTTTTCGATGAACCAATCCTTGTAACCCGCGTCGCTGCCGGTCAGCTTAACCGCTTTGTATCCGCTTGCCCGGGCCAGCCGTTGGGCATACGCTTCTGCCTGAGGGGGCTCGTAATCCCTGTAGTTCCAATAAATTTCCCGCCCTTGAGTATGCAGAGCCATCACCATTTCAAAATTGCGCTCCACCGTAAAAGCCGCAATAGCCGCGGCCTCCGGCTCGGTCAGCGGCGCCTCGCCTGTGTAATCCCGCTCGCCCGGGCACAGCTGTCCTCTGCGGGCCCGCTCCTCCTCCCAATGCGCCGGAAATTGATCGTTCAGATCGACCCCTCGCGCGTTGGCCTTCCAGCCCCTGAAGTCGCCCGAGCCGCAATTCATGGCGATCAGCGCGTCCGCACACGGGAACGGCGCGGATGAAACGCCGTGCAAAACCAGCTCGACCCCGTCGGGATTTACCATCGGGACAAGCCAGAGCGTTATATCCGCAAAAATCCGCCTTGCACTGCGCCCCCGCCATGGCGTTCCCGAGGCATACGCTGCCGCGGCCTCCTCCAAGAACCGCATAAGAATCGGCGTCGTAATCCATTCATTCGCGTGGATGGAAGCGTTGTAATGAATGGATCCGGCGCCTGTGCCAATCGCTACGGCCGGTATGCTGCGGCCTAGCACCGAACACCCGATCGAAGAACAACGCAGAAACGGATACGTCTCCCCAAGTCTCGCAATCTCTTCGCACAGCTTTAAGTAGCCGTATTGTTGCATGAAGCCACCTCCGGAACAAGCTTGCCGCCGCCATGCGACATAGCTTTGTCGATGCCGTATATGCTTATGCCGCCGCGATTTCATTCATGCAAAAAAGCGCCGTCGCGGCTTTGTCGTTCCCGCTCCGGCGCTCTTTTACATAATGTTGGGCACCTGCCAAACGACAGGCGTTAAGGAAATCTGCTCTTTCAGCCAGGACTGGGCGATCGTTTTGAACAGCTCCGTGTCGCCGCTGCAAAAAAACTGGTGTACAGGCACGTCCGCCGCTGCCGACGATAGCCCGCGGTGATAAAGAATCGTGCTGATTTCCCGGGCCGTTTCGTCCGCCGACGAGATGAGCGTCACTTTCGGCCCCATCACGCGCGAAATCGCATCCATCAGAAAAGGATAGTGCGTGCAGCCCAGAATCAGGCAATCCATCGGCTTCCCGGTCAAAGGCCGCAGCGACTGTTCAACGACCGCATAGGCTTCGTCCGCATCGAACAGCCCTTTTTCGACGAACGGCGCCAGCAGCGGGCAAGCCGCGCTGTATACTCGAATGCCCGGTGAAATCGAGGTCAGCTCCTGCACGTAGGCGTTGCTGCGGATCGTTCCGTCCGTACCGATCACGCCGACGACACCGCGGCGGGTCGATTTAATCGCAGCTCTCGCTCCGGGTGAAATAACGCCAAGCACCGGAATCGATACCCTTTCGCGTATATCTTCAATCGCTACGGCAGTTGCCGTATTGCATGCTATCACAATCATTTTGGGATCGAATTGTCTCAAATAATCGACGATTTGCTTGGTAAACGTCCGGACTTCATCCGCAGACCTGGGTCCGTACGGGCTTCTGGCCGTATCTCCGAAATATATGATTTTTTCTTGCGGAAGCTGGCGCATGACTTCTTTTACTACCGTCAATCCTCCGACTCCGGAGTCCAGAATGGCAATCGATTGCTGCACAGTATACGCTTCCTTTGCCGGTTTTTGTATGCCCTTAGCTGCGCCGAAAGCGGGCCTGCTTATAAAGCCCGCTTTCAGTCTACATGGATAGAATATGATTCCGCAGCTTCAAAGGTACCTGTGCGTTTGTGATCGTAATCCAGCGCAAATCCTTAATTCGCGGACGGCTTCAGCTCGTTCACCAGCCCGAATTCATAGCCCTTTTTCTTAATCTCCTTACAAATCCGGTCCAGCGCCTCCATATTTTCCTTGGACCCTTGATGCATCAAAATCACGTTGCCGTCATGCAAATTATTCATAATATCGTTGTACGGATCTTCGGCCCCGTTTTTGCGCGGCTCCCAATCTCTCATGGCCGTCGACCAAAACACCGACGTATAGCCCATCCCCGAGACGAGGCTCAGGTTATGCATATTATAGCGCCCGTACGGAAAACGGAAATATTTTTCCACTTCCTTGCCGGTAATTTCTTTGTACATCGTTTCAAAATCGGTTATTTCCTTTTTGATTTGATCGTCGGTCAATTCGTTGAAATCTTTGTGCGTCATCGTATGATTCGCTATGAAATGGCCGTCGGCTACCAGCTTTTTCAAATAGTCCGGATTTTTCTTAATATTGTTTCCCGAGATGAAAAAGTTCGCTTTCACATCGTTGTCCTTCAGCGACTTGAGCATCAAGTCCACATCGATCAGCGGCCCGCCGGCATCGATGGTCAGGTACACCTTTTTCCCCGTGCCTACCCATACCGCTTTCTGATCGGCTGTAAAAGATTTCGTCTCCTTCGGGAAGTCGGGGACTTGTCCCGTTTTCTTTTTCATGTAGTACCATGAAAAAGGCGTGCGGTCACCGGCTGCCGCTTTGGCAGAGCCCTGGTCGGGAGCCGCTGAGCTTTTGGCGGTGGGCGCAGCCGTCTGCTTCGGAGCCTCGGTCGGAGCCGGAGTCGGGCTCGGGCTTTTTGCCGGCATGGCGGGAGTGGCTGCAGGCGACGGCGTCCGCGAAACGGCGGGAGCCGTCGGTGTCGCAGACGGCGGTGCCGCGCTTGCATTTGCAGCGGACAGCGGCGGAGCGGCCCCTTTGTCATTGGTGCAGCCCACAAGCGCTGCGCCGAGTGTCAGCAGCAAAGCTGCGCTTTTCGTATGTCTGATCATCCTGGCACCTCATTCATGAATACATTTTCGCGTATTCATTTCGACGGCCCCAGCCGAATTACCTGCCATTTCTCGGCATTTTTCTACAAAAATGAACCGGCAGCACGCAAGCCTGGCAAAAGTCTGAGGCGGCAGCCCTTTTGCACGGCAGCGCGAGGAAAGCCTGCAAAAGTCTGACTACTGAAAAAAACGCCACGCTAGAGGCAGCAGCCCTTATGCAAGGCTGCGCGAAGAATGCCTGCAACAGGTAGGGGTTAGGGCTCTTCCCAACCCACTCACCGTAACGATTGATGCGCCGGTGCCTCTTCCGCACAGGTTGCGGCGCTGAAGTAAGGAGGCACATAGCCGCTTGGCAGAGAGAAAGCCTGCAAAAGTGCAGGCTTTTTCCGTAAAAGTAGTTCATTTTGGCGAAAAGCATGCGATTGTGCAGGAATTTTCGATAAATTTGAACCAGAGCCCATATTCGTAGTGAAAAGCCTGTACAATTGCAGGAATTTTTCGTGGCCAGCGCATCAACCGAGAAAAAACTGTACTTTTGCAGGTTTTCTTCACGCGACCATTGTGCGATCGACTCTAGCGTATATGTTTCCGGGCTGCACGCCTGCGCTCCATTCTCTTCGGCAGCCGAAAATAGAAGGGCTGCCCCTCAAGCAGCCAAAAAGCTACTTTGCGGGACAGCCCCATTTTGCCAGACCGCATTTATTTGGCAGCCCGATATGTAAGAAATTGAACGATTGTAATCAGGATAAAAGCAGTCCCCGCCAGCATCGGAATCGTAATAAATCCGAACCAATACAAGTAGTCCACATCGCACGGAACAGGTCCGCACCCTGTGGCGGACTCGTGGAATACGCCCGATTGCAGCAGCACGTGATAGATCGAAATGCAGGCCCCCACAATCGTCATCGGCAGCACGTAGATCGTGAGCTTATGATCTTTGCGGACCGAAGCGATGCCAAGCAGAATGACCAGCGGATACATCAGTATGCGTTGATACCAGCACAATTTGCACGGCAGGAAATGCATAATTTCGGAAAAATACAAGCTCCCCAGCGTCGCCACCAGCGCGATAAACCATGAGACGTGCATACCGTTGTCTTTCAACCATTTATTCAGAACCATGTGGTCTCGTCCTCCCTTTCTCCCTCATTATAGGTAAATTTGTAAAAGAAGTCTATTACATCATGTAGTGTTTGGCCGCGAGAACGTAAACTTTAATCATTCCTGCTTCTAGAAGCATGCTCTGATGAAGTCCGTAGAAGGTACTCCGCCGGACGACTCCCTGGCAATTAATTTTTCGCTTGGAATGTAACTGAAATAGTAGTATACTAAGAGAGACGAAGAACGTCCTTTAGCCTCGCGGCCAAAGGGCGTTTTTTATTTATTCGCCCCTGGCGGCACTCCTAACGAAAAATTTGATTCGTCGGGATGATTGCAGGATCGGACGGGGGACTTTTAGACTATTGAAATCAATCCAAATTCATGTTTAATTTACTATTAAGCCTTAAAAATGGTATAATTTGTCGAGTTTCATAGATTATTCCGGGCATCAGTTTACTGCAAAATCATATTTTCTCAAAAGAGGGGGTATACGCCAGTTTCCGCTTCAAAGCGATTTATAAAACCGAAATCGCTTTAATTTTAACCTGTGAGGAGATGTATTGATGAAAAAGTGGCTTGGCAGAATTGGAGTAGTTCTTCTAACAACAACGGTTGTAGGCACATCTTGGATCGGCTTGCCTCCTAAAGCCGAGGCGGCCGGAAGCCAGACTTACAATTGGCGGAATGTCGTTACGGGCGCCGGAGGCGGGTACGTGCCGGGCATTATTTTCAATGAGAAGCAGCCCGATTTGATCTATGCCCGTACTGATATCGGAGGCGTGTACCGCTGGAACCCGGCCGACAACAGCTGGATTCCGCTGCTGGATACGGTCGGATGGGAAGACTGGGGGAAAAACGGCGCAGACGCCCTCGCTACCGACCCGGTCGAACCGAACCGTTTATACGTCGCAGCGGGCATGTATACGAACGACTGGGATCCGAACAACGGGTACATCCTGCGCAGCATCGATAAAGGCGATACATGGCAAGCTACCCAGCTTCCGTTCAAAGTCGGCGGAAATATGCCGGGACGGTCCATGGGTGAGCGCCTGACGATCGACCCGAACAAAAACAGCGTCCTCTACTTCGGAGCGCGAAGCGGCAACGGTCTCTGGAAAAGCACGGACTATGGGGTCACCTGGAACAAGGTAACAAGCTTTACGAATGTCGGCACCTATGTGCAAAATCCTGATAATTCCTATCAAAACGATATTATGGGACTGGCCTGGATCACGTTCGACAAGTCGGCCGGAGCTCCCGGCAGCGAAACCCAAACCATCTATGTCGGCGTAGCGGACAAAGGCAACAGCATCTACCGCAGTACCGACGGCGGTGCAACCTGGTCCGCCGTTCCCGGCCAGCCTAACGGCTACCTGCCGCATCACGGCGTATTGTCCAACGGCAATTTGTATATCACCTACAACAACGGCATCGGACCATACGACGGCGAAAAGGGCGATGTCTGGAAGCTTAATACGACGACCGGCGAATGGACCAGCATCAGTCCGGTTCCAAGCAGCAGCAACGACAACTTCTTCGGTTACGGCGGACTGACCTCCGATGCGCAGCACCCGGATACGATTATGGTATCGGCTTTGAACGCCTGGTGGCCGGATACGATTATTTTCCGCAGCAACGACGCCGGCAAAACGTGGACGCGAATCTGGGACTGGGACGGTTACCCGGGACGCAAGCTGCGCTATACGCAGGATATTTCGGCGGCTCCGTGGCTCGATTTCGGAGCGAATCCGCAGCCTCCCGAAGTTACGCCGAAGCTCGGCTGGATGGTCGGCGATCTGAAAATCGACCCGTTCAACTCCAACCGTATGATGTATGGTACAGGGGCCACCATCTATGGCACCGACAATCTGACCGATTGGGACAACGGCGGTAAAATTCATATATCCGTCGCCGCCAAAGGATTGGAAGAAATGGCTGTCAACGATCTGGTCAGCCCGTCGTCGGGCGCGCCTTTGATCAGCGCCGTAGGCGATGTCTCCGGCTTCCGCCATAACGACCTGACGAAAGCTCCGGCCAAGATGCTGATCAATCCGAGCAGCACGTCCAGCCTCGATTTTGCCGAGCTGAGCCCGAACTTTATGGCCCGTGTCGGATTCGGGGACTATAAGAACAATGCGAATGCCAAGTCTATCGCGCTCTCCGACGATGGCGGCAGCAACTGGTTCAACAGCGCGGAACCTTCCGGCACTAAAGGCGGGGGCATGATAGCCGTAAGCGCCGGCGGCAATTCCCTGGTATGGAGCACTCCGGATGTGGGCGTGCAATATTCCGGCTCCAGCGGCAACTCCTGGGCAGCCAGCACCGGTGTTCCGGCGAATGCGAAAGTCGCAGCCGACCGCGTTAATAAAAACAAATTTTATGCCGTTTCAGGCGGCAAATTTTATATTAGCACCAACGGAGGCGCTTCGTTTACGCAAACGGAGGCGACCGGCCTGCCGAGCGACGGCGTGTTGAATTTTAAAGCCGTACCGGGCATCGAAGGCGATATCTGGCTGGCCGGCGGAAGCGTAAACGGCGCTTACGGCTTGTGGCATTCCACCGACTCCGGCGCTTCGTTCGTCAAATTGCCCGGTGTCCAGCAAGCCGATGTGGTCGGCTTCGGAAAAGCGGCGCCAGGACAAAGCTACACGGCTCTTTACGTATCGGCCAAAATCGATAACGTAAGAGGCATTTTCCGTTCCGACAATGCCGGCGCAACCTGGGTCCGGGTTAACGACGACCAGCATCAGTACGGCGTGACCAACAGCGCCATTACAGGCGATCCCAAAGTATACGGACGCGTCTATGTAGGAACGAACGGGCGCGGCATCGCATACGGGGACATTGCCGGCGCTGCCGAGAACAACTCGGCGATTTCGCCGTCGTCGGCAGCCTTTGACAAAAAAGCGGACAAGCAAAGCGATATCGCTATCACTTTAACGCTTAACGGCAACACCTTAAACGGCATCAAAAACGGCGCGGCAGCGCTCGTTGAGGGCACAGACTACACCGTCTCCGGCAGCACCGTCACGATCATGAAAAGCTATCTGGCCGCTCTGCCGGTCGGCACGGCAAACCTGGCGTTCGACTTCAGCGCCGGCGTCGATCGTGTACTTTCCGTCAACATTACGGACACGACGGGCCAAACCGGCGGGAACCTGAAAGTACAAATGTTCAACGCGAACACCAACGGCACGTCCAACACCCTGTACACAAGATTCAAGCTTGTGAATACGGGAACGGCAGCCATCTCGTTGGCCGATGTCAAATTGCGTTATTACTACACTATTGACGGCGAGAAAGGGCAAAGCTTCTGGTGCGACTGGTCCCACGCGGGAAGCTCCAATGTCACGGGCACGTTCGTGAAATTGAACGCGCCTGTATCCGGCGCCGACTATTACACTGAAATCGGATTCTCCAGCCAAGCAGGCAGCCTGGCGGCAGGCCAAAGCATTGAAGTCCAAGGACGCATCGCCAAAAACGACTGGAGCAACTACACGCAAACGGGAGATTACTCGTTCAACCCGTCGGTAAACAGCTACGTAGACTGGGACAAAGTGACCGCATACGTGTCCGGCAGCCTCCAATGGGGCATTGAACCATAAGTTATTCATTGTTCAACGTGTAAAAGGAACCTATCGGTTCCTTTTACACGGAAAAACTGTACGCTACATCTCCGGTTTGCTTGACGAGATCTTTCCATTGAGCCGCGGGGATGATATCGACGACCGCTTTAAGCGGAATCGTCTTAAAGTCCAGCTTCGGCAAATCGTCCAGCGTGAGCCTGTTTGTGATCAGGCGCTGGAGCCAGCCCTTGTACCGCTCTTCCATTAGCTGCAGGCGGTAGATGGCTGTCTCAAAATCTTTGCGCGACGCGTTCACCGAACCGATGACGCATTTATTTTCGAGCACCATGCTTTCGTTCAGCGCATCGGAGTGAATTTCCAGCTTCCGGTCCGCCGGCGTGACACCGAGCAGGGCCAGCACGCCGTTCGGCGCCAGCACGGACATCGCCTCGAATGCAAGCGGGCTGTAGCCGGTGCATTCCAGAATCATGTCGATCGGCTTGCCGACCGTTTTGGCATAGGCCGTCAGTGTCAACGCCTGGCCTGTTTCGTCGGCGGCTCCGGCCTGCTGATACACAGCCCCGCAATCCCGGACAAGCTGTGCCTGCAAGGAGTCCGTCTGCGACAAGGACCATACATACACGTTCAACCCAAGCAGCCGGCATGTCATTGCCGCGAGCAGACCCAGTGGTCCCGAGCCGAGAACGAGCGCGGTTTGCGGCTCCCAGATCAAGCGCTGCTGGATGCGCTGCACCTGATCCCATACTTTTTCCACGATGCTTTGCGGCTCCGCGAGCATGCCATGATCAAGCAAAGAATCGGGCACCTGCACCAAATAGCGCGATTCTTCTTTATAAAATTCGGATAAAAAGCCGTGCGCGCCCTTAATGCCGCGCTCTACATACTTGCCTGTCTGGCAAAAATCGGAATGCCCGTTGCGGCAGTTCACACAGTTTTGATCCCTGCACGGCCGCCTGACGATCGCAGTGACCAGGTTGCCGGGCTGGAACCCGGATTCCTTGCCGGCTTCCACAACAACGCCTAACGACTCGTGGCCTGTCGTCAATTCGTCTTCGCCTTCGGGCGGCGTGCCGTATTTTTCCTGTAAAATTTCCCGGTCCGTTCCATCCAGACCGACGGCAAGGACGCGGACAAGCACCTCTTGCGGGTACGCAATCGCCGGTTTATCGACTGTCGCAAGCTCGATATAAGGATTTCCTTGGGTAAGCTGTTTGACTCGAATCGCCTTCATCCGGCGCATCCCTCCTTCTACCTGCTCGCAGTCTCAAGCACTTCGTCTTCGCTTGCATCGGTCTCCCGGGTCGTTCCGAGCTGGCCCAACTGCTTCAGCTTCGTCAAATATTCCTGCGTTACTTTGATGAACGATGCATGAGACCAAGTGAGCGGTGAGACGGACATCGGCTCTCCCGAGAACGGATGGACCTGCTCAGCCATGACACCGGAAGGCAGCGCATGCCCGCATGCCCAGCGCATCATATTTTCCGCTTCGGTCAAATCGGTCATTGTCTTCGCGGATGCGATCAGCCACTCGGCGTACCAAAGCGTGCAAATGAACCAAGGGTTGCCCGGAACTTTTAACACATCCTGGGTAACTTGATGATAGTAGTCATTCTCATACCTGGCAAAGCCACCTATGTCGGTGTGCACCCAGAGCTTGTCTTTCATCGCCTGCATCGTCGCCGCGATTCGCGGATCCGTTTTTTCAAATAAGCCGAAATCGAACAATGCGTACATGCTCGAATCCATGATGTAATCAGGTTCGTACGTGCTTTTATCGTAATTCCAGTACAAAGCGCGCAAAAACCGTTTTCTTTCATGCGAATACAGCTGTTCCTCGGCCGCTTTGCGGACATGTTCGGCGGAATCGGCGTAATAAACGGCCCGCGTTTTGTCCCGATGAAAGTCGGCGAAGCGCGAAGCGGCGATCAATCCGGCATATACGCTGGAAACGGTAAAGGCCATCACGCCATAGCGTTCCTCCCACAAATCGTAAGACGGGAGCGGAAGACCGGAAGCGTCCCGGTAATGCACCAGAAAATCGGCGGCCGGAATGACAAGCTTCTCGTATTCCTCGAAGGATTGGTCCAAAGTGCCGGCCAGCTTATGGTGATGCCACAGCGCGTAGACGACAAGCGCCGTTTCATCTTCCTGGATCGCGAGCTGCTTGCTGCCCTGGCTGTTCACCCACGGATGCCAGCTTGATCCGACCGAACCGTCCGGATTGTATTTGTGCATCAAATACCCTTCCGGAGTGAGCACTTTAAGGCAGAAGTCGAAAAACTTTCTCGACAGCTCGTGAAAACCCGCCCGGTCCAGCGCATGGGTTACGAGCGCGCCGTCGCGGGGCCACATATAAGAGTACGAATCTTTGGCGAATTTTAAAATATCGGAGTCGTTGGCCGCGACAATCGCTCCCCGATTATCGAGATTCGTCCTGACGATCAGCAGACTTTTTTTGTAAAAAGACGCAAGCTCGGGCTTCAGAAGCGACAAGTCGTGCTTATCGCGGTTCACCCATTCGACCCAATGATCATGGGTCCGCTGAAGCATAGCCTGCGGAGTCTCCGTGCGCAGCAAACGTTCCATCTGCTCAATCTCCTGCTTGCTTTTGCCGAAGCAAATCCAGAACCAGGCTTCCTTCGAACCGGCCGGAGGCAGCGTCAATTCCACTTCGATAACGCCGTCCACGGAGCCTTGCGCTATCGGATTGCCCTCCAGATGCCCGTCCTCGGCATCGCGCCATGTGCCTTCGAGGCCGTTAATGCCTTTTTGACCGGTCGCGTAACCGCTCGGCTTCGCCTGTACCTCGTCGGCCGAAAAACAGGACAACGACAAATAGCGGTGGCCTTTGTAAAAAACAAGCGAATTCAGCTCCGGGTCGAAGTAGATCGTATCGCCGATGCCGTTGCCGTAAATTTGCAGGTCAAGATGAAAATACAGCCTTACTTTACGCTCTGCGTTAAAAGTGTTTTCTACTTTTATTTTGCGCAAAAATACATTTTGCTGCACGTCGACGCCGTCCCGGATCAGCATCCGGAGCCCGAAACGCTCATGGCCGAATTCCGCATTCGTAACCAGCGAGTCCTCGACATACGCGGTTTTTCTGGAAACTTCGGGATTGTCGATCCAGAAGAAGCCTTCCTGACACCAGACGCCAAAATGCGAAAGATGATCGCTGGATTGATTCTCCTGACCTACTAAAGGGAAGTATACGTCGCGAATATTATAAGCAGCATCGAAATTGATGAGCACGTTCCCATTTCCAATGGGCAGATCTCTTGCCATACCATCAGCCTCTTTCCAAGGATGTTGCTGTTAATTTTCCATAGCGGCAGGTAGAATATGCATCTGTGCAAAAGCGATTCGGCCAACCGCCGGACCGTGTGATTTAAGAAATTTTTCAGCTTGTTTTCAGGCCATTTTAAGCCCGTTTTAAGCCTATTTTCAGGTTTCAGGTAAATATCGCCAAAGTGTGCGGGATGCATTTTCATTTGCATAAAATTCGTTTACAATATGAAACAAATGGAGGGATGAACAATGAAGCAATTAGAAGGATTCGGCAAATTTTTGGAAACCTTGCGCGGCAAAATGTCACTCCGTGAAGCGGCCCACAAAAGCGGTCTCTCGCATGCGTACATTCGTGATCTTGAACTGGAACGCAATCGCTCGACAAATGAAAAAATCAAACCGTCGCCAGTCACTTTGAAAAAGCTTTCCGACGCTTACAATTTTTCGTATACCGAACTCATGGAAAAAGCAGGGTATTTGGAGAAAGAGGATCGGCCTGTCGCAGGTGTCGACATATCTGTCAAGGAAGTTCTTTTTATCGAAGTCAGCGCCAAAGAAATTACGTTCCACACCCAGCAAAACAGAATCAACCGGAGCGTGAATTCACTGCTCGACTTTAGCGATTTTCTCGACAAACTGGAAGAACAAGGTTTCAAAAAAATGGATACGGACTTGTTCGTAAACCTGCACCACGTGCAAAAGTACGTAGAAAAAGAAGGAAAGCTTTTCTTCGATCCGCTCGGCATCGGCAAGCACGTCGTCATTGCAGCCATCCGCCAAAAAAATTATCATGAACTGCTTTTGCGCTGTGTCGCCCGCAATTCGGGAACGAGCCTTGAATACAATTTTGAACGCAATTCATCGGCAGATTTGTTCAAACCGTCTTTTAAATAGCCCATGTGATTATATTCGATATAATTCGACATTGTTCGCTTGTCGTGTAAACATTTGTATAATAAAATAAAAGGATAGGTGTATCTTTTTTACTCATGGAGCTGATCGAATGTCCCAGAAAATACCTGTAACCCGTGATGGCAAAAAAGGATCCGATATTTTGCTTATCGATTCTCATAAAGTAGTCAAGATCGATAAGATCAGCAATCGCGATTATGTCATTCATACTAAAAATCATCAGTATTATCTGGATTTTTCTCTCGACAGCATTGAAGAGTGGCTCTATGAAGACGGCTTCCGGCTTCTCGACAGCACGAATATTGTGAACATGAAGCAGGTCAAAGAGTACGATTCCCGCAAAGGCATCGTTTACTTCGACGACTCCACCGCCAAGAAAACGAAGATCGCCTCCGCGGCACGCATTCATAAAGAACATATCGAAACCGTTATGTCCATTCTGCAAACATCCGCTGAGCCTGAAGAACAGGCATCCGCCATTTACGGTCAACGGGAGGACATGCAGCCTCCGGATTTTGTCATAAACGAGGACAACCAGTTTTCCCGTTCTTACGCAACGATCCGGGCAATGAATGCGAAACGCCAAGCTGAAGAAAAAATCATTCACATGGCTTACCACGACTCGCTCACCAATTTGCCGAACCGGCTTAAGTTTCAGGAGCATCTGAAACAATCCTTGACGCAGGCGGAAAGCTCCGGCTCCATGCTTGGCGTGCTGTTTTTCGACCTCGACCGGTTCAAAATTATTAACGATACTTTGGGGCACCACGCCGGCGACGAACTGCTGCGTCATGTCGCAGGGAAGCTTCTTGATTATGTCGGGCAATCGCATATGGTAGCCCGATTCGGCGGGGACGAATTCATCATTCTCATGACCGGCATTACCCATCTGGACGAAATTACCGTTCTTGCGGAAGGGATTCCCGAGTGCATGAAGGAAGCTTTTTATTTCGATAAGCAGGAGCTTTATATTACCGCCAGCATCGGAATCAGCGTGTATCCGCAAGACGGCGTCAGCGTTGAATCCCTGATCAAAAACGCCGATGTAGCGATGTATAAAGCCAAGGAAAAAGGCGGAAATTGTTACGAAATTTATCATCCCGATATGAACATGCGCTCCCTGCACCGCTTAAACCTGGAAATTGAGCTGCGCAAAGCCATCGAACGGGAAGAGTTCATGATCTATTATCAGCCGCTTGTCGAATTAACGACAGGCAAAATCATCGGCATGGAATCTTTGATCCGCTGGAAGCACCCGGAATGGGGCATGGTCTCGCCGGGCGAATTCATTCCGCTCGCAGAAGAAACCGGACTCATCATTCCGCTGGGCAATTGGGTGTTAAAGCAAGCCTGCGCCCAGAACAAGCATTGGAATTCGCTGGGGCTGCCTCCGCTTTGCGTCTCCGTCAACATTTCCGTCAATCAATTCATGCAGGCCGGATTTGTGCAGTTTATCGAAGATACGCTGTCGTCTACAGGGCTCACTGCGAATTTGTTATGTTTGGAAATTACCGAGAGCGTTGCAATGAAAAACGTATCTTTCATTATGGAAACTATGGACAAGCTGAGAAAGCTTGGCGTTCAAATATCGATCGACGACTTTGGCACCGGGTATTCCTCTCTCAGCTACCTCAAACGTTTCCGGGTCCATACCTTGAAAATCGATCAATCGTTTATCCGCGATGTTACGACCGATGAAGACAACGCTGCGATAGTCACGGCTCTGATCGCTATGTCCCAGCAGCTCAAAATAAAATCTTTGGCCGAAGGCGTCGAAACCGCCGAACAGCTGCAATTTCTGCGCGAGCGCGGCTGCAATGAGATTCAGGGCTACATTTTCAGCACGCCGCTGCCGGCCGAGAAGTTCGAAAGTCTGATTAAAGAAAACAAAACTTTATATGCTCTTAAGTGAAAAAGGAAAGAAGCTCAGAAAAAATCTGAAACTTTTGTTTCCTTTTTTTCGTCTATGTAGAGATGACATAAAAGCAATAGAAAGGAATGGAAAGGAATGGCGGCACAGCAGTCTGCTTTGCAGCTTCCTCCCCGGCGAGTCGGCAAAGGAAAGCGCAAGAAAAAGTCTTTCGGACTTCGAATGTTTCTGTTCCTGCTAGCATGCTTTACCTCCTTATCCCTTGTAGGACTATGCTGGTTTTTTCTGACTCCATCAGGAACAAGTGTTCGTTATTTGATGGCCGATACGCTAATTACGACGCAGCATCGGGATTGGGCCAAATATTTAATCGGCTCCGATGAATTGCAAAAACGGGTGGAAGCTTACTGGAAAAAATTCGACGAAATGGGCGATGAAAAGGATAAGGGCCTAGTCAAGCTTGAGACCAAAACCAGTGCTCAAAAGGAGACGAAAAAAGATCTCGTCACTATCGAGCCGATTTCCGGCACGAATTTCAAAGGCTATCTGGTCACCGTTTCAGATCCGAAAAAATTGAGAATCGCCGTCCCCGAAAAAGCCGGAAAAGGCGAAAAAGTTTCCTCGATGGTCAAACGGACCGGTGCGGTCCTGGGCGTCAACGGCGGCGGTTTTATCGACCCGAACTGGGAAGGCAACGGCTTTCAGCCTGAGGGCATCGTCATTTCCGGAGGAAAAATATTTTACAATGACAAAGGGACGAACGGCACGGTACAAGTCGTTGGAATCGACAAAGACGGCCGGATGGTTGCAGGCAAATATAAAGTTTCGGAACTGCTCCAGATGGGCGTGCAGGAAGCTGTTTCGTTCAGCCCCCGCTTCATCGTTAACGGCGTCGGGCAGATCAAGAGTCAAGCCGATGGCTGGGGCGTCGCTCCGAGAACGTGCATGGCGCAGACGAAGGACGGCTCGATTTTGTTCGCCATTATCGACGGAAGACAGAAGAGCAGCATAGGGGCCACGCTCTACGACGTGCAGCAAATATTTCTAGAACACGGCGCCGTGACGGCGGCCAATCTGGACGGAGGCGCTTCAACCGTGCTCGTGCACAATAACACGATCGTCAACAAACCTTCCAGCGAGTATGGCGAGCGCTACTTGCCGACCGCCTGGCTCGTATTCGACAATCCCGCAAACGCCAAAATCAAAAACGTCTGGGAAGGGCTCGATATCCGAAAAATCGATCCTTCCAAATGGTAACAAACACAGGGCGCTCTTCGAGAGAGCGCCCTGTGTTTGTTATGAGGCTTGCAGTTATCGGTTGTCTCCCAAAATTACGAAATCTTCGGCGGCTTCCGAAGTTTCGAAATCGTCCTCCATCATTTCTTCCTTCCCCGAGCCCTTCCAGGAACGGACATTATCCACTACCGTCAGTGCGGTATCTTTCGCTTTATTGTAAATTTCCGAAGTTTGGGAGCTTACTGTTCTGGCTATTTTCACGGTTTTTTCGGATACCGTTTGCGCTTGCTCCGCGATATCGCTTCGCAGTTCACGGCCTGACTTCGGAGCAAACAGCAGAGCCGTCGCCGCTCCAAGAACACCGCCTACTACCGCACCAATGAGGAAGTTTTTTCCTTTTTTTGCATCAGACATGTTCATGCACTCCTTTGTTTGTCTTTTCGGCGGACTCGTTTAAGTCCGCTTTTGCTTGCCTGCTGGCCTGCCATCGCTGCCAAAGCTCAACCCCCGTCGCGGCCCATTCGAAGGCGTCCTGCAGCCGCTCCTTATGGGCTTGAACGGCCCTTTCCGCGTTCAGGATCGTTTGGCTCATTGTCCTGGATGCGGAGCGAAGCGACGAAACCACCTCTCCTACAGCCGCCCCTGCCTGTTGAACATGCTCGAGGCTTTGCTGCAGCGTCTGCGCCCCGCTGCGCACGTCTGCCGTGAGCTCCCTCGCCTCCTGCAGCAGCCGGTCCGATTGCTCAGCCGTGTACAACACGGCCTGACGCGTCTCGGACACCGCATCGCTGATCTGCTGCAAGGCTAGCCTCGCGGCAATAAGCGTAACAACCGCATAACCGACAAGCACGATGAAAGCAGCAGCCGCACTGACGCAGCTGATCTCCATCCATGTCATGAGTTCACCTCCCGGGAATGATGCCTTGACATAACAGGCTTCGTAAGCATCGGCTTAGAGTTGTTACCTTGGCATTTGCGATGGCTGTTTCTAGACGAATGCCTATGAATTAATACAGTATAAGTAAGAGCTGCTCGTCTTGACACAACCGCGGTGGAAAAAGTTCGGGAACCTGTCATAATAAGAATCAAGCCCCTGGCTTCGCCAATGCGGCGATCGGCTCCGGCGGAGCAGTACATGAGCTTGCTTGCGGAGCAAGCACGCTTTTGAACAGGGAAGCATTACAAGGAGGATTTGCATGAAAAAGGAACAAGGACTTGCGGAAATCGAACGTACGCGAATCGTAGCGATTGTCAGAGGAGTCGGCGAAGCGCATATTTTACCGGTGGCGGAAGCGCTCTTCCGGGGCGGGGTTACTGTCATGGAAGTGACTTTGAACACGCCGGGCGCGCTGCAGATGATTGCGGATCTGCAAAGCAAACTGGGTGAGCAGATGTACATCGGAGCCGGAACGATACTGGATCTGGAGGATGCGCAAAAAGCGGTTCAAGCCGGCGCCGCCTTCCTCGTAACGCCTAATGTGGATAAGAAGGTCATCCGCTTTGCCAAAGCGAACGACATTCCGATCTTCCCCGGAGCGATGACTCCGACGGAAATCGTCAAGGCGTGGAAAGCCGGAGCTACGGCTGTCAAAGTTTTTCCAAGCGCAAGCCTTGGCATAGGTTTCATCAAAGAACTGATGGGTCCGCTGGACCGCATTCCGCTGATGGCCGTTGGCGGCGTAACGGAAGACAATATCAAGCAGTTTTTGAACATCGGCTGTTACGGGCTCGGTATCGGCGGTTCATTGATTAATTTGAAAGAAATCGAAGCCGGCAATTATGCCTGGATCACCGATAAAGCGGAGCGCCTTCTGGCTGCTTCACGCTGAGACGGCGTCCGGCACGCCCGGACCGGCTGAAAAAAAACAAATAGCCATCACACTCCGTAAAAGGAGGATGATGGCTATTTGCGCCCGCTGATCCTATATACGCACTTGGTTCCGCCTTTTGCAAGGCACTCGGTCCTCTCCACATCGGCATCCAGCAAATTTTGAAACAGCTTCAGCTCACATTGGCAGGCCTGCTGGAACCGGTTGGCCACCTGGGTAATCGGGCAGTTGTGTTCGCTGAAAATGAACTCGTCCTGATCCGATTGCGACCATTCCACCATATAACCATTCTCATCCTGAATGAGGGCCAGTTCGGCAACGCGCTCTTCCAGACTGTCCGCTTTCATTCTTGCATGATACCGCTGCTCCATCTTTTCCTGTCTGCGCTCAAACAACCGGTCAACCAACTGCTGCCCTTCGTCCTCAACCAGCTCTCCGAGCAGATCAAGGGTAAGCTGCAAATATTTCTTCGGAAATAATTCGTCCGCCTGCGGGGCCAGCGAATACAAGCTTGTCGGTCTGCCCATTGCCTGCCGGACGAGCTTCGTCTCCAGGAGGCCGTCACGGTCCAACGTGTTCACGTGCCGTCTTACAGCCATTTCGGTAATTCCGAGCTGCTTGGACATGTCATGAACACTTAAAGGCCCTTGCGTTTTCAGCATGGAAAGGATCACTTTGCGCGTGGATGTCTCAAGGTCATGATTCATAAGCTCACCTACTCCCGGAACTGTGATTTTAGTCTCATTTTACAGCATCCGATAGAATAAGTAAATTAAGAAACATGTATGTATGTTATGCCAATTCCTTTTGGATGAACGCTTTTACGCTGGTGGCAAACTCTTCTAACGCTGCCGGCAGCTTGCCGATAAGAGGATGCAGACCTTCACCTTCCCGCTTCCAGGCCGTATAGTCCTGAACGAGCGGCTTTCTTAATCGGACCAGCTCCAGCAGCGTTTCGGCCAGCGAATCGGAATAAGCCCCTTCGCCGCGCACAATATCGACGATATCCTCGTAGCTGCTCGCGTCTCTCAATATGAAAGCGTCGATGAGCAAGCTGCCCACATCCGTTACCGTTTCAATCGCCAAATGAAGGATTCGTTCCTGCGACAAATGCCGTAGGAGGCTGTCCTCTCCCTCGATCCGCCGATCGGACAATTGCCCGCAAGCGTCAGCCAAAACTTTCAGAAATTGAATTCTTTCATCGATCTGCTCTTGATTAATAAAATACATGCCGCTTATCTCCGTCCTCTTTTTCTCCATTTCGTCCAAAACACCATCGCAACAAACGTAGCGATTACCAGCAGGATCAGCAAAACCGCCTGCATCACATACTCATAGCTCACGAAAGAATCACCTTCTTGATCAGCACTGGGTTATATTCTACCTTTCAGTGTATCGTTATGGTTTGGGAGCGTCAAGCTTGCGCGTCCGCCGCAGTTCCTGTTTTCAAACGGCCCGGTTCATGATAAAGTGAGAAAGTCTTTACTTTCGATTCTATCATCGCTTTGCCGCATTAAAAAGGAGACTCCCAGAAACGTGCAACCAAGACCTAAAATTCCCGAAATGGATATCGTTCGCGCCATCGCCATACTCGCCGTAGTCGTTATTCACGCAACGTCAAGCGCCACCCAATTGCCCGTAGGCACAGTTTCGCAGTCCGTATTTTACATCATCAATCGCGCATCCTTGTTCACGGTGCCTGTATTTATTTGGATCAGCGGAGCCGTGCTCTTCTACAACTACTATGACCGTGCGGGCAGCGGAACAGCCTTCCAATTTTGGACAAAAAGACTGCGCAGAATCGTGATTCCCTACGTGCTGTGGTCGCTATTCTATTATTTGTTCAATCAGCTTATGTATCACGGGCGCATCGGATTCGACCTCATTCACTTCATAAAGCTGCTCATTTCCGGCAACGCCAGCTATCATCTGTATTATATGGTCATCATCGTGCAGTTTTATGTGCTGTTTCCTTGGATCTTGGCGATTGTGAGGAAATACCGTTGGGCCGAAAAAAATCTTATACCGCTCGGCATTTGCTTTCATGCCGCCATATATAGTATTCACCACTGGGTAAACCCACTTCCCCAGTATGCTTCTCTATTTGCCGGATACTCCGCGCTGTTCGCCTTCGGCGCATTTACAGGCATCCATTATGCAGCCGTAATGAAATGGGCCGACGCCCATAAAGGCATCGTCGCCGCAGCATTCATCGCAGGCGGGGCGGCGTTTGTCGGCATGCTGCTGCTGAATCAATACGGCATACGTTCCTTTGAAAACACTTGGTACGAGCTGGCGCTCCTCCTTTACTGCATGGCCGCGGCGTTATATTTCACGCGCCTGGGGCGAAGCATGCTGTCCCGCTGCGCCCCTTCCCGCTCCCGCCTGCTCGCCGGCCTGGGGGCGGCCTCGTTCGGCATCTATCTCGCCCATCCGATGCTGCTGACGCTGTGGGACCGGGCTGCGCCGCCGAAAGCGCAGCTGCTGCTCTTCGACCTGCACAGCGCGGCGGCCGTTCCGCTGGCGCTGTTCGGGGCATGGGCGCTGACCCACCTCTGCCGAAGCGCCGTAAAAAAAGCAAAGCATCCGTGAACGCGGATCTTTGCTTTTTTCTCATTTAAAACGCGCCAGCAGAGCCCAGCGCCGCTGTTGTCTGCGGCTGTACCGCGGCAGGCCGCGGTATATGTCCAGCGCCTCGCGGAAAGACCGCTTGGCATCCGCGGTGCGGCCCAGCTTGTCGTACAGCTGCCCGAGGCGGTAGTACGCCTCCACCGAGGAGGACTGCACCTCGCGGAACCGCTCCATGTAAGCGGCCGCTTTCTCCGGCGCAACGCCGGCCAGCGCTTCGCCGAGCCGCAAATACGGTTCCCCGTATTTGACCCGCGGGTTCAGCTCCAGCGCCCTGAGCACGAGCTGCTCGCCCCCCGCCAAGTCGCCCAGCTTCAGGCGGCAAAGGCCGAGCTCGGCGTGCACATCCGCCGAATCTTCCATGACGGCAATCGTCTGCTCCAAATAAGGCACGGCTTCGCCGTACTTTTTCCGTTCGATCAGAATGCGGGCAAGCTCCAGCTTGGCGGACGTGTTGTGCGGATTGGCATGCAGATCCTGTCTTAATCGGGAAGCTTTGCGGCCGAGTTGGAAAGGTCTGAAAATATTCGGGGTCAACCCGACGAATCTCCGGTCCAGAACGTACAAAATAGCGAGCAAAATAAGAAGAGCGATAAAAGGATTTCCGGTCAAATACCACAAAAATCCGAAAGCAAAAATTTTACTCAAAACGATAACCCTCCCGTGCGAATAATACCGACCGCTAGTCGTATACAACTTACTATATTACCATATTTTCCTTGCTCCGGTCATTCCCAAATAAAAACAGCCTCCGGCTATGAAACCGAGACTGTGCCCAGAGGCTCTCAGCGACCCATTACGTGCCGTACGGCATCTATCACCTGATACGGGCTGAAAGGCTTGGCAATAAAATCTTTGGCGCCGAGCTCAATGGCCTTTAAAATAAAAGACTGCTGCCCGAAGGTCGAGCACATAATGATTTTGGCCTCGGGATCGGCGCCCAAAATCAGCTTTAACGCATCCACACCATTCATCTCCGGCATGGAAACATCCATGATCACCACATCCGGTCTGACTTTCGGATACGCTTCCACAGCTTCCTTGCCGTTGACCGCCAGATGAATGACTTCAAAACCATGCTCAGTCAAAATAGATGCAAGCAGTGTTCTCATAAGCGGCGCATCGTCTACGATCATAATACGAGTCATTCGTCATATCTCCCCGCGATTTACAGTACTTCCTTTTTTATCATAACGGTTTGAAAAGCGCAATGGATGAGTTATTCGAGATTTTTATCGGGTGATGCTATAATGAAAAGAAAAGGAGATTACATATGAGCGATTCGCAAACAAACCTATGGATCAAAAGAAAAGAACTCGGAAGATCCAAGTATTTGCTTTATTACGGCGTGCTCCCGTGGGGCCTGGGATTGACGTTCATCATCGAAATCATCGAATTATTGTACACACATGAAATCATCTGGAACTGGATTCCCGTCCGCCTGATCGTTTTTGCTCTGGCCGGATTTTTCGTCGCAAGCACCCGCTGGCAGTCCATGGAACGAAAATATGAGCCCGCCCCGGAAGAACGGCCATAGGAGTCTGTCCGCAGCACGCTCTTTATTGCCCGTGAGCATTTCCATCCCCGGACTCATTGATCGGCATATTCGGCGCGAACCACAGTTTGCGAAAATCAATCCATCCCAAGTCGTTGAGCGCCACTCCTTTGAGCGAAGCGTGATATGTCGTTTGAAAAGAGCGGTGCAGCACGAACAAAAACGACTTTTCCCGTTGAAGCGCCTCGACCATCTCATCGAGCTTGCGAATGCGCTCCCGCTGGTCGTCCTCGCCAAGCAGAGCGGCAATTTCAATGTCCACGGACCGGGCCAGTCCGCCGTTGAGATGGGCCCGGATGTAGCTGTTGCTCTGCTGGAGCGTTTCAATGACGTGCAAATCGTAGTCGCTCTCCATCACGTTCTGGTACAATATCATATCCGCCTTGCGGATATGTTCCAGCTCCGTCATTCCCGTCTCGTCAAGAATCATGATTTCGATTTTGATACCTGCCGCTGCGCATTGGTCGCTGATCCACTGTGCATCTTCCTGATGCGGTTGATACACGTAAATGTGAACCGCGCTGCCGTCATAACCCATTTCTTCCAGCAGCCGCCTCGCCTCTTCCAGGTCATACAGTTGAACTCCGGCTAACGGTTTGGCATCCGGTATAAAGCTGACCGCAGGTTTTTCCCGGTTTCCTTCCAGCTCACGCGCCATCCGCTCCCGATCGAGCAGCAAATCGACAGCCTTGCGAAAATTCAGATGCTGCTGCGGTCCCGGCTTGTTCACATTAAAAGTCAGCAGGCTGCAGCCAAGAATCATCTGATCGATGCTGTGCCATTCCGGGCCTTTTTTCCCCAGATGTATAGGCTGTCTGCCGTTCGTGTAGCCGCACAGCACCTGAATCAGATTAGCGTTCGGGCCCGCGTCCGACAAATCCTTCGGCAAAAGCCAAATTTCAATCTGATCCAGATGCGGCCTTACATCAAAATATCGATCGAATGCGCGAAGCCTCCACGTGTATTCGTCGCTGCGCTCCAGCCGGAAAGGCCCTGTTCCGATCGGCACCCGCGCGAACAAATCCTCGTGGCCAAAACAGACTTCCTCCGGAACGACGGACATGGACACAAAAGCAAGCTGCTTCAAGAACAGCGCATTGGGCCGTTTGAGACGGATCACAACCGTGCTTCGGTTCATCACTTCAATCGCATGGATGTTTTCCGTCAGCCAGCTTTGGCTTGACGCCTCCCCGAGCTGCTGAATTCTTAACAGGGAAAACCGCACATCACTCGCCGTCATCTCTCTGCCATGATGAAACATCACGCCCTTGCGCAAATAAAACGTCCACGTCAATCGATCCTCGCTTACCTCCCAATAGTGCGCCAAATGGGGTTCGATATCCGGCTTCTTCTGATCATACCGGACGAGCGTATCAAAAATCTGATAAAGCAAATTACAGTCAAAAGCAAAAAAAGCATGCGCAGGATCGAGCGAGACGATCGGCTTAAATATCGGGAACCGCAGCGTATCCGCCGAGTGCTCTTCCGGCCCGTTTTCCCGGTAGCCGAAATAGCTGAAAATCCAATCGATGAACGAGTCCTGCAGCGCATCCCCTTTTTCCATCCGATGGATAAGCTCGATCGCTCCCTTGTAATCTCCTTTGCCGGCTAATTCCATAATGTGCTTGGTGACCATCTCTTCGATCGATCTCAAAAAAACAAGCTCCGAAGCGTTGCCTCTCCCCCGCCCCGGAGACCAGGCGATCCAGCTTTGCTCCGACATTTTTTTCAGCAGCAGCTTGACATTGCGCGTTGAGCAGTACAGCACCTCAGCCAGTTCCTCCAGCGTGACGCGTACCGGCTGCCCTTCCTCCACATGCCCGAAACATCCGCGAAGCTCCAAATAATGCGTCATTAGCTGCATCTTATCCGTCCTATCCTTATGCCCTTACAAAAGGGGAAATTCATAAAGTAAATTATACTCTTTTTCTTCCCCTTATACCAGTTGTATGCTGTTGCTACAAGGAATTGAAAGGAGGTGATGGACATGTTACCCAACATGATGTATTCGTCGGAGAAAATGATGCAGTGGCAGCAGCGGCAATTGGAAAAAGAAGCGAAGGAGCTATGGATGTGGAGATCGATCAAAGAGCCTGCAAAAAAATTGCATATAATGATGATAATTAGCCTGTTTTTCTTCGTTTAATCAGGACGCCGAGCCCGACTGCCAGCACAGCCAGCAAGACGCCTATGGCATCAACCGCCACATCGATGGGATGACCGGTTCTTTGAGGCACAAAAGTTTGATGCCATTCGTCCGATGCGGCATAAATGATTGAAATCATAAAGGAGGCGAGCAGCGCCATGGATGCTTTCATCGGTTTAGAGAGCAAAGTGAGCGACCAGAGCAGGGCAAGGATCGCGTATTCGGTGATATGCCCTGCTTTTCTGATAAAAAATTCAAGCAAGCCGATCGGGTCCTGCCAGCCCACTACCTCATGATCGTAAGTAAACTCCCAATGAGGCAAATTGCTGAACGCATCCGATCCCGCCAACCATTCCGTCAGAAGCGGCCGCAGGCTCTGCTGCTGATACGTCTCAGCCGATTTGATAAAAATAACCGCCATCCAAATAACGGAAGCGGCCAACCATATGTAAAAACGAACAGAGTTTCTTCTATGCATTTCCAGTCTTCATTCCCCTTCTGCTTGTCCCCCAGCGATTGATTTCTTGCGGATGCTGAGCAATGCGAAAAATTCGATTGCCATCAAATTCACGGCCGAAACCCCGAAAAATGTGATCCCGAACATCATCCGAAACGGGTCGTGACTGACGGATTTCCACCACAGCATGGCTGCCGCCGTCATGCCTATATTCAATGCCGTTGAGATCCAAAATGAAAACTGCAGCCTGTCCGTCCTTCGCATCATCCAGACACCGAGAATAAACGGAACCGCAAACGCCGCCCCCAGAAAAATCCAGTACAATAAACCGTTCGACACTCCAGCCCCACTCCTTTAGCCAAAACTTGTCTATTATTCTAGGTTAGCACGAACCGGGAACCGAAAACAACGTTTCCAAAACCATTGCAACAAAATCGTCATACACAATCATTTTAGGACCTCGAATGATCAGGTCTGAGGTCATCGGGAATTTCGAGGCCCGCCTTTTCGGCCTGGGCTATATGGTATTTCGCCAAGGCTTCGTCGGCAAAATCACTTTCGCTCAAATATATTTTCGCCAATTCGATATGGGCGAGAGGATACGACTTATCCGCTGCGGCGTTAAAATAGGCTATGGCCTCGGCGATATTTTTGGCAGTGCCCAAGCCCTCGCTGTAAAATATCCCCATATAATACGCCCCAAAATCGCCGCCGTCTTCATAATCGCGCTGGAAATAGTGCATCGCCTTGTCATAGTTCCCTTTATAGTAATGCAGGTAGCCGAGCCAGTCATTGTGAGGTGTGCCGAATGCTTCACCTTGTTCGTAATGATATATCGCTTTATCGATATTTTGAGATACAAGCTGCCCTTGAAAATACAATTCGCCAAGATTGTTGTTTGCGATCGCGTTGCCATTGTGTGCGGCCCGGCCCAGCCAGTACAGCGCTTTTTCCGCATCAGGGGCCGTACCCGTACCGTTGCTGTAGCACATGCCCAAGCCGTTCATGGCGTATATGCTGCCTGCGGCTGCGCCTTTTTCGTACCAGTAAAAAGCCTTATTCTCATCGAGGCAGCCCTCTATGCTGTAATAAATATAGGCAAGAGTGTTCATGGCTGGAGCGTAGCCCTTTTCGGCAGCAAGAGTATTATAGCGGATGGAAGTTTCAAAATCGTCCGTTTGAAGAGCATCCAAGCCCAAGTCGTGTAAAGTCTCCACCGGTGAATATTCATCCATGCCGCCATCATCGGTAACATCTGTTTTTGCATAGGCCAGCAGGCGATTGCGTACGTTGACATCAAAATAATAGTCGTCATATCCGCTCTCGATTTCTTCCAGCACCAATGCTTTATCAGCCCTCGAAAGCCCGTACGCATCCGCTGTAAAAACTTCGGAACCTTTAAAAGCATAAGCGAAACCGTTCAGAGGCATTTTCCGGGTTACAAGATCGAATTCATAGCCGCTCAAAAGGTTATCGGGCAAACACATAATGCACCATGCCCCGTTCTGCTGCAAAGCAAAATAGTGTTCATACAGCCAAACGATTTTATTGTAATGATCCAAAGGAATTAACCACGACGGATGAGCGATGTCTCCTCTAAAAACGCCTTTTTCCCCATCCTTTTGCGCCAGTACCAGGTTGCTTGTACTTGCATCGACATTAACCTGCATATCAATCAGCGCATCGTATTCATAGGGCAAAAGAAAGCTTTCCTGCTGCATGCCCAGTGCTCCGTATTTTTTCCCTTTGCGCAGTATAAGCATATTGGAGAGGCCGGTTTGCCGGTTTATTTTATCGAAGCCCGATGCGAGCACGGTTCCGTCTTTTTTGTACAGCGTGTTATGGTTCACATTTTTGTGCGCTTTTACCAGAATAAGTCCATCGCCGATGCATTCCAGTGCAGATACCGGAAATTCGCCTATATATGTAAAATTCCCGTTAAATATTTTCCGGTTTTTTTGCCCTTCGATTGCCGTGTGGTAAAAGCGGTCACCGCTCTCGAAAGGGGCGTCGTGTTCAAAATTTATAATTACCGAACCGGAATTATCAAGCACTCCCCATTTGCCATCCAGCTTGGCCGTAAAATAACCGTCGTAGCCGAGCACCTCCAAGCTTTCATACTGCATTTGCGAAACCGGCTGGCCTTTGATGTCGATCAGACCGAATTTGTCATTCAGTTTGACAATCGCCGAAGCGGAGCCATATTCAAAATCGAAGGCATCGTCCCATACCAAAGGGATGGCAATATGGCCGGATACATGTACATAGCCGTACTTTCCGTCCTTGACGACAACGGCAAGATCTTCGGATCCGAAGCTGTAAAACGCCTCAAATTGCGGGCTGAGCACCACATTGCCGGACTTGTCTTTAAGCCCCCACAAGCCATTTTCTTCAAAGATCAGTTCATCGCGATCTTCTTCAGATTGCCAAATATGTTCCCACCCATATTGGTAATCCTCATAGTTGAGCAGCTCGGCGAACGACTTGAAGCCGGGGCTTACGTCCCTGAAATCGGAATAGCGCAGCATCGAAATATCGTCGTTTTCCATCGCTCTTGTAATGATCTCATTGTTATGGTTAATGTTGGACAGCCAAGTTTCCGCCTGCTCGGCGTGAGGGATATCGTCCATATTGAACACATCCCAGGCATCCAGGTGGAAATAGGGGAGTTCCAGCTTTTCGAGGTAGTGCAAAAGATTGTTTTTCGCTTCAATAAAAGCTTCTTTATTTTCGATCAACGATTCCTGCTTCTCCAGGAAATCATAAAACCGCTTCATATTTTCGATACCCGTCCGGGTATTAAAATACAGTCCGGTATTGTCCAACTCTGTATGGTTGTTGTAATTATTGCCGGCGGCGAACCCTCCGTCGACTAAGAGCGGCTGCAATAAAAGAGGCATTTCATAGCCCCACTCCATCATCATCTTGTCGGTACTCTGCGCTTGAGAAGGTTCGCTGACATTGTATAAATATACTCTGTGTGACATCGTGTTAACGGCTCCCTCTGCACTTTAATTTTACGTCTTGTTTCATCGTAACATGAGCCGAATAAGCGTTTCAAATTATTGACAGATTGCCCCCCCGAAAAACGGCAAAACAAAAAACGGCATTTCTGCCGTTTACGTTTATGGTGCCGGTACCCTGCTGCATCCCCGGTAACTTCCGCTCCAAAATATTTGGCAAGCTACACAGCAGCAGTCCCCACCGCGGCGGTCATAACCCATGCATCTGATCCAGCTCGCTCTTTTGACGCAAGTGATGACGGAAATGCATATCGACAAGGGCAAACCACTCCCTCGCGTTCAACCAGCCAAAGCCATCATGATTGACTTTGCAATTTGGACTTACAGCATCTATTTTCACTTCCCATTCTTTCATCTTTTGCTGCACTTGATCGAGTCCGCGCATAAGGTCTTCTTTACTATCCGAATTGCTCGGCGTGTTTTCCGGCCCGTCCGGCAGCTTGATTTTAATCGGCGGGAAACCGCCGATTTTGAACAAATGCTCGCCGGCCTCCGTCTTCCCGAGCTCTTGTTCTTCGCGTTCAGTCGCGCAAATTCCCACTTTGTCAAGGTAATCAAGAGCAGTGAGAATCATGTGGTTGTACAATTGGCCGAGAGACCAAACCCCTTGCGCGGGTATATACCTAAGCTGCTCCATGGAATAACTATGTAAATAGCTTTTGTATGTTTCAATCAATTCTTGATCACTCAATCGGGAAGCACTCCTTTAACGTTTAATTTTTGCTGGCGCTACTCGTTAAACCTAGGATTAATAACTTTCCCTTATCATATCACGCAGTACAGCATAGGAGTTCTTCTCAATTGCTATTTATCCCGATTGTAGCGACCTGGCAAGACGAAAGCCAAGATCGTCGATGCGAAATGTAGGGTGACTGCGGCGGCGGCACGTCGCTCCACAGCCCCGGGCCTCTTCCGCCCAGCTTCCGCCGCGAAAAACTCTGTAGGAGCCGTAAGCTTTTACATCGTATAAATCCCAACACCACTCCCAAACATTTCCTAACATATCATAGAGCCCCCATGCATTCGGCAGCTTTTTACCGACCTCATGCACCATGCCCTCAGAGTTTTCGCGATACCAAGCTATTTCATCAAGCTCACCGTACCGGTAACCGCCCGTTCCCGCTTTACACGCATACTGCCATTCCGCTTCCGTAGGAAGACGATATCCATCCGCCTCCCAGTTGCAGACGACATTCTCACCATCATCGCTTACCGAGTAACATTCCAGTAGACCCGAATGCCGAGAAAGCAAATTACAAAAGAGAATAGCATCATTCCATGAAACACCCACAACCGGAGCCTGTGGTTCGTCATGAGGTCCAGCTGGCTTTTGCACGATCGAGCCATATAACGCATTAGTAACAGGAACCGGTGCAAGCAAAAAAGAATTCACCTTGGCCGTCCATGTCTTCTTTATTCGATCGTCTCTTAATTCAATTTCACCTGCAGAAATTTTCACCATTGGATACTCAGCATCACTACGCTGCACGTTTGACACCTATTTTCCTCCCGTTCCAAACTTTCAAGCGAGAACCCCCGCGTTCAACCTATAATTCCCGTTATCAACTGCAGACCTATGCCGGTGCCGCTAATCAAAAACCTATGAGATGATCTGAGCTGCTCAGTTCGTGCAACGCACAGTAAAGATCGTAAATAACCCAATCTTACCACCAGACCTCAATTCGTTCCAGACATTCTCTAAAAGCTCTTTCGGTCGATGCTTCAACCCTTTTCGCCTGCTTTCCTTGTCCCCGATACCTTATCCGCTGGCATGAGCATAACGGCGATCATGGCAAGCGCCGCCGGGACGAGCGCCCATAGGAAAGTATGGGCAATCGACGAAGAGAGAGAGTTGATGATTATGTCCAGTGTCCGCGGAGAGAGTTGAGCGCGATGACCCGGTGTCAATGCTGAGCGCGGGTCGATCAAGGAGTTTTCCGAAATCCCCCCTAATCCTTCGAAAGACTCACCCAGCTTGCGATTAAAGATGTTCCGCTGTATGATGCCAAAAATAGTGATTCCTATCGTCATGCCCAGCGAGCGAATGAACACGACAGATGAAGTCGCGGTTCCGCGCTGCCGCATATCAAAGGGATGGACCGCCGATTGCATCAAGACGGACATGGACACGCCGATCCCCATCCCGGTTACAATCATGAACACCGTTGTCATGAAACGCGAAGAAGCCGGCGACAAAAGACTAAGCAAATACATGCCGGTACCGAACAACAAGGCGGAACCGATCATCAAATTCCGGTAACTTATTTTCATTGTCAGTCTGCCCCCGATTTGACTAAACAGGACTCCGGCTACCAGCATCGGCATCAGGATCATGCCAGAACCGGTCGCCGATTCACCAAATACACCTTGAATAAAGATGGGCACATATACCGTTGCAATAACAAAACCCGATCCGTAAAAAAAAGCTGCTGCGATGCTGGCCGTATACAAGCGGTTTGCGAACATGCGAAACGAAATGATCGGCGCCTCCGCCTTCGTTTCCGCGATTACAAATCCGGTTAGCAGGATAACAAACAACAGAATAAGACCGATTATTACGCCGGAGTCCCAAGCATAACGGCCGCCACCAAGTTCTAGTGCGAACATAAGGCAGACAACCGATCCGATCAACGTTGCCGCTCCGCGCCAATCGATCTTTTGCCTGGAATGCGCAAGCGATTCTTCATAGAACAGTACAATAAGCAGGCAAGAGATTATGCCGAACGGCACATTGACGTAGAAAATCCAATTCCATCCAAGGTGGTCCGAAATAACGGCTCCAAGCATCGGACCGAAAATACTGGATGCGCCGAACACAGCTCCGGATATACCCGAAATTTTCCCTCGTTTTTCCGGAGGAAATATATCAAACAGGATCGTTAATGCAATAGGCATAATGGCTCCGCCGCCAATACCCTGAATCGCCCGAAACGCGCTGAGCTGAACAATGCTTGATGCAAGCCCGCATAGAATGGACCCAATTAGAAATACAACTAGACCAAATACGAAGAAACGTTTGCGGCCATACATATCGGATAACTTTCCGAAAATCGGGGTGCCTGCCATCGAAGTCACCATATAGGATGATGTAACCCATACGAAGTTCTCCATCCCTCCCAGATCTGACACGATTGTCCCCATCGACGTTGCGACGATCGTATTGTCCATCGATGACATCAAGATTCCCAGCATTAATCCGGCGACAATATAGTTGGTTTTCTTTGCTTGCTCGGACATAAGCGATCACTCCTCAAAAAGAATCCATTCGGTTTGTTGCGCTTCCCTTCAAACGGATCATGCGGTACAATAGAATTACAAAGGTTAGATATATTAAGCAACCTTATTAATATGGTTGCTGATAGTAAGTTTACTTATTAATTATTTATCCGTCAAGGAGTTTTTTCATGTCCAATATGCCGTTTTCATCGGAAGAATCCGTCTCTTCGGAAGTCGATGCGCTTGATGCGCTTATTCGTACTGCCCACTATATCAAGCACGAATTTGAGCTGCGCCTTTCCTCCATGGATCTGCCTGCATTTTTAACCGGGCCGAGACTGCGCCTGTTAATAACCGTTTCCGAATCGGAGCCGGTCAGAATGAGCGATTTGGCCGCGGCGATGGACATCAAGGCCATTTCGGTTACCCAATTCGTCGATGCCTTGGAGAAAGAACATCTGCTTGTCCGAATACCCGACCCCAAGGATCGCCGAGCGATGCTGGTCAAGCTGACGGACATTGCTCCGCCTCTCATTGAACAAGGACGTGTAGCCGCGAAAAAAGTGAAAGAGGATCTGCTTAAACCATTGCCCATGGATTTGCGCACCCAGCTTATCGATATCCTCTCGCGGATCATCTCGCATGAAAAGATCGACCCTGAATAAGATATCTCGTTATAACTGCTGACGAAGCCTTTTCGCCGAAGTAAATCGCAGCGGAAGTTTTTCTTCCCCTCAAAGTGAAGCCATGCATTGAAGCTCGTTCCGATTAGTTTCATGCTCATTCAGCGCTTTCGCGGCCTTTTATTAATGTCTAAATCAGTTGTGGTATTCGGGATAATGGGGTATACTCTAACCAAATCGAATCGGCGTGAAGCACATGCCGCTTTAATACGAGCGTCCGTTTACGGCTACCGTATTGGAGCGGCTTTTTACTTGCTGACAAAAGGGGGAATCTGCATCAATGGGCTTCTTTACGAAAACTTATGAGGAATGGCTGCAACGACATATTGCAAACGAGAAAAAACCAAGAAGACGCGAAATTCTTGAGAAAGGATTGACCCACAGCTCCGTGGAGTTTCTACGATCCTGTTGGTATCCGGCAGTCGGAAATTTGGATCATCTTTACCCCGAATGGGAGGTCAGGGATATTCATAATTCCATGCGTTACCTGGATCTGGCGTATATGCCGGGAGACGCCAAGGGCTGCATTGAAATTCAAGACTACCGATCCCACGCCAGAGACATCGGTGTTACACGCTTCAAGGATTTATGCAAGAAGCACTCCATGCTAATTCTTGACGATTGGACACTCCTCACCGTTGCCTATCTCTCCATCGTCGAAGAACCTGAATTTTGCAGACAACTTGTGCTTGCCTTTATCGGAAAATTCATTTCCACTCCTGTGTCATCCGACTTGGATTGGGCTGAAACTGAAACAATTCGATTCGCACGCCGATTGCTGCATCCTTTTACTGCTGCCGAACTGGCTGGTCATCTCCGTCTTTCCGATCGTCACTCTCGACGTATATTGCATGGATTAGTCGAACGAAATTTGTTAACGGTAGCCAGCGGGAAGCAGCGATATCGAACTTATCAATTACGATGGGAGCGTAGGTGAATTTTGTAAGACCAAATCTTCTAACGGACACAGTTGCGCCTATTGAGGGAAATCTCGACCATTTAGATTTCTAACGGACACAGTTGCAGCTATTTGGTGAAAATGCCGCTTTGGGGGGCGGTTCGGATTAAATAAGCGCTGTGGTGACCGTTATAATTTGAAAACGGCTGCTTTTAGCAAATTAACGTCCCTAGTGTCCGTTAGGGTATGGCGTCCTGGGAATCGATCCGCCAAACGCAAAAAACACGCCTTAATGGGCGTGTTGGGGGTGTCATGTTTGAGATGGAGGCGACCGAGAGCCACTCCAATCCCCAAGGAACACTAAATGGGGGCGTAACAAGTACGCTTGCAGACATTGCGATGGGTGTGGCTTTCGGGACGACCCTTCAGCCGGATGAGAGCTTTACGACCATTGAATTAAAAATCATTTTTTTGAAACCGGTATGGAGTGGTACGATCAGGGCGGAATCGAAGGTAATGAAGAAAGGACAAACCGTAGGATTTATTGATTGCAGTGTATTTGACAAAAACCAAAGTCTTGTGGCCTATGCAACAAGTACTTGCATGATCCTTCGTGGAGATAAAGCAAAGGGAAGGTAACATTTTATGGATTTGCCGTATCTGAATAGGTATGGTGGAGCCTAGGAGTATTGAACCCCCTGACCTCATCGCTGCCAGTGATGCGCTCTCCCGCCGTGGTCAGTTTCACTGCCCCAATTTGCCTAAGGACGAGAATCTGCATTCATTATCAGGAATCTTAACACTGTTTTAAGCTTTTCCGGTTTCGTCTTTCGAGGATCTGACAAATAAATCTCCCGATGAATTTTGCTGGTACGGATATAACCATTCTCTTCACAGAATGCTTCCATTCGAGCAAAGCTTTTCGGTTCATCGTCAAAGCTGCCGATATGCATCATTTGACAACACAAACCTTCATCCACATGCTCAAACCGGACTTTCTCAAGGTACGGATTCGGTTTTTTCTTTTTCGTCTGTTCTAGAAACCGCATAAACCATTTTTCTGTCAAAAAATCGGGTTGGCGTATCATAATCGTATACTTCAAATTGTTTTTGTCCGTCGCCGGCTTGGTCCGATCAAGCAAGTCCCACACGCCCTCAAGCGGAAAAACCGTATATTCGTAGTATCCAGCCGGCACATCGTCACTTTTGTAAGACATTCTCACCGCATAACTCAAACTGTACAAAGCTTCTACCGCCCTGGAAAATTCCTCACCGTTAGGGTTTCCAGAACCACTGACCATAAAAAAAGGCATCCTCGGGACTTTCACAATTTCCGGTAACATATCAGGCATATAGAGTTGGTTAAAATCTTTCTTGTAATCTATCTTTTTATTCAAAGCCTGTCTCTCCTTTTGTATGGTTTTTGTATATATTAACATTTAGAAACTGACAACTGTATGTCATATTCAAACGTTCATGTTACGATTGTAGTTACTTAAACCCGTGAAACGCCTCTCTATTTCAGGGCCCATCAAAAAAAGAAAAACCACTTCCATCGCAAACCGGTTTGCTAATCTATATTGGTAAAGCCAAGGCATAAAAAATCCACCTTGTCGGTGGATTGAATTTTTATATTGGTGGAGCCAAGGGGGATCGAACCCCTACTCTTGCATGCCATGCAAGCGTTCTCCCACACTTGTCGGTTTCATTGCCCCAAACTTTTGCTCCATTCGGCCACCCTACGGAAACTTTCTTCCTCCGAAATATCCTCAATTCGAGTCATAATTGACCATCTGATTCCGAACGGGTCCAGAATACTGCAATACCGATCCCCTGAAATAAAGTTCGTTGTTTGCTCTCTGACGCTCGCTCCGTTGGCTAGGGCCAAGGAAAAGGTACTGTCAACGTCGGAGACATATATTCCTAAAGAATAGCACGCATCGCCTTCCCCTGGCGGTAAAACCAATCGAAAAGCAGGGTTAGCGGCTCCCAGTTGCAGAAACCCGTTGCCAAAATCGATTTCGGCATGAATAATGATTTTATTGCCTTCATCGCCAATATCTGTCACACTTTTCGCTTTTGCCCCAAATACGGTTTCGTAAAAGGCAATCGCTTCAGCCGGATTATTCACGACGATAAACGGTGTAATGGCCGTGTACCCGTTTGGTTTCCCATTTGTGGTATATTTTCCGGTTATACCTTCATTGTTTCTGTCATTCGTCATTTCCATTCCTCCATTTCTTCTGATCGTCTCTATTATAGGAGCTCCGCGATTCCGATGTATTGTAAAAAGGCGACACCGCAGACATTAATGGCCGCTTCGGCTCACCCGAATCTATAGCAGTAAAAGACGTTGACGTCATGTATGAAGATGGGTATCCATTCGCTCCGTGCAAAACGAGCGATGCTTGAAAGTATACCTTGTCTTTGTAACACTAAGGTGATATTATGAGTAATAAAGGTTACATTGTTGAGGGGGAAATCCATTTGGCATCTGAAGTAACACAGTTGGAAAAAAACAGGACAACATTCATTAAAAGAAGCCTGATTGGTTTTGCAATATGGCAGCTGACATATTTGATTCGGTATCTACATTTAGACACCGTCAAATTAATCACAGGCTTCACTGCCATTATTTCTGTTATTGGTGGGATTGTCTGGGCGTATTACCTCATAAAAATTGTCCTGTTATCGTTTCTCATGCAAAAGAAGCGCCCATTGGCCATATCATTAAATAATGAGTATTTTCAAATGATTCGACTTAAGAGCTTTACGATAGGCTTTTGGGTTATTTTGGGGTTGGTAGGGATTTTATTTACGCTCAGCTTGTATGTTGCATTAAATATCCAGCTTGTTTTACACATATTGCTCGTCGTTGGTGTCATTTCTCCCCTAGTAAGTTACTTAATCCTTGACAAAGATGAGGTTCTCGGCGATGAGTGAAGATGTTCTAGAAAATACTATAAAGGTGCAACGAGCCAAAATGAATTTGACACAAGAACAGCTAGCAGAATTGATTGGGGTCACCAGAAAGACGGTCAACACGATTGAAAATGGCAAGTTCATACCGAGTACAGTGTTAGCCATTAAGATGGCAAGAGTTTTTGGTCTTCCCGTCGAAGAATTGTTTATTCTGAAATAACGTGGGACTGAACGCCTTTGAGGGGGCACCGAAGAACGCTCCGTCCGCGCGGGACGAACCCGCCAGGGGTTCTCTCCTGCCTAAGGCTCACCATATACAAAAAAAGCAGCCGTATCGGCTGCTTGGTTGTTTATATGTGGTGGAGAATAGGGGGCTCGAACCCCTGACCTCATCGCTGCCAGCGATGCGCTCTGGCGCAACAAGGAATTCGTCGGCTGGGTGGATGATGCCCTAAGGCAATCATGATCAAGACATGCTGTTCAGATTGTACGGCGCGGTTATTTCTCCAACTCGTAGCGGGCCGCGATTACGCCTGACTTGAACGTTCGGCTGGACAGCAGCTTGAGCTTGATTTTCTCGCCGCCGCCGTCGAATACCGATTTTCCGCTGCCAAGGACGACCGGACAAATCGTCAGCAGGAATTCGTCGATCAGGCCGAGCTCAAGCAGCGTCTTCGCCGCACCCGGGCTGCCGAAGATGACGAGATTTTTGCCAGGTTGTTCCTTGAGCGCCTTAATTGCCTCTGCTATATTGTCCTTGATCAGCATCGTATTGTTCCATTCCGCCTTGTCCATCGTACTGGAAATGACGATCTTCTTCACATCCTGCAGCCATTTGGCATGCTCCAAACCGTGCTTCGAAGCATTCGGATTGTCCAGCACCGTGGGCCAGTAGCCCTCCATCAATTGATACGTTGTGCGTCCGTAAACAGGAGAGCCGACTTCGGCTACGACCTCCTCGGCGTATTTCTCGAATTCCTCGTTGTATGGAATCCAATCCAGTCCTCCGTTCGAATCCGACGCATACCCATCCAGCGACACATGCATGAACAATACTAGTTTCCTCATATTCGTTTCTCCTCCGATTTCGAAATTATTTTGCCGATTTTTTGGCCGGTGGCCCGTGTTTCGTCCTGCCGTTATGTTCACTATAAATCATTACGTTAAGTAAGGTTCAAGTGGAAATCTAAATCTTTTTGAAGCTTTGTCACACAAAATAGCATAGAAGAAGTATTTAAAAGAACAAAAAAAACGACATCTCTGCCGTCTGTGTGTGGTATTGGTGGAGAATAGGGGGCTCGAACCCCTGACCTCGTCGCTGCCAGCGACGCGCTCTCCCAGCTGAGCTAATTCCCCATATATTTCCAATCAAGGAAACGTATTACATCGTTGCTGGTATTCAATTTTTGGAGCAATGTAGCTGACTGCGCCGCTCTCCCAGATGAGCTAAGACCCCTTATTGATGTCGACTTTTCGAATTATACATGAAAAATTTAGAGTATGCAAGCCCCTGCGCAAAAAAGTTTTGAGAGGACGTGCATCGAGCAGAATCGAAGGTTTCATTCAATTAATTTTTAGTACCGAGAGAGCCCTTCCGGCCAGCAACCGGATAGGGCTTTCTCATTTAAATGGGAGCAATCCCTTATCCCCCGGGCTATTCGGACAGCCGGGAATCGCTCCCCGGCCCCGGAGGCTTCACTCTTTTCGGTCAATCATTTTCTGCGCGAAATCGGGATCGTCCAGCAGCGGCCGCCTGTTTCGGAGCGGATTGCGGCAAGCGTGTCCTGCAAAAATTTCGTCCTGCCACGGGGCGTTCCGCCGTATTCGTCACTGCGGAGATTCGTAATCGGCGACAGGAACTGGTGAATCAAAAATCCATGAGCCGCATGTACCTCAATCCCGTCAAAACCCGCCGCGATGCTGCGTCTGGCGGCTATTCGGTAATCTTCAATGAGGGCCTCGATTTCGGAGACCGACAATTGCGCAGGCTTTCCGTACGAATCGTCATATGGAATTGCGCTTGGGGCAATGAGCCGTTTCGTCACTTCAGGCGCCGACTTTCTTCCTCCGTGGGACAATTGAACGAATACGGGTGTATGGTGGGCATGGACGGCATCGGTTACCCTTTTCAGCGCATCGGCGTGCCGATCCGAATAAATGCCTATATCGTTAGGCACCAGCCTGCCGTTATCGGACACGGCCGTCGATTCCACGATCATTAATCCGATCGCTTTTGCCCTTCTCGAGTAATGCTGAATATGATGCTCGGTCGCATAGCCTTCCGGCGAGCCGCTGTACTGCTGCATAGGCGCCATAATTAGCCGGTTGCGCAGCTCGACGCCGCCAATGGCGAGAGGGGTATCAAGGTTAAGTGATTTTGTCGCGATCATTCATTATCCACTCCTTTAAAATCTCTTTCAATGACATTTTATAAGGTTAGGAATATAATTTACATATATAAATCATGTTATGTTGGAGCAATTATCTTTATATTAAAGTTAAAAATACGATTTCAGCACACAAAATAAAGGGGAACAATCGCTATTGACAAAATCGACAGTAAAATTTTATCGCTGCTGCATGAGAATGCGCGAATGCCAGTTGCCGAAATCGGCCGCACGATCGCGATGACACAGCCTGCCGTTACCGAACGGATACGCAAGCTTGAAGAACAGGGGATCATCGCCGGCTACAAAGCGGTTCTATCGCCTAAGAAGCTCGGCAAAGACGTCACGGCGTTCGTGCTGTTCAAAACGAATAATTGTCAGGACTTCCAGGAATTTTGCTCGCAATCCCCGGATGTCGTCGAATTGTACCGCATCAGCGGGGAGTATAATTTTATGCTGAAAATAATTACCGCATCGATGGAAACGTTGAGCGCTTTTCTCGATTCGTGCGGTCCGCACGGTTTCTCTTCGACGCTGATCGTGCTTTCCGCGGCGATTGAGAACAAGCGCCTGATCGCTGAAAATGGCGAATAAATGTATAGCTCTGGGTAATTTCACTCTGCGAAGTCGATGCCTATTGAATTGAAATCGAGGCAATACTGCCGTTGGTTTTGAAATCCGACGTGTAGGCGATGGTTGCAGTTGCGGAGGTGATCGCTCCATTCGGTCCTGTAATCTTGATAGTCGGTGCTGAAGAATAGCCGGAACCTGCATGGATTATCGTGACCCCGCTTAAGATACCGTCCTTGACCGTTGTGGCCAGCAAAGCGGGCGTTCTTTTCCAAACTTCGCCTTTGACGCCGCTGTAGCGGTAGTAGTTGGATACTTCATCCAGGCGTTCGTTGGTGATGCCGTACGGTTTTAGCACCTTCATCAAGGCTGCTTTGTTGGATCGCGCCTGTTCCGATGTCGGGCCGGAGCTTCCGGCGCCTGCCGGTTTTACGCCGCTGAAAGCTTGTCTGAATACATCGTCAGGGACGCCGAGCGCGGCAGCAATGAGCACGATCGGCCTGCCATGATCCTGCGGGTCCGTATTATACCCTCCGGAAATAGCGATGGTATATCCGTTCTGATCGGTTGTGATGCTGCTGTCGTTTTCGGTTGCGGGGCCTGCGGATCGCTGTGGAGCGGCATGAACCGGATCAGATTTCTTAGCGGCTGCCGCCTCCGCTCTGGTTAAGGATTGAGAACCACTGGCGAATGCCAACCATACACCTGCGCTGCAAGCGAACAGTAAAGTCGGGACGATGATAAATTTTTTGATTTTCAATTTGTGTTCTCCTCTCACATTGGGAATGACTGTGTTAGGAGTCTGTCCGGTGAACTCGTTTACCCCGCATGCACAAAAGTAACTCCCTCGGATTGACTCCTAGGGATAGATTAATGCACCAATGTGTCAGGAAAACGTCAAGAAGCCGCTAGTTCCCAAAAATGCTTCAATGCCTAACACTGCTTGGGCAGCAACAGCTGGAACGCGGTGCCCCCGGGAGAGCTGTTTTTTAGATGAAGCTGGCCTTTCATCGCAACAGCAAGCATCCGGCTATAGGTCAGGCCGAGTCCTAGGCCGCCAACGGATAGCTTTTTACGCTCGCCCCGGTAGTATTTTTCGAAAATATGAGCTTGCTCGGCTTCCGGTATGCCGGGACCGTCGTCCCAAACGATGACCTCATAGGTTTGGTCCGAATATTCCGATAGCGTTATGCCAATATGCCCTTGACCTTGGAACGCCTGTTTGCTATTGTTCAGCAAATTCACCACGATCTGCTGAATGCGGCTGGCGTCCCCCATGCACATAAAAATCCGGTCTGGAATATCGACCGTGGTCTCTATCCCTTCTTCTTGATCGAGCTGCCCCCACTGATAAGCGATTTCGCTCAAAAGCTTGCCCAAATCAATCGAATCCTCCCGAACTTTGATTATGCCTGAAGCAAAAGAATTAAAGTCCAGCAGATCGGCGACCATATGCTGAAGCCTGCGCGTCTGCTCAAGGGAGATGTCCAGGAACTCCTCCGCCTCGCCGTCCGTAACTACCTGGTCGCGAACCGCGCGGATCAAGCCATGAATCGAGGCGACAGGTGTCTTCAGCTCATGGCTGACGCCAGCCAGTAATTCCGTACGCAGCTCTTCCAGCTGTCCCAGACGCGAAGCCATTGCCTGGAAGGACAAGAGAAGATCGTGAATTTCTTTCTCCTTCACATTGGCAGGGACGGTTACATTGTAATCGCCGGCTTCCATCTTGTTGAGCGCTTCGGACAGTTGGATGATCGGTTTTCTTAAATTCAACGACAGGAAATAGATGATCGTCCAGCCAAGCAAGCCCGCACAGAAGAGCAGTGAGATAATCAAAATGTAGTTTTGATTGACATCGGAGAGTTCAAGATAGCTGTAGGCAATAACGATCGCGCCGATAGGGGAATTTTTGTCCATCACCGGTGTCGTTACGACAAAATCCTCCCCGAATCTCGCTGCACGCAGTCGGTCGGTCAGCTCCGGCTTCGCTTCGATATTCAGCGAGGAACGGCCGGGGGCGCTTGGGGGCGCTTTTTTGACAAAAACAGGGGTATCGCCGCGCTCGAACACAACGAAACCGAATTGTCCGGGAATGGAGTATCGCCGCTGCGTACGGTCAATCCATTCATACAAATCGCCCGGAATGACGATGCTGCCATGACCGTCTGTCACATATTGGGCTGCCGCTTGGGAAAATTCCTGGAGAGCATGCTTCCGCTCGTCGATAGTTTCCTGCCGGATATAGAGAATGGATACAAGTCCGATGGCAAGCAGTCCCAAGAAAAGAGTAAGTACATAACGAAACGTCCAACGACTGAGCAGCGTCCGGCGCCTAATTGGATGTGTTGGCATAAAGCTGATATCCCGTCCCGCGCAATGTTCTGATTTCCCCTTCTTCCGGCGGCCAGTGAAGAAGCAGCTTCCGCAGACGCTTGATAGCCAGGTCCACGGCCCGGTCACTGCCTTCATAATCGATGCCCCATACCTTCTCAATCAGCTGCTCGCGGTTGAAAATCTGGTTCGGATGCTCCGCCAGAAACATAAGAAGCGACAAATCTCGGGGCGTAACCGATAAAGTCGCTCCGTTCAGGAAGACGCTGCGGGACTTGAAGTCGATGCGAAAGCTCCCGAAACTGACTTGATCCGAACCGACCAGAGAGTGGGACGGGCGTCTAAGCACAGCATGAATTCTGGCAATGACTTCGTCAGGCTCGAACGGCTTCGACATGTAGTCGTCCGCCCCTTCGTTCAGTCCCGTAATCCGGTCGCCGACACCGCCCCTGGCTGTCAGCATAATGACAGGGCATACGCTTTTGCTGCGAATATGCTGCAGAACCTCCCAGCCGCTCATTCCAGGGAGCAGCACGTCAAGAATGACAAGAGCCGGCTGTACCGAACCAAAAGACTCCACGGCCTGACAGCCGTCCCGGAAGATAAGGCAATCAAATCCGGCCTTGCGGATATACGCCGCGAGAACCCGGGAAATCGCGTCCTCGTCTTCGACGATCATAATCGTTTTCATTCGATATCCTCCAATACGGCGGTCTTTGGATGAATTATACAACCCCGGATTTGGAATAGCCAGATGCAATCCTGATGATTCTTCTTGGAAATTTCCAGGAGCTCACCAGAAAGCGGCAAAAGTGCATCTTTTTGCTCCTTGATCCTCTAGTCGCGAAATATTCCTGCAAATCTGCAGGCTTTTGCCCAAGCTGCCAGGCCGTATCGTCCCAATACCCATTGACACGTTACCATTTGGTAACTTATTATATGGGTGACCCATTAATTGCCGTCCGGCGACGAAACGGAGCACCTAATTTCCGGGAAAGGCGATGTGCAGCGTGAAAACTTTCTTCAATATAATGACGAACGAAGAAGTCAAAGCTTATTTGAAAAGAATCAGTGTTGCAGAAATGGAGCCGCCCACCAAAGCCTATCTGTTTGAACTGCATAGAGCTCATGTAAGTAACGTTCCGTGGGAAACCGTCGATATTTTTGCCGGAAGATCGGTTTCCATCGACGTCAAGGAATCGGTGCAGCTTATCATTAACCGCAGAAGCGGTTATTGTTTTCATCTCAATGGCGCGTTCAGCACGCTTCTCCGCTCCTTGGGCTATAAAGTTTCCTGGCACAGGGCCGGGGTCCAGCCGCTCGGGGAAGAGCCTCGCGTCAATTCGTTCCACCTCGGACTAACGGTCGACTTGGCAAATGAATCGCAGAAAGAAGAAAAATGGATCGTCGACGTCGGTCTCGGAGACATGCCATTCGAACCTTTGCCGCTTCAAACAGGAGTTTATAAGCAGGGCCCACTCGTTTACAAGGTCATGGAGTCGGCTGTAGTTGACAATGGCTGGCGGTTGGAGCATGATTCTGGCGCTTCGTTTGCCGGAGTCGATTTTGCTCCAGAGGTCATATACGATATGAATGAATTGAAGCCGAAACACGACCATTACTGCCAGTCGACGGAGTCACCCTGGATCAATCTGTTTCTTATCCGGCAAAGACATGCAGAGGGAAGCAATGAACTTAGAGGCTGCATATGGAGCAAAAGAGATAGCGCCGGTATTGAAAAAACGGAGATTCGGACGAAATCGCAATGGCTCGAAGTTTTGGGAAATATTTTTGGCGAGCATCTGGTTCGTTATAGCAGCCGGGAGCGGGACGATTTATGGAAAAAGGTGCAGAAAAAACACGAAGAGTGGAAACAAGCAAAAGCTCTGTAAACGTCGTGCAAGCGGGAGCCATTAGCGGCTTCCGCTTGTGTCGGCCAAAAGACAACGGCTTGTGCACCGCGTGCAGCACTGCCTGAAGGAAATCGTACAGGCGCTGGAACACCGTAGCATTGAACAAGCGAGAAAAGTAAACGCTCGCGAATCCCGGGCGCGCGTTGTGTCGCCGACGCATGGCGGCGGTCAGAATCCCTTTACGGAGTATGCGATCCCCAGCATCGATGAACGCAGCCGCCAGCAGTTTCGCGGCGTACACCGTCTGGCGGAGTAACTCCATTAATTTTGAAAGTAAAATCTATACTTTTTTGGTATCTTATGCGTTTATCTATCCTTATAATATAGAAATGTAAGCGTTTTATTTATGTTCTTATCCATGTGAGGAGGTGGGATGACAACTGCGGCAAAGCGGTATCAAGGAAAGATGAAGCTTGGATAAAACACTATTTTGAGGAGGTATTTTATGTTAAAGTCAAAATTGGCAAAGTTAAGTACAGCGCTTGTATTGGCAGGCGCACTGATCTCAACGGCGATCGCTCCGAGCGCCAGTGCGGGTATCGCTACCGGCAACAAATTTTTAGGAAACATTATTGCCGGCAGCGTTCCTTCTAACTTCGGCACGTATTGGAACCAGGTGACACCGGAAAATTCCACGAAATGGGGTTCCGTCGAATCTACCAGAAACAGCATGAACTGGTCAGGGGCCGATACGTCTTATAATTATGCGAAAAGCAAAGGTTTTCCATTCAAATTCCATACGCTTGTATGGGGTAACCAGGAGCCGGGCTGGATCAGCGGTCTTTCGGCAGCCGATCAAAAGGCCGAGGTCACGCAGTGGATCCAGGCAGCCGGCCAGAGATATAAGAACGCGGAGTTCGTGGACGTTGTCAATGAACCTTTGCACGCCAAGCCATCTTATAGGAATGCGATAGGCGGAGACGGTTCCACGGGCTGGGATTGGGTGATCTGGTCATTCCAGCAAGCAAGGCAGGCTTTTCCCAATTCGAAATTACTGATTAACGAGTATGGAATTATAAGCGATCCCAACGCCGCGGCAAACTATGTCAAAATTATTAATCTGCTTAAAAGCAGAGGGCTAATCGACGGCATTGGCATTCAATGCCATTATTTCAATATGGACACTGTATCTGTAAGCACAATGACCAATGTTCTGAATACGCTTGCGGCAACGGGATTGCCCATTTATGTATCCGAGCTGGACATGACCGGCGACGACAATACGCAATTGGCCAGATACCAGCAAAAATTCCCGGTTTTATGGCAGCATCCGTCCGTTAAAGGGATTACTCTGTGGGGCTACATCCAAGGACAAACGTGGGCATCGAATACGCACCTAATCTCCAGTTCGGGAACCGAGCGTCCCGCTCTGAAATGGTTAAAGCAATATTTAAGCGGTTCTTAAAATAAGGCGAATCGCCGGACCCGGCATTCGCACGGCAGTAATGCCCGTCAGGTTGAATTTCCTGGCGGGCTTTTCCCGTTTTTACGAAACGGCCGGTGGCCGGGCAAAAACTGCGTGGACGTCCCCACAGAGTGAAAATAGTCGGGGCTGCTAAGGCGAGACCGGTGAACAACTCCTCAACCGTCCAAAAAACTGCAAAAGTGCAGGCTTTTTCGACGACAGCGGCCCGTTTGGCGGAAAAGCCTGCGATTGTGCAGATATTTTCACGCAGGAAAGGGCTGGGCGCCAATTTTCCGCTGAAAGCCTGCACTTTTGCAGGAATTCTTCCCAGCCGGTGCATCATCGCGCAGAAAGCCTGCACTTTTGCAGGAATTCTGCGCATTGCAAGCAGGAAGCATCAGCTCTGGCGGGCTTTTCTGCGCGCGATGCCGGCCAGCGCTGCCTTCGCAAGGCCGCATCATCGCGGCGGCGGAACCGCCGTATTTTGACATGAACTCCATTTACAAACCGATGGTCGGTATGTATAATTTGGTTATAACGATACATGGAGGTATCACTTTGAAACAAGAGGAACGCAGACAGCGGACGATTCAGAAATTGCTCGATGCTGCCAAAGAGCTGATCCGGACAAAAGGCTGCCACGCCATCACCATGAAAGACATTATGGAAAAATCGGACATTTCCAAAGGGGCCATCTTCCACTATGTGAAAACCAAGGACGAAATATTCGCCTGGGTGCTGCAAGAGCGGCTTGAAGAGAACAACCGGCGTTTCATGGACGAAGTGGAGCAAGGCGGTCGAACGTTTGAGGGGCCGATGCAGCAAGTCGCAAGCCAGCTCCCTCATTTGGAAGACGCGCATGATGTGACCAATAAAGTTTTGGTATATTTGCTGGGCAAAGAAGATGATCCTGCCGTCGCCGAAGCGCTCAAAAACTATTACGAGCGGTCCGTGCATTTTTCCTATCAATGGATAGAGACGGGCCAGCGGCACGGGGTTATTCCGGAATCGGTCGATGCGGGCAAAACAGCCGAAATGTTTGTCCTGATGTCGCTCGGGCTGCGCATTCGCTCCTCTTTTCCAGTCGCGCCCGCTTCTTTCACCGCTCACGATTTTTCGTCTTTTGTGGCTCAGGCTTTAAAATCCGACAACAAATAGTAAAGAAAGAAGGAACAAAGATGGCCCCCTTTATCGTGCTTATCGGATCGTTTGTGCTTTTCCGCGCCGCCGGTTGGCTCGGCTGGACTTATTTCGACGGCTGGCATCCGTCTTTGCAAGGGGCCGTGGCCGCTATGCTGCTGCTTACAGCTTCCGCCCACTGGGGAAAAAGGCGGCCGGACCTCGTCGCGATGGTTCCGCCCTCTTTGCCGAACCCCGGTTTTATCGTGACGATAACCGGGTGGCTTGAAATCGCCGGGGCCATCGGCATGCTGATCCCCGCCACTTCGCTTGCCGCATCCGTCTGCTTGACGGTGCTGCTGATCGCCATGTTCCCGGCCAACATAAGAGCGGCCCGGGAACGCTTAACGATCGACGGCAAGCCTGTGCCAAAGCTGCTTGTCCGAACTTTGCTGCAGATCGTTTTCATCTCCGCGATCATTCTGGCTTCCCCGATCTTTGCTCCGCTTTCCTGATGCGGTGCGCACGCCGGTCTCAGGGAGGAGCATTTCGCCGACTGTTTGAATGTCCGGTAACAAAATGGCCCCCTTTATGAGCCAAAGGGGGCCATTTTGCATAAATCGACATGAAGGGCGCGGGTATCCCCATCATTTCAAGGAGCGATAAGTTTCCAACAATCCGGCCGCCATGTCCGCTTGAGGGTGCCATTGCAGCTCGCGGCCGGCTTTTCTGCTATCCAGGCAGCTGTGAAGAATATCGCCCTCCCGGGCCGGCGAATAACGGGTCTCAATATCGGAACCGTGTATTTGCTTCAGCAAATGAACCAGCTTATTGACAGAAATGCTGCGGCCCGTGCTGACATGAATCGTTTCCCGGTCTCCCGCGTCAATCGCAGCGATATTCGCCTGAACGACATCTTTTACAAATACGAAGTCGCGCGTTTGTTCGCCGTCTCCATGAATGTGCAGGGGCAGCCCGTTTTTCATATTTTGGATGAAAACGGCAATGACTCCCCCTTCGCCTTTGGGCATTTGCCTTGGGCCGTATACGTTGCCGTAGCGAAGAATCGTGAAAGGAACGCCGTGCTGCGCGGCATAGATGCGGATGTACGATTCCCCCGCCCATTTGGACAAACCGTAATAAGAGATCGGCGACGCAGCGTCATCCTCGGAAATCAGTTCTTTTTGCAAATTCCCGTAAACGCCGGAGGTCGAGGAGAAGACCAGTTTTTTAACGGAAGCCGCCCGGCAAGCCTCAAGCAGGTTGATGGTTCCCTTAATATTGACGTCCGCATCGTACTGCGGGTCGTTCATAGATCGCTGCACATCCGCCTGAGCGGCCAGGTGAAATACGACGTCAGGCCGTTCCCTTACAATAATCTCCTTGCTTTCTTGACTGCGAATATCTTCCTTATGAAATACCGCCTGCGGATGGACATAGGAAACGTATCCGGATTGCAAATTGTCAATGACATGCACTTCGAATCCGGCTGCCGCCAGCGTATCTACGAGGTGGGAACCGATAAATCCGGCCCCCCCGGTCACAACGGCCTTCATACTCCCACTCCCCGTTCTATTTGGTTCAGAACATTGATCGTTATAGAGTCCGGCAAAGTATACCCTTTGGGCAAGTTGTTCACAACCCGCTTCCATACCTCGCTATCGACTATAATTCCAGGCGCAGACGCCTTCGAATTGAACATAGAATCATAGCTTTCCGCCTTCATCTCTTTAAAAATGCTAAGCGAAACGGGATCGGGAATCGTATATCCCACAGGCAAGGCAGCCTTGATTGGCTTCCAAACGGAACTGTCCACGTACAAGCCAAACATCGGCACAGGGTTGGAAAACAGGGCGTGGTAATAATCGCCTGTCGAAGGCAGCAGGGCATCAAGCGAAGTCTGATCCGGAATTCGGTAGTTTTCGGGCAAGTGATCCGCGATACGCTGCCAGATTTTGCTGTCTACTAAAACATCAGGGCTTGGCGGTGAAATAAATAAGTAGTTGAATTCTTTCCCGTCAACGGTTTCTTTCCGGTTTTTGTCGAAGTACGAATAATAAGTTTTCTGCAGACGATCCCATACCGTCATCATGCGAATTTTCCAATACAGGCGACGCAGCCAACTTTTAGTCAAAGCCGGGATTTGCTTCATACGCGTTACCCCCCTCTTCGTTGTTGGATAGCGCTTTGATACAGCGTAAGCAGCTGCTTCGTCATGGCATCCATCGACCAATGCTGCATGCCCCATCGTTGGGCGTTCGTTCCAAGTTTTTTGCGGTAACTTTCCTCTTGCAGCAAACGATTCATATTGGAAGCAAGCATATTGATATCCCCTACCGGGAAGGTTAAGCCCGTAACTTCGTGCTCCACCATTTCAGGCAGCCCTCCCGTATTGCTGACAATGGCCGCTTTGCCTGCGACTTGCGCTTCGATCAAGGAAACGGACTGGTTTTCGATAATGCTGGGCAGCACAAAAATATCAGAAAGCTGCAGCAGCGCAGGAATGTCGTTCCGTTTTCCCCAGAATACGACGTCTTTTTGCAGCCCCAGGTCGCTGCGCTGTTTTTTAAGCGCGGTCATATCCTGGCCCTCTCCTACGATCCAGCAAACCCAATCTTTTCGTTTTTCTTTCAATTTTTTAAGAGCGGCTAACAGGAAATTAACGCCTTTTAGTTCGACCAACCGTCCTGTAAAAATGATGACCTTCTTGCCGTGCGGCCGCTCTACGTCGGTTTTGACCTTCATCTGTTTAATAAAACCGTCCGTATCGAAGCCATACGGAAATACATGAAGCTGTTTGTCGGGCACGTTAAACTCGTTTTCCAAAATCTTTTTTAACCATCGGTTAGCAACGTGGGTCGCCTCGGCGGAACTTGCTCCCGTGTATTCGATCGCATCGTAATAAGCGTGGGCGATATAATCCGTCGGATGATTGATATGCCTGATTTCATGAGCGACGCACCCGTGCAAAGTAGCGACCAGCGCCGTATTGCTGGAGCGTATCCGGGACATCGCCGTTGTGGAAACGACATCTTGCGTATGGATCACATCATACCCGCTTATATTGAAATAAGCTGCCGCCAGTTCGAACATGTACCTTTGGAATTCTGCATATTGAACGAGCGGATTCGCATGCATAACCGGAAATGACGTTAAACCCAGCTTGGCTTTGAGGAGCGGAAGGAGTTTTTCTTTAGGCAGCCGCCGGTTCTGGTTCACCATATAAATGAATGAATTTGTGTCGTCGTCCCCGTTTCCGAGCATATCCACTTCATGCCCCATAAGTTCCAGCTTGTTTCTAAGCTGCACCATAAAAGGCCATACTCCTCCTACATGCGGAACGGGCCAGTATGTTGCAAGAAGTATCTTCACCGTTCATCACCTTTCCCTTCCTACTCTTATTTACCTGTACATTCTATAGCTTATTGGGAAAAGGTGGATAAGTTCGGGCGAAACTACTGGTAACTTATCCCAAATTGTATAAAAGCATATTTTTATAGCTACTTCGTCCAAGCAATTTTTCGAAAACTGAATCAAATAGAACTATAAGGATAGAAAAGGAGGCAGGAAAACACATGCGTATCACCATTCTGCATCATCCGGTCGGTTTGCTGCGGCATGCAAAATCGATATGTATGATGAAAACTTACCATTTAGGAGCTGGAACGTTATGAGATTATCAGAATTGAAAGGAAATTATGACGCCATTTTCAGTTTGGGAGATCTTTGCCTGGCCTCCATTCAGCTTGAAAAGAACGGCATGCGGCCTTATGCCGGCGTGTTGGATTGGATGGGATCGCCGCAATTGCCGGAAGTAAACCGGCTGCTGATGAACCGCTTTAACGGATTTATGGAATTGGCAAATTTGAGGGTGGTCGGGGACGCTACTGAAGAAATGCTGCTCGTATCGGACGATTTCTATCACATTCTTTCCAACCATGATTTCACCAAAGCCGCTAATCCACACGGAAACCTGGCGACTTATCCGGAAGTAAAAGCTAAATTTGATAGACGCATCCAACGTTTATTGGAAAAGGCGGATACCTGCCAGCGCATTCTTTTTATTCGAACAGAAGGGGATTTTCAGGGTACTTACGACCTTCAGACGGTTTTATCGGGGCTCGTCCGGCACGATTTTCGGGTTCTGCTCGTTAACCATGCCCCTGTCAGCGGAATTGTGGAACTCGATTGGCCTCTGGAAAAGGTGTGCGCTATTCAACTGCCCAACGCGGAAAAATGGGAAGGCAACAACCACCTCTGGACAGCGATTCTGGGAGGTATTCATCTTATATGAGATAAACCTCTATCGAAGTCTTTCGAAGATGAGCGACCGCGTTTAGAGGTAGGTTTATTCGCCAATAAGAATGCTGTTCTTCACGCTTTAGCGCTGTAAAGAACTTAAACATTCTTATGTGGTAAAAATAAATGTAGGATGGTGAAAGTTACATCATGCTGACGCAATCTAATATTTTGGTGACCGGCGGAACCGGTTCTATCGGCTATGCATTGATTCGGGGACTACTTGCATACAATCCGAAAAAAATCGTCATATATACGAGGAACGAATCAGGGCAAATTGCTATGAAACGGACCTTTGACGATGCTAGATTACAGTTTTCCATCGGCGATATCCGAGACAAAGAAGCGACTGTCAAAGCGTGTGCAGGCATTGATTACGTATTCCATCTGGCTGCGCTGAAGCATGTTCCGGTTTGCGAGGAACAGCCTATCGAAGCGCTGAAAACGAATGTGCTCGGCACGCAAAACATTATCGACGCCGCCCTGCAGAACGGGGTGAAAAAAGTTATCAATATGTCCACGGACAAAGCGGCCGATCCTAGCAATTTTTACGGCATGACCAAAGCGATCGGGGAAAAGCTGATGATTTTGTCCAATCATTTGAGCGCGGATACGAAATTCGTATGCGTCAGAGGCGGCAACGTCCTGGGGACAAGCGGAAGTGTGCTCCACCTGTTCATGAAGCAAATTCAGGAGAAAAATCAGGTCGGCATTACGGATAAGCGAATGGTCCGCTTCTTCATGACGCCGCAAGAAGTGAGCGAACTGCTGATTAACGCCGCTATAGAAGGAAAAGGCGGGGAAACGTTCGTAAAGGCGATGACCGCCTGCAAAATCCTCGATCTGGCCGAAGTTTTGATCGATGTATCCGGCAAAAAAAATGTCGAGATCGTCGAGCTTGGCATAAGGCCGGGCGAAAAAATCAACGAACTGCTCATTTCCGAATACGAAAGCCATAATGCGGTTGAGTACAATCAGCGGGTTATCGTCGTTTTTCCTACGTACGAAAGCGCCGAGCTAAAGGAATTTTATTCGGACAGTCCACCTTTTAAAACACGGAATTATTCGGCCAATGATGTTTTGATGACCAAAGACGAAATTAAGCAAATGCTGCAAAAAGGCGGATTTATCGGCTAAACCGGATCAACTTGTAAAAACTGGCGAGGAGCGCATCGCCGGCATCGGCATGTCCAGGGGCTTGCCCCTTCGGCTCTCAAATAAAATCCTCGGAGTGCGAATCCGGGGGTTTTATTACTGGCCAGGCGATCGGGCTTCCATTGCACATTGAGCAGCAGCCGGGATCTTGACTTTTTAAGATAAACAAAATATGATTAGCCTAAATGCAAGTAAGTACTTGCAATCGTTTCGAAAGGAGAGACATGTCCATCGATAAGCATGCGAGCAGCAGCGACAAGCTGTTGACGGCCGTCATCGATTTAATAGCGGAAAAAGGCTATTACGGCGTCACCACCAAAGAAATCGCCGCCGCGGCCGGCCTGAACGAAGTAACGCTGTTCCGCCATTTTGGCAGCAAGCAAAATCTGCTCGAATCCGCCGTTCATCGCTTCCACTATACCGAAGAGATGACAAAGCTTTTTAACGAAAAGCTTGTATGGGATTTGTACGCCGACTTGCTCCTCATCAGCCGGACGTACCATGAAATCATGAACCGCAACCGGAAAATGATTCAGATCGCGCTCAAGGAAAGCAGCGTATTCTCCGGGTTCCGGGAAAAAGTAAACAAACACCCTGAGCAATTAAAACAATTGTTGATCGATTATTTCAATGCCATGTACGAGAAAGGCAAGCTGATCCGGGTCAATCCGGACATACAGGCGTTAGCTTTCATGTGTATGAACTATGGTGCGTTTGTAAGCAATATGAATTCCGAGGGAACATTGTTCCCCGCCGTGTCCATGGAAGATTTTATCCGTGAGAGTGTACAGACCTTCGCTAGGGCGCTATCCCCCTAGTTTTTTTATCAAAAATCTGCAAGTAAGTACATGCATACACACGTTGGTTTTCGTTATGCACGGTACCCGGAAGGAGAGATGCAGGAATGGAAATGGAACCGGAAGCGCAGCGGCAAATGGGCGAGAAATTGATCCGCGTTCTGATGTTTACGCTGACTTTGTCATCGATGAGCGCATTGATGTTCAACATCGTACTCCCGCAAATCAGCAAAGAGTTCGATCTGACTATCGCTCAAGTAAGCTGGATTTCTTCGGCTTATACTTTGATTTATGCAATAGGAACGGTGACTTACGGCAAGCTGGCCGACCGGTACAAGCTCAAAAATTTGCTGACGTTCGGCTTGCTTGTGTTCGCCGTCGGTTCGGTAATCGGCCTCGCCTCCCAATCGTTCTGGATGGCGCTTGTCGGAAGGTGCGTGCAATCGGCGGGCGCCGCGGCGATTCCGGCAACGGCTGCGATCATCCCTGTGCGCTACTTTGCTCCGGAACGCAGAGGAACCGCTTTAGGCATGTCGGCCGTAGGCTTGGCGCTCGGCAGCGCGCTGGGTCCGGTTATTTCCGCGTTGATCGTCAGTGTCGCTCATTGGCGGTGGTTATTTTGCGTGACTCTTCTCATCTTGTTCACGCTCCCCTTTTACCGCAAATATTTGCGGGACGAACAAGCCGTACCCGGAAAATTCGACTGGATTGGCGGGAGCTTGCTGGCTGCTGCGGTTGCGCTGCTTTTGCTTGGCGTCACGAACGGGGGCTTGTGGTACTTGATTGGCGGTGTGGTTGCTGTGGCGATGTTTATTGTGCGGATTCGGTCCGCCGCGGAACCGTTTGTTCAGCCTGAGCTTTTTACAAACAAAAATTATACGCTCGGTCTGACGATTGCCGTGCTAATCAACGGAATTGGCGTCTCCCTGTATTTTCTGAGTCCGATGCTTTTGTCCCGCGTGCAGCAGCTGCCGCCGTCCTGGATCGGCTTTGCCATGGTTCCGGCGGCGATTGCCTCCGCCATCCTGGGGCGAAAAGGCGGTAAGCTGGCGGATTTGAAAGGAAACCCGTTTTTATTTTTCGTCGCATCCGGGTCGCTATTGACATGCTTTGTTTTGCTCTCGGCCTTCGCGGCAGCTTCCCCCGTCATTATTGCTATGATTCTCATATTCGGCAATGTCGGGCAATCTTTTATGCTGATCGCGATGTCGAACTCGATTTCAAGGATGCTGCCGAAGGAACGGATCGGAGTCGGCATGGGACTTTTTTCCATGTTGAATTTCATTACCCAGGGAATGGCCGCAGGCGTTTATAGCAAACTGGTGGATCTTCCTTCCGCGGTTTCCTGGAACCCTGTTCGTATATATCCGGGCAACCCGGACAGTTCGATTTTCAGCAACATTTATCTCGTTCTCGCCGCTTTGCACGCAGGCATTTTGCTGTTCTATTATTTTCAGTTCAGGCCGCGGAAAACAAGCATTCAAGAGAAAGCCGATGCCTTATAATCGTCAAAAGCCGCTAAACATTCGGGCTTCCGAGCGTTAGCGGCTTTTTTGTATGAGAGAAATTAGTGTGCCGGCGGTAACGACCTGCTTATCCAGCTTAGAGTGACAGCCGCTTTTTCTGGGCGCGCGCCTCTCCTTATGAAGTCGCGGAACTGAACATAATGGGCAGAAGGCAGCGTGGTAGGGAAAAACCTGCGAAAGTGCAGGTTTTTTCTCTGAAATTAGCTTATTTTGACGAAAAGCCTGCAAAAGTGCTGGAATTTTCGCTAAAAGTGAACCTGAGCCCACGTCCCCGCTGAAAAGCCTGCACAATTGCAGGAATTGTTCGTGGCCAGCGATCAAGGACGCAAATTCATGTATTTTTGCAGGTTTTTCTTCCCTGCAGCCAGGCAGATTGTGGTTATCGCCTCTGACGCGGGGGTTTTGGGGCAGCCTGACTATCGCGGGCTAGCCCAAGCAGCGTATTGACTTCAAAAATAAGGAATGGTATAAAAAAGAAGGAATGGCACTCGTTGACCGAGAGTGCTAACGCGAAATTGATTCAGTGATCTGCAGAGGGTCACAGCTTCATTTCATATTTTGAAAGGAGAAACTCCAGTGGAAAAAAAACAGTTTCAAGCGGAATCCAAGCGGCTTTTGGAAATGATGATCAACTCCATTTATACGCAAAAAGAAATATTTCTGAGAGAGCTGATTTCCAATGCCAGCGATGCTATCGACAAAATCTATTATACGGCTCTGACCGATGAAAAGCTGGTCTTTGATAAAGACAGCTACTACATCAAAGTGCTGGTCGACAAAAGCAGCAGAACGCTAATCATCCGCGATACCGGCATCGGCATGACCAAAGAAGAGCTGGAAAACCATCTTGGCGTCATTGCCAAAAGCGGCTCCCTGGCCTTCAAAAAAGATAACGAAGCGAAAGACGGGCACAATATTATCGGCCAGTTCGGCGTAGGATTTTATTCCGCTTTTATGGTAGCGGACGTTGTAACGGTCATCAGCAAAGCGTTACACAGCGACAGCGCATACAAATGGGAGTCCACCGGCGCAGACGGATACACCATTGAGCCGTACGACAAAGATTCGGTCGGCACGGAAGTGATCCTGAAAATCAAAGACAACACCGAGGATGAAAGCTTCGATGAGTTTTTGGAGGAGTACCGCTTAAAAGCGATCATCAAAAAATATTCCGACTTCATCCGCTACCCGATCAAGATGGACATTACCGGAAAAAGGCTGAAAGAAGGCAGCGACAACGAATTCGAAGATTACGAAGAAGAGCAGCTCATCAACAGCATGGTTCCGATTTGGCGCAAAAACAAAAGCGAACTGACTGCCGAAGACTACGAGCAATTTTACACGGAAAAACGGTATGGCTTCGACAAGCCGCTCAAGCATATCCACATCAGCGCCGACGGAGCCGTAGTTTACCAGGCGATCCTCTTTATCCCGGAAAATATTCCATTTGACTACTATTCCAAGGAATATGAAAAAGGGCTGGAGCTGTACGCGAACGGCGTGCTGATCATGAACAAATGCGCCGACCTGCTGCCTGACTATTTCAGCTTTGTCAAAGGGATGGTCGATTCGGAAAGTTTGTCTCTGAACATTTCGCGCGAGATGCTGCAGCATGACCGGCAGTTGAAACTCATTGCCAAAAACATTTCAAGCAAAATAAAAGGCCAACTGCAAAGCCTGTTAAAGGACGAGCGGGAAAAGTACGAGCAATTTTACAAATCGTTCGGCAGACAGCTGAAATTCGGTGTTTACAGCGATTACGGCACCCACAAGGATGTGCTGCAAGATCTGTTGATGTTCTACTCCTCCAAGGAGAAAAAGCTGGTCACGCTGGACGAGTACGTATCGAGAATGCCGGAAGATCAGAAATACATTTACTACGCCTCCGGAGAATCGAACGAAAGAATCGAGAAGCTGCCGCAAACGGAGCTGGTAGCCGAAAAAGGCTATGAGATTCTTTATTTTACCGATGATATCGACGAGTTCGCGATCAAAATGATCATGAATTACAAAGAGAAGGAATTCAAATCGGTATCCAGCGGCGATCTCGGTATCGAAGCGGAAGAGAACCAGGATAACGGCGATGCGGAGAAAGCCGACAACAAAGAACTGTTCGAACATATGGCCGGCTTGCTCGCGGGCAAAGTAACGAGCGTGCGGGCGTCGAAAAGGCTCAGATCGCATCCCGTTTGCCTTTCTACCGACGGCGAAGTGACGATCGAGATGGAAAAGATTTTGAATGCGATGCCGAACAACCCTAACGTGAAAGCCGATAAAGTGTTGGAAATCAATATAAATCACGACGTGTTCGGTTCGTTGAAAGACGCCTTCGAGCAAGATAAGGAAAAGCTGAATTTGTACACGGCGCTCTTGTACAATCAGGCGCTCCTCATTGAAGGACTGCCGATCCAGGACCCGGTCGAATTTACAAACGATATTTGCAAAATTATGGTGTAAACCGCTTGCCGAAAAAACCGCTGAATGCCCGGATTCCCGGGCGTTCGGCGGTTTTTTTATTGATGCCGGATTTTGTGGTGAAAAGGGCCTATATTTCGCCCTTCATCCTTGTTCATACTCCATTCACACTTTTGTGATATCATACAAATATTCAAAAAAAAGGAGTTGGTAACGGATGATCAGATTGAAGCAGCCGGTTTATATCGGATTTTCGAGCATCTTGTACACCCTTTTAGTCGTTGCCTATTGGCTCAGCCATTAAAATACGAATTGCGTGCACAGTCGCGAAAATAAAGGCTGCGGCCTTGTGCGAAAAACAACCTGAATCGGCCGTTCGGCCGGTCTCAGGTTGTTTTGTTTGTTCATGTATGGATGCAACTAATCCCGGCATTTCGCGTCTAATGTATGATATTGTTTACAAACTTATGAGGAGGAGGGAAGCCTCCATGCATGGTGGAAAGCATCTGTTCGGCGCGGTCTGCACTGCGCTGCTCGTACTCGGAACCGCGCCTGCCTATGCGGCGGAAGACCGGCATGACGACGGCGTTGGCGTCTCAAAACCGCAGCCGGCGGGCATCGTTTTGCTCGGAGCGGAGCAGCTTTACGATAGCCCTGACAAGGGCGCCCTGACCGGCGCCGAAATTGCCTCTCAGCAGGTGACGCCAATCGGGGAGCCGCGCAACGGCTTTTATCCGATTGCCACCTGGCTCGGGACAAAGTGGATTTTGCCGCAGCACGGCGTGCTCGAAGATGTAGAACAAGAGGATCTGCCGCTGCTGCTTCAAACGCCGGCTTATTTGTTCGACGCTCCGGTCCTGTCGCGCAATACCGGGAAAACTTTGCCCGCCGGAACGGTGCATACGTTCGAAAAATGGCGGACCTGGTATCACGTGCGGACGGAGGAAGGCGATAAGTGGCTGAATATGGGCTACAAGCTGCCCAAGCATCTAGCCCCTTCCGGCAAACAGGTTCAAGTCCCCGAAGGGACCATTTTGTACCGGTATCCGTTCGGACAGTCCGAGACGATTGCAGCTTCGCTTCCTGCTCTGACGGTGATGCCCGTGGAGGAAGGGAGCGGCTGGTATCATCTGCAAGGCGCATTCGGCGACGGCTGGGCTTACTTGGGCGGCATGGCGGAACCGGATAACAACAATGACGATGCGCCGGTCGCAATCAGCAAGGAGCAGGCGGCTGCAGCTGCCGTCAAGGAACTGCGGCTTTCTTCCGAGTATGCCGTCGACGCGGCCCATTTATTGCTCACGCCGGGCAGCGATGTAAAAATATGGACCCTTGGCTTGGCGAAAAAAAGCGGGGATCACATTGCAGGTTCGGTCAACCTGTGGTCGGATGCCGAAACGGGCAAGATCTATTTTTACACGAAGAGTGAAACGCTGCCGGTTTCGAAAACGACTGCGCCTGCCGGTACGGGGCGGGATTTGAAACAGACTGCCGCCGACTTCGTCAAGCGCTACAGCCCTGACCCGGATGCCGTGTGGGCACTGGATCAAACGCCGGTCAATCCGCTGCGTAATCGCCGGGATCAGGATGCTTCAGAGAACGTAAAATTTGTCCGAACCGTGGGCGGCCTTCTGTATGATCAGGACACGTTTGAAGTCCGGATGCTTCCTGACGGCACGGTGGGCAGCTACCTTGTTAACTGGAGTCCGGCCCAACAATTCGATCCGCACGCGTCGAAGCTTTCCGCCGACGAGGCTGCGCAAGTTTTGGCGGATGACGGGTACGACCATATGACGTACACCACTCCTTATCGAAGCAAGGCAAGCGGCAGCGAAGCTCTTGTTCCCTTTCTCTCCAAGCGCTACTCGTATGTCGATGCCGAGACAGGGCTTGTCGCTCCCCAGGTGTCTTCGTCCGGAACGGTGACGGAAGAGCCTTTGTCTGCGCAGCCTTCGGGAGGCCTGGGCCTGACTTCTGCGCAGGCCGCGGACATCGTCAAGAAGGCGCTCGCTTTTCCTGAACAGACGGAAGCGGTGCAAGCGGACGGCATAAACGGAAACTGGAACATCCGGCTGCAAATCCCGACCGTGGACCAGGACCGTTTCCGCTACGCATATGCCTCTGTGAATGCCGACACCGGAGTTCTTTTGTCCTACTCCTCCACAGACGGGCAAAGCTATGATTGGATTACCGTGCCGGAGATATCCAAGGCGGAAGCCAGAGCTATCGCCGAGCAATGGTTGAAGACGCTGCTGCCCCATATGACGAACCAGCTATCGCTAAGCGCCATGAATTTGTACTTAACGGATGGCAACGTCACATCTTCGCAAGGCTACAAATTTACGTACCAGCGCCGCGTGGACGGGGTTTCCGTAGACGACGAGCAGGTTGAACTGCAAATCAGCGCCTACGACGGCAAACTGATTGTTTTTGACAATAAGCTTTCCGCCATTCCCTATCCGGCGCAAAGGCCGCCCCTCATCTCGAAGGAGGAAGCGAAGCAGCGAGTACTGGAGCTTTATCGGGTCGAGCGTTTTTACAGACCGGACAGCGTGTTTTTCGGAGATATTGGAACAAGCGTTTGTTACAGGCTCGTCCCGCGAACATCCGAATCATATATGAACGACCTCGACCTTCAGACGGGTATATGGCGCGACATTTTCTCTTTCAAGCCAGCTGGCGGCATCACCGTCCCGACTCCGCCGCCTCGGAACTAAGACGTCCGAATCCATCGGTTGAGAGCGCGACACCAGGTCTCGGTTGAAACAACCGGAAGGGTGCCGCTGGACATGGCCGTCGCCATAGACTGCGCGCAACCGCCCGTCAAGCGACCTGGCAGCTTGAAATGCCTGCGAAAGTGCAGGCTTTTTCGATGAATGCGGCTCGTTTTGACGAAAAACCTGCGATTGTGCAGGAATTTTCGGTGAAAATGGGTCTGCGCCCCTAGATTCGATGAAAAGCCTGCACATTTACAGGAATTTTTCGCTGCTAGCGTATCGACGAGCAAAAAACTGTACTTTTGCAGGTTTTCTTCGCGTTTTCGAATAAATGTGTTACCTTCTAGCGTATGAGTTTCCATCAGTCTGACTAGTTTTCTTCCCGCTGCCGGGCAGGTGTTTCTGCTGGCTATGAACTTTATACGAAAACGCAGTATACCATTCTGTGCGGTGACGTCTGCGGCATCATGAGAGTTTTTGCAGATTCTCTTCGCATTGCCTGGCTTATCCGGGCAGATGCACTGCTGCTGGCTCTAGCGTGGCGAGTTTCTCGCCAGCCTCATCTGCGGCTGCTTCACAGGGCCATGCCCACGGATGGATGTGCCCGCGAGTCCCCGCTCAACTGGCGCAAGCGCTGCGCTCCGGCGAGCAAAAAACGGGCTTGCGGAAAATTCCGCAGAGCCCGTTATTGTTTCTTTTTCCGAACGCTGTATTTTTTAAAATAGCCTTTGATTTCCTTGGCTTCGCGGTATACGCGGTACGGCTTGCTGACGATTCTTCCGGGCAATGAAAGCAGAAATTCCCGCAAATGATCGCGGTATTCCTCGGTCATGCGGACAGGCTTGCTCATAATTCTTTTTAAAACCTCGTCGTATACTTCATGGGATATATCGATGTTAATATCAATGTGCCTTCCGCAGCGGTCGCACCCGATACGAGAGATATGTTGATTCAGATAGACGATGGTGTGCTCCGTCTCTTCTTTGCAGCGGACGCAAAAAAGAAACGTGTTCACTTCGGTCTCTTTCATAACATTACTCCCTCCCGAAACAGTCTTTTCTCTCTCTATGCATAGTATAACCTAAATCCGTAACGGCAACATCAGGATGAAGCCGCAATCCGCGATCGTTCATTAAAAAGGAAAGAGGCAAATCTACTGTCAAAGCTAGAGTTGCCTGCAAGTTCGTTATTCTTCCCCGAATTTATTGTTAAAAAAGGCGACGATCGTCTGCAGCGCCTGCTCTTCGTCTTCACCGCTGGCGCTAATCAGAAGCTCGGTTCCTTTCGGAGCGCCCAAGGACAGCACGCTGATAAAGCTTGCCGCGTTCGCCACCTTGTTTTCTTTTTGCAGCGTAATTTGCGCCCGGAACGAGCCGGCCATTTTGATGATTTCTTTGGCGGGACGCGTATGCAGACCCGTATGATTTTGTACAGTCACTGTTTGCGTTATCATCTTTTGTGCTCCTTCCCGGTTTCAGTTCAAAAGCTCGCGCACTTGGCGGATGCAATCGCTTTCCGTTAGGCCCGCGATCGCTTGCTTGACCAGCGGAATTTGCGACGGGCTCATGCTCCACTCGTCTACGCCAAGCCCTACGAGCAGCGGAGCCATCTGCGGGTCTCCGGCCATTTCGCCGCACATGCCGACGTGCTTGCCGTATTTTTTGGCGTTCGTGCAGACGATGTCGATCAGCCGCAATACGGCCAAATGCTGCGCGTCGTACAAGTAGCTTACATTTTCGTTCATTCTGTCCGCGGCCACCGTATATTGGATCAGATCGTTCGTCCCGATGCTGAAAAAGTCCACATGCCGGGCAAGCCGGTCGGAAATGAGCGCCGCGGAGGGAACTTCGATCATGATGCCGACGGGAACTTCCCGTTTGAAGTCGGCGCCGCGCGCAGCAAGCTCCTGCATCGCTTCATCCAGCAGTTTCCTGGCGTCCTCCACTTCCTTCAAGCCGGAAATCATCGGCAGCATGATGCGCAGATCGCCATGAACGGCCGCGCGCAGCAGAGCTCTCAACTGGATTTTAAACAAGACGGGATCAGCCAGACAGTAACGGATCGCGCGCCAGCCGAGAAACGGGTTGAATTCCTTGTCAATCGGAAGGTAAGGAATTTCCTTGTCTCCGCCGACATCGAGCGTCCGAATGATCACCGGTCTGCCTTCCATCGTGTCAAGCGCCTTTCGGTACGCTTCATACTGCTCGTCTTCCGAAGGCATTTCGCTTCTGTCCATGAACAGAAATTCCGTTCTGAACAGCCCGACGCCTTCGCCGCCGTGCTTCAACACCGCTTCGGCTTCTTCCGGTTTCCCTATGTTACCATATAAGTCGAATGTTTTGCCATCCTTCGTCTTTGCCGGCATATGCCGGATGTCGTCCAACTTTTTTCTGAAATCGGCGTATTCGCTTCTTTTTTGCGCATACGCTTGGAGCTGTGCGCCGTCGGGATTTTTCACGATGCGGCCGGCTTCTCCATCCAATACGACAGTGTCGCCTTGCTCGAATGCGGACAGCAAATCTTTTACGCCGACCACAGCCGGTATCCCGAAAGTTCTGGCCATAATAGCGGTATGGCTCGTCTGGCTGCCCACTTCGGTGGCGAACCCCAGCACCATCGTTTTGTTCATTTGCGCCGTCATGGAAGGCGTCAAGTCATGGGCCAAAATAACGGCAGGCTCGGCAAGAGCGCCAAGGTCCGTGTTGGTCGCGCCCGTAATTTCATCCAGCAGCCGGCTTTCGGCATCTTTCATATCGGCAATTCGTTCCTTGATGTAAGCATCTTCAATCGACTCGAACGCCAAGGCATATTGCTGAAAAACTTCGTGGACCGCCCAAGCCGCCGCAACCCGCTCGCCGCCGATCTTGCCGGTTACGTCCTGCTTAAGCTCGGGATCGTCCAGCAAAAACCATTGTCCTTCCAAAATTCCGGCTTCCTGGACGTTTCCTGTACGCTCCAACTCGTCTATAAGAGATTTCAGCTGCTCTTTCGCTCGTTCAAGAGCTTGCAGAAACCGGTTGATTTCGTCCGTCACATGTGCTTCGTCGATAACTTGTTTGCTCAAGTTTCTTTCTTCTCTGGCAACGATCAGCACGCGGCCGATCGCGATGCCGGCAGAAGCCGAAATTCCTTGCAGCATATTACAACCCTCCAGTAAGAAGAGCCTGATCCTGCAGCTTTCTCAGTTCCCAAATGACAGAATGGGACGTCTGCTCGATGGCGTCGTAGGTAATAACCTCCCCCGCCTTGACGGCCCGGTTCACCGTCTGCGCCTGCACGAGTCCGATCGGCAGACCGCCGCACTGCTTCGCATCCGCGGCCGTCATGATCGTCCCGTACACCGTAAACCCGCCGATGCCGTCCAGACGGTCTCCCGGCTGCAAATCTTTTTTCGCGACCGCTACCGTCTCCGCTACAAGCCCTTTCCATGGCGCAATCGTCTGCTCCTTGTAAAAGTAAGCGCTTGCCACCGACAGCGGCGTCTCCAGGCTCGTCAAATGATAAGGGCGGAACAGCACGTAGTTGGGACCTGCTCCCATTTTCAAATAATCCATCTCATGCCGGACTTCTTCCTTATCCGATGTGACGATGACGAACACCCCCGGCGCGACGCCGTTGACGTACTCCACGATACCCGTCTGGTTCAAAATCCCGCCGTGCTCCTTGAGCCGCAATATGTCCGTCAGCTCGCTTACCTGCGCGCTCGGGCCATGCATACCCGGCCGATCGGGAATAAATCCGGTCGCATTGGCGACCGCGGTCATCTCGATCATCGTCTTCGTCCCGTCCTGGAACGAAGCGATCATTTTCGGGTTGGCTCCGACGCGCAATGCCGCCTCCCGCGCCGAATCCGGCGTCGCCTGCACGTTGAGCGGGTTGTTTTTGCCTTTGCCGATCGCCACAACCTCGAAGCCGATGGCGTCCGCAAAGTTGTACAGCTCCATCACCGCGCCAGGCTCGTCCCCGGCGGAGCCCGTGTAGACGACGCCGGCGGAGGCCGCCATTTTGTTCAGCAGCGGGCCGACGGTGACGTCCGTTTCGACGTTGAGCATGACGATGTGCTTTTTGTTCAAAATCGCTTTCCAGGCGATTTCCGCGCCGACGCTCGGCACCCCGGTCGCATCGACGATCACGTCGATGTTCGGCAGCGCCAGCAGCAGGTGCATATCGTCGGTGACGACGACATGCTGCTGCCCGATCGCGCGCTCCGCTTTTTCCAGCTCCCGCGTCTCCACGATCCGCTCCGGCTTCACACCGGCGTGCAGGTATGCGTTGCGGGCGTTCTCGACGCGCACATCGGCCGTTGCCGCCACGCACATCCCTTTCATGCTCTCGATTTGCGAGATCATCCCTCTTCCCATCTGGCCCGCTCCCACAAGGCCCACGCGGATAACCCCGCCTCGGCGGTCCAGTTCCAGCAGCTTTTGATTCAAATTCATGATGGTTTCCCTCCCAGGATTCGTTTATTTGTCTCTAACAAAGCGGAGCGAGGAGCCCGCGCTCACTTCGGGAACCGGTCCGGCCTCCACGTAGATGCTTCCGGGCAAAGCTTCCGACGTATCGCCGGTGAAGTTGACGGTAAAGTGGCCCAGCGAACGAATCGTAGAATTGGCCGTATCTCCCACAAAAATAATCGGATATTCGGCATCGCCAAGCACCAGCGTATCGCCGTCCCGGATATCGTCCGCAAGGCTTCCGTCCTTATGCAGAACGGCTACGTCGTGCAGTTCTTTCGGTACTTTTTGATCGAAAAAAATCAACATGTTTTCTTCAACAATCATGGGGACATCGTCGCCAATTTCAGTAATGGCTGCATCGTATAAAATTTGCAACTCCAACACCTCCGCGTTTTTTCGTTTCTATATTAGGAATACAAGCCAAAGCTGCACAAGTAAGCGACAAGGACGGCAATAGGTCCGGTGATTTGACGGGATAGCAGCACCGCCGGCACGCCTACCTCAATCGTCTCCGGCTTCGCTTCGCCCAGCGTTAGCCCGACCGGGACAAAGTCGCACCCTACCTGCGGGTTAATCGCGAACAATGCGGGCAAAGCGAGCTGCGGCGGAATCGATCCTTTGCCGATTTCCGTGCCCACCAGCACCCCGACGACTTGAGCGATAACCGCTCCCGGCCCGAGCATCGGCGACAGGATCGGAATCGCGCAAACGATGGAGAGAATGATCAGACCGATCAGGTTGCCGGCCAGCGGGGTGACGAATTTGGCGATCAGATCGCCGATTCCCGTGTAGACAATGATACCCATGATCGCGCTTACAAAAGCCATGAAAGGCAAAATATTTTTCAGCACCATATCGATCGTTTCCCGGCCCGCCTGATAAAACACGCTGACGACGTTGCCCATAGCGCGGCCGATGTTGACGATAAAACTGGATTTCTGGCCCTTCGGATACATTTCCTTAGCCCGGGCCTTGGCGTCCGCTTTAATTTCCGCGACCGACTTGGGCGCTGCGGCCGGAGCTTGCACCGTTTCCGCGCTTCCGTCCAGAGGGGATATGCAGCTTACGGTTACGCCCGAGACGAAGTTGTCTTCGTTAATGTATTTCATTAGCGGACCGGAAGGCGAAGTCGCATGCACGTTCAGCGTCAAGATGCCCATTTTCGGATATACGCCGCAGCGGGCCGTACCTCCGCAATCGATGATGACGCACGCCATCTCGTCGCTTTCGATCGCCGTGCTGAAGCCGTCCTTCGCTTCTGCGCCGGTCATATCGGCGATCGCCTGCGCGACCGGGTGGATGCCGCCTCCGGTAACGGACACGATATATTTCCTGTTCTCATCCGGCTGAACGACGAAGCCCGTTCCCCATCCGCCGGTTCCTTTGCTGACCCTTACAGCATGATAAGTTGTGCCAGTTGTCATGTTGCCGTCTCCTTTCGATTAGAGGGCTTGAGATTCTTTTTTGCGCAGCATGGACGCCGTAATCCATTCCGTAACGAGACCGCGGATCAAGATGACGATAATGCCGACGAGGAAGTACCGGATCGCCAAGGGCCCGAGCGAAAGGTTCAGCGCGGTAATGCCGCTTGCGATACCCAGATATACGAACAGCTCGGAAGCGTTGGCGTGGGCGAACAGCCCTGTAATCGGATGGACGAAAGATACGGCCGAATCGTAAAAAGCGGGCTTTTGACGTTCGGGCAAAAATTTGCCAAAGCTGTAGCACATCGGGTTAGTCATAAAAAATACGGCAAGAATCGGAAACACCGTGTAGCGCAGCAAAGCGTATTTGGTCGTTTTTTGGGCAAAGCGGTTGATCCGCTCTTCGCCGACGAATTTGATGATCGCATTGATCACCGTGATTAAACAAATGAGGGTCGGGATAATGCCTGTAAGCAATCCGACGAACGTTTTGCCCCCGGCTTGAAACATCCCGATAAACCCTTCCGCTACATGTACGAGAAAATCCATTCGAGTTCCCTCCTTATTGTTGGGCGAGCTGTTGTTTGATTCTGGCCGCGGCCTGTCTTACCGCATGATAACGCGAGTGCGCCGAGCGCTCATTCTCTAGTTCGTTAACCGATCGTCCGATGAAGTCCTTCGCCGGCTTGAACCGTCCGAAGACCGTAACTCCGGTCAACTCTTTGGCTTGGGTAACGATGCATTCCGGATTCGTTACCAAGATGACAACGGATCCGATGCCCAGCCGCCTCTTCACCACTCCCACTCCTAAAAATCCCGACCCCTGATTCGACATCGTTCTTACCGTTTGCTGATAATGTTTCGTTTGGACAAAGCTAAGGGCGACTTGGAGAAACCACGCAATGATCAGCAGCAATATTGCCGAATTCCACCATTGCACTTTACCTCACCTCAATCTCGATTTACATTTGTTTTACTTAATTACATTTGTATTATAAACCGCTTTCATTTTTGGTGTCAATAACAATATTTCTCTTGAAAACAAAAGGATCGCATGTATTCATGCAACCCTTTGCGTCTTTATTATGAGATTGTCGACTTCTTTTTATTCATTTTTCGCACGAGGTCCTGCGCTGTCTGCTCGTCGGTAATAAGCACGTCGATGTATCCTCCGCCAAGCGTAGCCAGAATGCTCTCCACTTTGTGGGTGCCCTGCGCAACCGCGACTACTTTGCTTACTTTGCGCAAATCCTCGACATTGACGCCGATGACCCGCTCGTTGATCGTATTTGTGGCAATGGAACCGTCTGCGCGTATAAAACAGGAGTTGATGTCGCCGACGACCCCGGCCTTCCGGATATCTTCCATTTCCGCCCGGGCCAGGTACCCGATTTCCTCCATCGTCGACTGCACGAACGGATTGCCGATGCCTACAACGGCCATATCGATGCTTCTCGCTTCTTCCAGCACATCGGCGACGGTCGGCGTTTGCAGCAGCAGATCGCGCAGGCTGCCGCTTTCCACGATGGCGGGCGCGTACAGCGACTCGCAGCTGCAGCTTAATTTTTTGGACAGCTCGAAGGCGATTTGATTGGAATGGAGCTCAATCCGGTTGGAGCCCATCCCCCCTACCAAAGGGATAATTTTGAGCTGCTCGTAAGCGTCGCTCGGGAACTCCTTGACGATGCCGTGCAGCGTTCTGCCCCAGGATACGCCGAGCCTGGACACGTCCTTCAGGTGCTTGGCGATGTACGCCGCAGCAGCCTTGGAAACGGCGGTTTTGCTCATCTCAGGGGGCATTTCGGCCGTAGGCACGACGATGACGTCTTCCAGAGAATAAACGCTTTCAATTTCCTGCTCCATATCGATCGTCGGAAAGCCGTCGTCGTGAATAATGATTTCGACCAGCCCTTCATTGCGGGCTCTCTGCAAAGCTTTGGAAATAATCGGCCTGGAAACGCCGATTTTTTTGGCGATCTCGGCTTGCGTCCATTCGTCGAAATAGTACATCCGGCTAATTTTGAGCAAAAATTTCTTTTCCTCATCAGTCATCATAGATCAATCCCATCACCCGTAATCAATATCCAGATTATATCATAATATAGGACAGATTCCATTCCTTCAATGAGGAAAAATCCACCCTCGCCGGTTTGCGCCGAAGGTGGATTCGCCGATTTCAGCAAGCCGAAGCAAGCCCTGTTTAAGCAAAAACCGCCTGATTCCGCAGGCTGCCGAGAAACCCGTAAGCAGGAGCTGGGCGCACATACCCGCCTAGCTGTGTCGGGTGCGGAAAAGTTCTGCCCGGCTGTGCGAAAAAAAACCTGTGAAAGATTGTCCGGCTTTTTGCTCCTAATGCGCCCTTGAACCCCCCCGCGTCCGAGTCGATAGTCACAATCCGTCTGGCTGCACGAAAAAAACTGCAAAAATACATGAATTTGCGCTCTTGGTCGCCGGCCATGAAATCTCTTGAAAAACCCCCACGTCAGAGGGCGATACCACAATCTGGCTGACTGCACGAAAAAAACCTGCAAAAATACATGAATTTGCGCTCTTGGTCGCCGGCCATGAAAAATTCCTGCAAATGTGCAGGCTTTTCAGCGGGGAGATGGGTTCAGGTTCACTTTTAGCGAAAATTCCTGCACTTTTGCAGGTTTTTCGCTAAAATGGACCATTATTGCAGGAAATTCCTGCACTTTTGCAGGTTTTCCAGCAGCCCCGGTAAGTGGTCGACCGATCGCCGTCATGCAGCGTAACACCGCGCGCTGGGAACTGCAAGCGGTGCGAACGCTGGGTGCTGTGCGCGATGCGAACGCTGGGAACTTCAAGCGGTGCAAACGCTGGGAACTGCAAGCGGTGCGAACGCTGGGTGCTGTGCGCGGTGCAAACGCTGGGAACTGCAAGCGGTACGAACGCTGGGAACTGCGCGCGATGCGAACGCTTGGGTGCTGTGCGCGGTGCGAACGCTGGGCAGTGCTGCGCCCCTCTGGTTCCCCCAACCCGCGGCTTTCATAACAATTTGATTATTGCAAGTTTTCTTCGCACTAACAAATAGGAATGCGCTGCTTTAACCTACCTGCAGTCTCGTTTGCAGCAAATTTCCGCACAGCCAAAAGGCCAAGAGCGGACGCGCCAACTCCGGCCGGGCGCATTTCTCAATAGCCTTCTCGGTCCTGCAGCTTTCTCAGTTCCCAAATGACAGAATGGGACGTCTGCTCGATGGCGTCGTAGGTAATAACCTCCCCCGCCTTGACGGCCCGGTTCACCGTCTGCGCCTGCACGAGTCCGATCGGCAGACCGCCGCACTGCTTCGCATCCGCGGCCGTCATGATCGTCCCGTATACCGTAAACCCGCCGATGCCGTCCAGACGGTCTCCCGGCTGCAAATCTTTTTTCGCGACCGCTACCGTCTCCGCTACAAGCCCTTTCCATGGCGCAATCGTCTGCTCCTTGTAAAAGTAAGCGCTCGCCACCGACAGCGGCGTCTCCAGGCTCGTCAAATGATACGGGCGGAATAGCACGTAGTTCGGGCCTGCTCCCATTTTCAAGTATTCCATCTCATGCCGGACTTCTTCCTTATCCGATGTGACGATGACGAACACCCCCGGCGCGACGCCGTTGACGTACTCCACCACACCCGTCCGCTCTAAAATCCCGCCGTCTTCCTTCAGCCGCAATATGTCCGTCAGCTCGCTCACCTGCGCGCTCGGGCCGTGCATCCCCGGCCGGTCGGGTATAAATCCGGTCGCATTGGCGACCGCGGTCATCTCGATCATCGTCTTCGTCCCGTCCTGGAACGAAGCGATCATTTTCGGGTTCGCTCCGACACGCAGCGCCGCCTCCCGCGCCGAATCCGGCGTCGCTTGCACGTTGAGCGGGTTGTTTTTGCCTTTGCCGATCGCCACAACCTCGAAGCCGATGGCGTCGGCAAAATTGTACAGCTCCATCACCGCGCCAGGCTCGTCCCCGGCGGAGCCCGTGTAGACGACGTCGGCGGAGGCCGCCATTTTGTTCAGCAGCGGGCCGACGGTTACGTCCGTTTCGACGTTAAGCATGACGATGTGCTTTTTATTCAAAATCGCTTTCCAAGCGATTTCCGCGCCGACGCTCGGCACCCCGGTCGCATCGACGATCACGTCGATGTTCGGCAGCGCCAGCAGCAGGTGCATATCGTCGGTGACGACGACATGCTGCTGCCCGATCGCGCGCTCCGCTTTTTCCAGCTCCCGCGTCTCTACGATCCGCTCCGGCTTCACACCGGCGTACAGGTACGCGTTGCGGGCGTTCTCGACGCGCACGTCGGCCGTCGCCGCCACGCGCATCCCTTTCATGCTCTCGATTTGCGAGATCATCCCTCTTCCCATTTGGCCCGCTCCCACAAGGCCCACGCGGATAACCCCGCCTCGGCGGTCAAGCTCCAGCAGCTTTTTGTTCAAGTTCATCATCATATCTTCCTCCCGTTCTAGTGAACTCCCAATCCCAGCCATCCGTTGGCCGCTTCAAAGAAAGCTTCCGACACCGTCGGATGCGGATGAATCAGCTTGGCCCATTCCGCCGCCGTTCCCTCCAAATGCATAAATGCGGAGGAAGTAGCGATCATATCGGTGACATGGGGCCCGACCATCGTAACGCCCAAAATTTCGCCGTACCGCTCATCGGCGATGAGTTTGACGAATCCGTCCGATTCGCCCATCGATATCGCCTTCCCGTTGCCCCTCAGCGAGTAGGTGTGTACCTTGACGGGCAGCCCGCTGTTTCTCGCCTCCTGCTCGGTCATGCCGACGCTGGCGATTTCCGGATGGGTGTATATGCATCTGGGAATAATTTTGTAATTGACGGATTCCCGCTTCCCGGCCGCGTTCGATGCGGCGACCAAGCCTTCCGCGCTCGCAACGTGAGCGAGCTGCCATCCCCCTATGAGATCGCCGATGGCGTATACGTTATCCACACTCGTTTCCATCCGCTCGTTCGCCTTGACATAGCGGCCGTTCATTTCCAAAGCGAAGTGCTCCAGCCCTTTGAGATTGGGCACCCGCCCCACTGCGACCAAGAGCGCTTCCGCCGACAGCTCGCTCGACTTCCCGGACGCCGCAATATGGACGTGCGCACCCGCCTGCCGGACATGCTCGACTTTCGTGCCCGTCAAAATCGTCACGCCGCGCTGCCTGAGCGCCTTCGCCAGCGCTTGCGAAGCCGCTTCGTCCTCACCCGGCACGATGCGCTCGGCAGCTTCGATGATCGTTACCTCGGAGCCGAACGCGGAAAACATCGCTGCGAACTCCACGCCGATGACTCCGCCCCCGATTATCGCCAGCGAAGCCGGAATGCGCTCCATTTGAAAAATCGTATCGCTCGTATAGAACGAGGCTTCGGCCAGTCCCGGAATCGGAGGAACAAAAGGCTTCGAGCCGGTCGCCAAAATGATTTTCCGCGCGCTGACAGCGATATCCCCTTCTGCGGTTTGTACGGCGATCTCGCCAACGCCGGTCACTTGGCCCCAACCGCGGATGTGGGCGATTTTGTTCGCTTTCAGCAGCCCGGCGATGCCGCTGCGCAGCTGCCCGATCACTTGCGACTGCCGGTCCAGCATCGTTTTCCAGGAAAAAGAGACCGGACCCGTTTGAATGCCCCAATCGTGCGCTTTATGGATCGCTTCGGCGATTTCCGCCATATGGAGCAGCGTCTTCGAAGGAATGCAGCCCCGGTTCAGACAAGTCCCGCCGAGCTCGGACCCTTCGATCAGCGCAACGGATAGCCCGAGCCTGGCGGCGCGAATAGCGGCGACATATCCCCCCGGGCCTCCGCCAAGTACAGCCAAATCGTAAGCGTTCATTAGATTTTCACCTCAGACCTCAGACTAGTAATTGAAAAGGATGCTCCAGCACGTTTTTCAAATCGGTTAAAAATGCCGCCGCAGGAGCGCCGTCAATAACCCGATGGTCAAACGACAGACTGATCGTCATCATCGGGCGAATGGCAATTTGGCCGTCAACAGCCGCAGGCTGATCCTGAATTTGGCCCACGCCAAGAATGGCCACCTCGGGCTGATTAATAATCGGCGTGAACGAATCGACCGCATACATCCCCAGGTTGCTTACGGTGAACGTGCCCCCGCTCAAATCTTCCGGCTTCAGCTTATTGTCTCTCGCGCCGGCCGCCAGCTCCTTCGACTTCCTGACCAGTTCGGCCAGTCCCATTTGCTCTGCGCCGTTAATAACCGGAACCATCAGGCCATCCTTCACGGACACGGCCAGTCCGATGTTGACGCGATCGCTCAGCACGACTTCGTCGTCTTTCCAGCGCGCATTGAGGAGCGGATGGCGAACCAGACAGGCTGAAACCGCTTTAAGCAAAATTTCCGTATACGAAATGCGTAGTCCCGTCTGCCGCTCGATAACCGGCAGCAGTTCGGCCCGCAGCGCCTTGGCCGCCGTCATGTCGACAGTCGATGTGAGGGTGACATGCGGCGCCGTAAAGGCGCTTTGCGCCATGCGCTGCGCGATAATTTTGCGCATGCCCTGCAGCTTGACCGTGCGCTGCGCACCCGCCTGCGCGGATGACGGCTCGGCGGCGGCGCTGTTCGCCGCGCCTGCATGAAGCGCGCGCTCGACGTCCGCGCGGACGATTTTGCCGCGGTCGCCGCTGCCCGCGATCGCGTCGAGCTGCAGGCCGCCGGCTGCAGCGATCTGCTTCGCAAGCGGCGTCGCCAGCGCTTGCTGCGCGGCCGCAGCATCGGCGGCGTGGCGCTCGACGTCCGTGCGGTGAATGCGCCCGTGCTCGCCGCTGCCGGCAACCGCGGCCAGCTCGATGCCGCGCTCCCGAGCGGCTTTGCGGGCTGCGGGCGTAGCGCGCGGCTTGCCCGCCGGGCGGGCCGCTTCTTGGCCGTCCGGCGAAGCCGCGGCAGCCGCATCCTGCTCTGCCGCCGCATCCCGCTCCTGCGTGGCGCCGCCGCTATCCTGCGCCAAGCCTGCGGCGTCCGGCGGGCCGTCGGGGGCCAGATCGCCGGCTTCGCCGATATAGCCGATAATATGATTAACCGCAACAACGGAATCTTCCTCATAGTAACGCTTCAATAATAGTCCGGAGTGGTAGGCTTCGACTTCGATATTGATTTTGTCGGTCAAAACTTCCAGCAGCACCTCGCCCTGCCGGACCGCCTCCCCTTCCTCCTTGAACCATTTGATGATCGTTCCTGTTTCCATCGTCATGCCCAGCTTGGGCATAAACACTTCATTCAACATGTTGCTCAGGCCTCCTGCCGCTTTACTTCAGCGTCAATTTAACCGCATGGACGATATCGTCGACTTGGGGAACCGCTTTCTTTTCCAAAAACGGATTGTACGGAATCGGCACCGCCATCCCCCCCAGCCGCTGTATCGGCGCATCCAAATAATCGAACGCTTCGCTTTCCGTCACTTGGCTGACGATTTCCGCGCCGAATCCCCCGCGCTTCACCGCTTCATGGACGACGACCAGGCGTCCGGTGCGTTTGACAGACTCGACAATCGTTTCGATATCAAGCGGAACGAGCGTTCTCGGGTCAACGACTTCGATGCTGATGCCTTCCCGGTCGAGCAATTCCGCGGCTTCCAGCGCCTTGTGAACCATAATCGACGTGGCGACTACCGTAACATCGCTGCCTTTGCGCTTCACATCCGCCTTGCCGAGCGGCAATGTGTAAGGCTCTTCGGGAACCGGGCCTTTCGTTCTGTACAGCAATTTGTGCTCGTAAAAAATGACGGGATTATCGTCCTCGACCGCCGCCCGCAGCAAACCTTTGGCATCGTACGCCGTCGACGGCTGAACGACCTTCAGCCCGGGAATGTGCGCCATCCAGGCCTCCAGGCTTTGCGAATGCTGCGCGGCTGCGCCCGTTCCGGAACCTGCAGGCGTGCGCAGCACCATAGGCACTTTTCCTTTGCCGCCGTACATGTAGCGGATTTTGGCCGCCTGATTGACGATTTGATCCGTAGCGATCGTAATAAAATCGGAAAATTGCAGCTCCAAAATCGGTCTCATCCCGGTCAGCGCCGCCCCGACGGCCGCGCCTGCGATCGCCGATTCCGAAATCGGCGTATTGCGGATTCTTTCGGGACCGAATTCTTCGATCATCCCTCTCGTCACGCCAAAAGCGCCGCCATATACGCCGATGTCTTCGCCGAGCACAAAAACGTCCTCATTTTCCCTCATCATTTGCGACATCGCTTCTTTAACCGCTTCCAAATAGGTGAGTTCCCTCATGTTTGTTCTCCTCCCGGCCGTGATTCCCCGGCTTTATGCATATACGTCCTCTTCAAGAGCATCCATAGACGGCATCGGACTTTGCTCCGCGAACTTCACGGCCGCTTCGATTTCTTCCAGCGCTCGCTGCTGCAGCCGCGCCAGTTCATCCTGCGAAGCTACCTGTTCGTCCAGCAATCTTTGAGCCATATGGACGATCGGATCTTTTTCTTCTTTCCAGAACTGCTCTTCTTCCTTCGTTCTGTACTTTTTGGCATCGCTTTTCGAGTGCCCTTTCCAGCGGTACGTTTTCGCTTCGATCAATGTCGGGCCGGCTCCGGACCGCGCGCGGTCGACCGCCTCTTTCGTCACCCGCATCACTTCGAAAATATCGTTTCCCTCGACGACAACGCCGGGAATGCCGTAAGCTTTGGAACGGTCCGCGATATGCTCGGCGCCGATCATCTCTTTGGCCGGGCCGGACATGCCGTATTGGTTGTTCTCGCAGAAAAAAACGACAGGCAGCTGCCAAACCGCCGCCAGGTTGACCGCTTCATGGAAGCTTCCTTCATTGCTCGCTCCGTCGCCGAAAAAGCACAGCACAACGTACCCGAGATTTTTCATCTTGGAGGTAAGCGCCGCTCCGGCGGCAATCGGGATGCCTCCGCCGACGATGCCGTTGGCTCCGAGATTTCCCTTATCGACGTCGGCGATGTGCATGGAGCCGCCTTTTCCTTTGCAGTAGCCGGTTTCGCGGCCGAACAGCTCGGCCATCATTTTGCTCGCTTCGGCGCCTTTGGCAATGCAATGTCCGTGCCCGCGATGCGTGCTTGTAATTTTGTCCCTCTCTTCCAGTACGGCGCAAGCTCCTACAGCCGTTCCCTCCTGCCCGACGCACAGATGGGTCGTTCCATGAATAAGACCTTTGGCAAAAAATTCGTCCACTTTTTCGTCAAAATAGCGCACAAGCCACATTTGATAGTACAGATCCAACAATTTTTCCGTAGACATTTCCGTCTTCTGAATGAACTTTACAGCCACTTGCGGACCCTCCTTTTACATATGTTTTAATTAATTACATTTGTAAAACCATAGTACTCCCCACCCTATTCTTTGTCAAGAAATTCTTGCAGGGAGCGGGCTTTGTCAAACAAAAAAGGCCTCTGCACGCACGAATGGCGCAAGAGACCGGTACCGTAATTTTGTTTATTCTTGTTTATTTTGCATAGCTTCAATAAGCGTCGAGCACAATATGTTCATCTATGAAAAGCTTCGGCTGCGTGGCGCGCTGAATGTCTTCAACCGTATATCCGGCAGCCGCTTCGACGAGGCGCAGACCGTTCGGCGTTACGTCGATGACCGCGCGGTCCGTAATGATCCGGTTCACTACCTGCTTGCCCGTAAGAGGCAGCGTGCATTGGTCAAGTATTTTCGGATCCCCGTTTTTGTTCACATGGTCCATGATGACGATGATGCGCTTGGCGCCGTGCACAAGGTCCATCGCGCCGCCCATCCCTTTGATCATTTTGCCGGGAATGACCCAGTTGGCCAAGTCCCCGCTGCGGGACACTTCCATGCCTCCAAGAATCGCCAGGTCAATATGCCCGCCACGAATCATGGCGAACGAATCGGCGCTGCTGAAAAAAGACGATCCCCGGATCGTCGTCACCGTCTCTTTGCCGGCGTTGATGAGATCGGGATCGACTTCGTGCGGAGCCGGGTACGGCCCGATGCCGAGCAGCCCGTTTTCCGACTGCAGTACGACCTGCTTATGAGCGGAAATAAAATTGGCGACCAGCGTCGGAATTCCGATGCCCAGATTTACGTAGAAACCGCTCTCAATTTCTTTTTCCGCCCGCTTTGCAATTCTCTCCCGCAATGAAAGCTGTTTTTCTTCCATCGTCGTTGCTCCTCCCCATTATTATGCGGGTCATCCTGTCGTCGTCCGTTTTTCGATCCGTTTTTGCTGCCGGCCTGTGATCAGCTTTTGCACGTAAATGCCCGGCGTATGAATGTGTTCGGGATCGATTTGCCCGGCTTCGACCAGCCGCTCCGCCTCGGCGATCGTCACTTTCCCCGCCGCAGCCATCATCGGGTTGAAATTCCGCGCCGTTTTGTTATAGACCAGATTGCCCATCGTATCCGCCACATGAGCGCGAACGAAGCTGAAATCGGCGGTGAGCGCATGGACGAGCATATAATCCGTCCCGTTGAACCGGCGTATTTCCTTGCCTTCCGCGATGGGGGTTCCGACCCCTGCCGGCGTGTAAAAGGCCGGGATTCCCGCGCCTCCCGCCCTGATTCTTTCGGCCAGCGTGCCCTGCGGTGTCAGCTCCACTTCGATTTCGCCCGCCAGCACCTGGCGCTCGAATTCCTTGTTTTCGCCTACATAGGAGGCGATAATTTTTTTGATTTGCCTGTTTCGCAGCAGCAAGCCGAGCCCCCAGTCGTCGACGCCGCAGTTGTTGGAAATGACCGTCAAGTCCTTTGTTCCTTTGTCCGCCAGAGCGAGAATCAAATTTTCCGGAATCCCGACCAGACCGAATCCGCCTACCATCAGCGTAGCGCCATCCCGTATTTCACTAACCGCTTCCGCAAAAGAAGTTAAGATGGTTTTCATGCTTTCATAGCCTCCCGCAAGGTTTATTCGTTCCACCTTTCCACAATGGTGGCAATGCCCTGGCCCCCGCCGATGCACAGGGCGGCAAGGCCGTACCTGACTTCGCTTCTGCGCTTCATTTCATGAAGCAGGGTAACGAGAATGCGCGCCCCGCTGGCCCCGATCGGATGCCCCAAAGCAATCGCCCCTCCGTTCACATTCAAAATGGCCGGGTCGAATTCGAAATGGCCGGCGAAGGCCAGCGACTGCGCGGCGAACGCTTCGTTCGCTTCGATCAGGCCGATATCCGCCATCGCGAGCCCGCTTTTCTCCAGCGCCCTGCGCGTTGCAGGCACCGGACCGATGCCCATCAGGGCCGGGTCTACGCCTGCCGCCGCATTGGCGCGAATCGCAGCGAGGGGCCTCCGCCCGAGCTCCTTGGCTTTGGCCGCGCTCATGAGCACGAGCGCGGCGGCGCCGTCGTTGATGCCGGACGAGTTGCCGGCGGTTACGCGTCCGTCTTTTTGAAAAGCCGGACGCAGGCGGGCCAGCGCCTCCAGGGTCGTATCCGGGCGCGGATACTCGTCCGTGTCGACCACGACCGGTCCGGCACCGGCACCTTGGCGCTGCGGGATCTCAACGGGCACGATTTCGTCCTTGAACCGGCCTGCCCGGACAGCCGCCGCCGCTTTGCGCTGGCTCTCGCACGCGAACCGATCCAGATGCTCCCGGGTGAGCGCATACCGGTCGCACAAATGTTCCGCCGTGACGCCCATGTGATAATCGCCCGACGCGCACCACAAGCCGTCGCGGATCATGCTGTCGACAGCGCTCCGGTCGCCCAACCGGTAGCCGCCGCGCGCTCCGGGCAGCAAATAGGGCGCCTGGCTCATATTTTCCATGCCGCCGGCGACGGCAATGTCGCTCTCGCCGCATGCGATCGACTGCCAGGCGAGATGTACGGCTTTGAGCCCAGAGCCGCACACTTTGTTAATCGTCGCGGCCGGAATTTCCTGCGGCAGGCCCGCCGCCAAAAGCGCTTGCCTCGCCGGGTTTTGCCCGAGGCCGGCCTGGAGCACGTTGCCCATCAGCACCTCGTCCACTTGGGCCGGCTCGATGGCCGCCTGCTTTAGAGCGGCTTGAATGACGACCGAACCGAGCCGCACGGCGGACACGTCTTTCAATGCGCCGTTAAAATTGGCGATCGGCGTGCGCACCGCGCTTACGATGACAACGTCGCGTGGGTTCATTATTTGTGACCTCCTGCATGATAAATGCGGTTGTGTAAAACGCTTTCTTTTTCCAGTTTACTCCTCTGTCTTTTATAGGTAAAATACATATATCGAATAGTATTTATGCGATAATGCTATAAATGAAGAGGTGCGTTCATTATGGATCTAAGACAGCTGGGCTACTTCCGGGAAATAGCCGATCAAGTCAGCTTCTCAAAAGCAAGCCAAAACCTCCACGTATCGCAGCCGACGTTAAGCAAAATGCTGAAAGCGCTGGAAGACGATCTTGGCGTCGTCCTGCTGGACCGCTCCACGCGGCGGGTTCGGTTAACCGATGCGGGCGAAGTGGCGCACCTTCATGCGCAGCTGATTTTTAAAGCGATCGACGATTTTTCCGCCGCACTGGCGGACGTCGCCCAAATGAAAAAGGGCAAATTCAAACTGGGGCTGCCTCCCGTCGTAGGCTCCAGCTTTTTCCCCAAAATCATCAGCCGGTTTCGAAACGAACATCCGCAAGTCGATATTCAAGTTATCGAAGAAGGCAGCAGGCAGATCGAACAGTCTTTGCTCGCCGGAAGCATTGATCTGGGCATCGTCGTGCTGCCTGTCGACGCGGAAGTTTTCGAGATCGTGCCGCTGGTCGAGCGGGAGTTGATGCTGATCGTTAATAACGCACATCCGCTTGCTCACAGAAGCGAAGTAGCTCTCGGCGAGCTGTCCGGGGAACCGTTCATTGTGTTCCGTCAAGGCTTCGCCTTGTACGACCGCGTCCGCGAAGCGTGCATTCGCGAGGGCTTCGAGCCGAGCATCGCGTACGAAAGCACGCAGTGGGATTTTATCAGCGAGATGGTCGCCGCCAATCACGGCATTGCCTTTTTGCCGGAGACGGTTTGCCACAAGCTCGATCCTTCGCATATCGCGGTCATCCCGTCTGTCAAGCCCACTATCGAGTGGAACATCGCCATCATTTGGCGGAAAAACAGCTACCTCTCTTACGCCGCCAGAGGCTGGGTGCAGTATGTGCGGGATTTTTTCGCGCAGGAGGAGCGCGGGAAATGCCCCCCAGGCAACAAATGAGACAAAAAGAAGATCCCGGAAGGATCTCCTTTTTTTTGAATCGTTAGTTGATCTTGAACGGAGTTGTCACGGACTTACCGTTGGGCGCGGTAGCTGTTACGTCGAAGGTTACGTTGCCGCCGGTTGTGGAGATGTTGCCATATTGATCGATGGAAATAGAACCTTGTGCAAGAGCGCTATTGATTGGCTTCACGTTTGAGAAGGAGAACGTTACACCCAGCAAGTAGTTATACTGAAGGGCTGCCTGCTTATTGTACTCTACGTTATAGTTGTCAAAAGTGGACAAGTTCATAGCATCCCATGCGTTGGCAATTACACCGGCTGTAGAAAATGTGAAGGCTTGTACTCCGGTATTCCCATTTTTCAGATAATCAGCTGTCAGTGCATCGCCCTTAACCGTTACTGTAGTGGACAACTGCTTTTGCGTTCCGTCATTGGCCTGGAATGTTACGCTGACTATGGCTGTACCGGCTTTTTTACCGATGACGTATGCTTTTTGATCATTAGTAGCCGGGTTGGTCCAATAAACTGCTTGAGCGACGCTTGGATTGGAAGTAACAACTGCCGTAATTTTCTTCGGAATTGCAACCGCATCGCCGGATGCATGTTTAGCGGATATCGTGATTTCACGAGCAAATTTGCTGTATGGAGCCGCCTTTTGCACCGCATCATCATCAACCGTTATTGTTGTTCCGGCTGAATTTACATAGCTGGTATCCTTGATAACTCCGCTATCCAGCGCATTCCAAAGTGTCGCTATACTGTTAAGCGAGTATGTCAGATCCGCGGTACTTGGAACAACGTCTACACTTCTTGTTTGAGTATCTATTACTGTTTCTTTCGTTGCAGTAATGTTGCCTGACGCATCGACAGCAGTAATCAAAGCTTTAACCAATTCTACCTTGAACGTTACAGTGCCGTTAGCACCTGGAAAAGCATAAATACGATAAGTGTCGTTCAGTCTGTCGAAGTCGGTAATCCTATAAGCATAGGTGCCGTTACCCAGATCGAAATACGCCAAACGTTTGTTCAGCAGGCTGCCGAAGTTAGCGGGTGATACGGTAGAAGCCGCACCGCTTCCGGTAACCGGTGTCGTTGGAACGCCCGGATCCGCATTTACTTTGTTATCGGCGGACGGTGTAATCATAAAGTTAGTCGAGTTCGTTCCAGACTGAGTAACACGCGCATAGTAGTATACATTACCGACAACGCCGGCAGTCAGGACATCAGTGGCGGACGCCGGAACACCGGTAATTGGAGTTGCAGTTGTTACCATTGCGCCAGCGTTGTTAAGGATGTAGAAATTATCGCGGCTGGAACCGTTTTGATCGATAGCTTGAACAACGAACGGCGTGTAAGAGTTAGTTCCGGCAACGATTTTCTTAGCCGGCTCAGTAGCGATCTTCAGACGATCAGGAGTGCGGACATCAGCGATGGTATAATTCTTCGTAGATGTGCTGCTGGCACCGGTTGTTGCAATGTATGCCGTGACAGAGATAACGCTCTTCGCAGGAGCGGTCACCATAGGAATGTGAATAGTGCCCTTCTTGTCACCCGTGTTCATGATCTTCGCTTCGTAACCTGCACCGGAAACCGACAAATGAATGCGATCGCGGTTCTTATCGGCGATCAGGTCATCAGTGCTCAGTTGATTGCCGGCTTCATCGTACGCGAGAATCGGAATATAAACATCGCTATCTCCGGAAGCAATTACGCCGTCCAAGTCGCCGATAGCAACTTTGGAAGCGACCGCTGCGCATTTAACGCTGATCTTTGTAGTCGCTGATGAACCTTGATAATAAACTTGCAGGTTGTAATCGCCGGACTTCTCCTGATCGTTCAGCAGATACACGCGAACAAAAGGGTCGTTCGGATGATCCGTGTTTACATACGTCTTATCCACTTGCAGGTTGCTTTCATAAGGAGTGAAAAGAGTGTTCAGGTTGGCGCTGGAATAAGCGTCGCTGTCAGTTCCGATAAGGCCGCCATATTGATCATAGAGCTTCAAGGCAATCGCAGCCACTTCTCCCAGCTTGTTGATCGCCGTACCGGTCGTATATTTTACATCGCCGAGTTCCAATTTAGTTACAAACGGCGCAACGCCCAGAGTGAAGTTTTTGCTGACCGAAAGGTGCGTATCGATGAACCATACGTTCACCGGGATGACAGATACGTTTTGCTGTGCATTCGTCAGGCTCTTGGTGTTCATCTTGATTTTCAGTGTCCCATCATCATTCTTGCTGATAATCGGCTGAACATCGTTGTTGTTTCCAGCAATTACAGAGTAGGCACCGGATGTAAAGGAAGCATTTTCGCCATATTGGTTCGTAGCCTTAAGCGTTACGGCAGCATGACTGGTGTAAGCGATCGAATCGCTTGTCGTGACGAATTCCAGCTTTTGAACGGTTTCGTCCTGAGCGGTGAAGGTACCGGTTGCTGTCTTGATATCAGCTGCATCCAAACCGGCAAGAGTTACCGTGTACTCGCCTGCCATCAGCTTCGTATCGGTCAGAGTCAGCGCAGCCGATTTCTTGTCGTCAGACCATTTGGTTGTTGTTGTTACAGCTGCCGAACCATTCTTCAGGGACAGCGCAGCTTTTGCAGTATCAACGTCGCGATCAAAAATAACTTGGACCGTCTTCACGCCGGTAATTTTAACTTCTTTAACGGAAACTGCAGCAGGCTTGTTTTGAGCAGCAAAAGCTTCTTGTCCGCCGAACGCGCCTGTTACGAGGTCAGCGCGAGTGGCAGCTTGAGCGCCGTCAACGCCTTCCGGAAGAAGCTTGTCAGCTGCTGCTTGAGCGACTGCATCTTTGTACCAAGGAGTTCCGGATACGTCAACTTTCTTGCCAAGACCTTTAATGAGCATAGCAGCGAGTTGGCCAAGCGTAACCTTGTCGCCGGGAGCGAAGGCAGTGTCCGTTACACCGTCGATCAGACCTGCTTTTTTAGCGGCTTCGATGTAAGGAATTGCCCAGCCGTTTGCTTTGTCGTCAGCATTAACGTCGGAGAAGCCGGAAGTTTTAACGGAATCGTCAACTTTAACGTTGTAGATCAGCGTCAGCACTTTTGCAGCTTGAGCGCGAGTCATGTTTTGGTCGATGCCGAAGGAATCGGCAGATACGCCCTCAATCACGCCGGCTTTCAACAGAGCGTCAATTTTTGCTTTCAGACTTGCATCAACGTTAGCCAGATCTTTAAAATCGGCGGATGTTTTGGCTGCTGCAGTCGCAGTAGCGGAAGTGCCGGTTGTTGCCGCTGTGTCAGCCATTGCTGCCGATGTGAACATCAAGAATGCTGAAGCTGCGGAAGCGATCACTTTTAAGCTTTTTTTCATATCTTTTTATCCCCCTCTAAAGTATTTCTGTGTAGATACGCTCATTCTAGCGAAATCGATAACAATTTGTTATGTACGAACTGAACCTAATTATGGTGAAAATGAACGAACAACCCCTAAAGAAATAAAAAAATACCGCAAGCTAAATTCGCTCACGGTATTTCGTATTATGAACCGAATGTTCTGCGTTTTACTTGATTCCGAAACTCACCCGGAGAAACCTGGTACATCCTTTGGAACAGCCTGTAAAAAGATCTCCATTCCATCCCCACTTCATAGACTACCCGCTCCACGGTCATTTCTTGGTTTCGAAGCATATTCGCTGCCTGTTCCAACTGTATCCTCAAAATATACTGATAGACGGAACAGCCCGATTCCTTTTTAAAAATCCGGTTTAAATGCTGAGGCGTATAACCGGAAAAATTGGAAAGTTCGTCAAGAGTCAGCTTTCGCGCATAATGCATATGAATGTAGTCCATCACTTTCTGTGTCGTCAATACAGGATTGGAGTCCTTTTCTTGAAATCCCGCGGATTGCAATTTGATCTCCAGCAGCAGCGAATAAATCAACTCGGAGGTTTTGGATGCCACTCCTTCCTCCTCGCCTCCCTGCCACCATAATAACTCAATAAGTTCCATCGCTCGTTTCGAGGAGAGCAATTCCATAGGCTTATGCGTCTGCATGCGAAATTGCGATAAAACGAAAGGATTGCAATCAAACCAAAGGGTCGCTGTCTCCCACACGTCATCCAACGCGCGATATTCATGCCTGATTACGGGCTTGATGATGACCGCCTGCTCGCTATTCAGCACGAATTCTTTTTCGCCGGACACTCGAAACAATCCTCTGCCTCTTTTTCCGATGATCAACTGACAGAAATGTATGCCGTTTGGGTGATGAACCGGAGGCTGGCTGTGGTACCCGACCGAATGGAGCCGGAGCGGAAGAGAATGATGCATGTTACCACTTGTAGTCGGAAATATTTTAAAAGGTAACATGAAACAACCTCCTCTCAATGTCGGATCAAATTGCCTGCCGTTCCGATTCCGCTAAAGCTACGGCTGTATGGCTCCCCAATCTTTAAACGTCCCCGGCGATCCGCCGGCCACGCAAACCCACCCTATATACCCTCCTGCGGCAGGATTGTAATTGATGACGATATCCCCTGCATTCCACGTTCGACTCCCGTAGTTCGCCGGCGTCGTCTGCGGATTGGTCCCACCGTAAGTGATATAGCGTTCTCCGTAAGAGGGATGGTTCCGGTAAAATCCTTTCGTCGCGGACAAGCCGAACTCTTGATTGGCTTGGACGTGCGAGAGCTTGGCTAAGTTTGCGACGATAGCGTTCTCCATGTATGTGGACCCTGTAGAAATGACGTTGCCGTGGTAAAAGATGCATGAGTTTGTATTGAAGCCGGAATCGACCGCACCGACCAGGCAATAGGTACTGAAATTGCTAATCACGTGAACGCCGTTAGGCAGCGATAGTTTGACGGGATAATACGTTGGCGTTTGGCTTTTTTGCGTTGAAGTAGGGGAAAAGCTGTTCGCTTCAATGATCAAACCTAATTGAGGACCGTCATGAACTTCGATATCTCCGCCGGAATTGGCCTCGAAATAGTTCCCGCTTATTTTCGAAGCAATCAAAGTAGAAGTTTGGATAGCAGGGTTGATCGATATGCCTTCGATGACGTTATTCTCGATTCGGATGGTGTTACCGGCAAAACTTTGCCCTGTACTCGGCGCGCCGATCTTAATGCCTCCCCAGCAATTCTCGATGATGTTGTCGGCAATCGTGAAATCGTAGCATTGGAGAATGTCGATGGCAAAGCTGCTGCAGCTCTCGAAGCGATTGTTCTGCAGGCGGCATACCCAGATGGAGGACGCATTCGTGGATCGAATGCCGTTATTGAGATAGATGAAAAAACAGTCTTCTGCGGACCAACGCAAAAATTTCGAGCAGTCGATGGCGGAAGCGCTTCGATTCGGGCTGTAAAACGATAAACTCTCGAACCGGACTCCCTCGATATTGCTCGTACCGCTGGCGGTGACCATGTAAGAAATGCCGCTGGCGACGATCCGGGAGTTCTCCCCTTCCCCCTTCAACGTAAGGAATTTGGCGCCTGTCAAATTGGTGACGAGCTGAAGACCGGATAGTTGTATGGCTGCCGTGATTTTGTAGTCTCCCGGCGGAAAATAGACGACTCCCCCGCCGGCTGTCACGCACGCATTAACCGCCGTTTGAATGGCTGAAGTGTCGTCCGTGCTGCCATTTCCAACCGCACCGTAATCCTTAACATTAATCCAACCGACCGTCGAAGCATACGCGGGCTGCACTCCCAGCAGCGCGCTGCCCGCCAGCGCGCCCAGTCCTGCCGCCCCTATAGCGGCAAGCATCTTCCTTCTGCTCATCCCTTTGTTATCCGTTTCTTCAACACTCATCCCAATCCCTCCCTCAATGCATCGAGTAGTGATTAGCGGGGATCGATCATCGGCCGGCCGAATCTCAATCCTTTTTGAATCGATTACGCCAATTAACGTACCATGACATGCCGCCGCAGTATATATAACATTTTTGAAAACATGAGCAAAAATCAAAATAACCGCGCAAAACGTGCGATTATTTTTAACTCATATAGACTTTTTCTAAAATAAGCTTTGTCCACCGCGGAAAAAAAACGTTCTGACTCCGATATCGGCGACCGTTGTCAACCGTTATCTTCGTCAGAACGTTATTTGCCTTCGCGGGCCGCACGGATTTTGATGTCATACTGACTGAATATCTCGTTGCCGTTGTAGTTTTGCATGATTTCCTTGCGGTAGGCCGGCCAATTTTTCCCCGATTTATCCGTAAAAAGCATTCTCACCTGCAGTTCGTTCTGCTTGTCGCGCATCGTTTCGGCGCTTACTCCGAGCGGCGGCGTCAACGTTGTTCCTATGCCTTCGTGTACGGGAATGCCGGCGAGCGTCCGGGAAATCGCTGCGTCCCTTGCCGTCATCCGCGGATCGTTCACCGTAAGGCCCAAAGCCTGAGGAGCATTCGGCGTGAAAAAGTCCCAAATGTTGAGAAAATTGCCTTTCTTGACGATATCGTTCTCGATCGCGGATGGAATCAGTGTAATCGTATTCCCCTGGCGCGTATAATGTTTCCCCTCAAGTCCATAATGAGTGAGCAAAAATCCTTCTTCCCCGCACAGCCAATCCAGAATCTCGGCAAGCCGCTTCAGTTTGTCCGGATTCAGGCCGGCGGCATTATTCGAGAACACGAACGGTGAACCCGGCATGACGGCAGCCTGCAGCGGTTCATGGCCGAACGGATTGAACGGGACCCAGTCCGCATGCGGATCGATGGCTTTGCTGCGGGTTTGGAGACTATTCGGGTTGGAGTCGTAGGCAAAGTCCGTTGTACTCCCCAACACGACGCCGACCTTGCCGCGAACCGCTTTATCGACAGTATCGTTTCGTTTGTTCAAAAACCAGTCCGGCTCCACAACTCCGGCATTTATCACTTTCAAGATGTCGTCCACGACATGGCCGACACGTTCGTCCATCTGCATATCGACGAGTCTTTTCCCGTCGTAGTATGCTGGATACAGCAGCCCGTTCTTGACGTATTCCGGCCAATCCGTAGACAAGCTCACACCGCCGCCGGAGGCGGTGAAGCCGTACGTATCGTTTTTCCCGTTGCCGTCCGGATCGTCGAAAGTGAACGCTTGAAGCGTCCGTACGTAGGCATCGTAAGTATCGGGAACCGGCAGTCCGAGACGGTCCAGCCAGTCTTTGCGGATATAGTAAGCCCTGTACGCCTGTTTGTCGTAAGGGACCGGAGCGCGCATGAACTTGTTGTGAAACTGGTACTGGCGCAGCTCTTCTTCCTTCATCCAATATTTGAAATAGTTCGGCATCGTTGTCGGCGATACGAACAGCGTCATGTCCGCAAGGGCGTTGTCCAACGCATAGGACGCGCCTCCGTCCGAACCGAGCCCAAGCCACATATCGGGCGGGTCGTTTGCGGCAAGCAAAGCGGCCAGCCGAGTCTTGTAGTCGTCTTCTGTCATCGCCGTCACTTTTAATTGGACGCGAAACTTCGTTTCGATCGCCTGCCGGACGAAATCGAGCGACGGCACAGGCAGAGAAGCGGAATCCGGTCTGGTTACAAGGATATGCAAAGATAACCGTCCATCCGGATTGGACTGCCGTGAATCGTCGCTACGTCCGGCAAAAGAATCATGTTTCATCAAAAATGCAGCCGTTACTCCGGCCAAAATTACTGTCGACGCAATCGCTCCGATCATTGCCCGCTTCACAATTTCCCCTCCGTCCAATGCCGAATAATCACAGTATCATGTCTATGTTGATACTTATGTTGATATTATGTTAATACGATTTGCCGCGAATTGAAATAGCTTTCCCTGGAAAATTCGCTCTTGCCATTTAGGATCGGATTTCATTATGATGCAGATGAGGAAACCGGAAGGAGGCGCTTATGCGGAAAAATTTGTTTTATCGGATGCTGCTCTCGTATTTGCCTGTTTTTTTCGTCATCAGCTTGTCCCTCTTGTTGATCGCCTATTTGACTATCAGCGAAATGTCAAAAAACTCCGCATTAAAAGCAAACGAAGTGCTGTCCCATCATGTCATGCAATCGATCGACAGCGCGCTTGGCGGTCTTGACGAGTACCTCGTTCAGCAAATTCTTGACAATGAACCCCTGAAAGATTTTTTCAAATCGGCTGCTTCGCAAACCCGCACATATACGGATTATCAGACAGCCGCCGTATTGCGCCAAATGATGGAGAACAATCGGCTGATCGACTCCATCTACTTTTACCGCTCCGAAGATAACATGATTCTTACACCGAACACGTTCGTTAAATTGGACGATTTCGGAGACAAGCAATTTGTCGGCAGTAATGTATCGAGCTTGCTGCCTTTCCGCTGGACCGACGGAAGAGCATTCAGCGAGCTGCTCAATGACCCCGCACCGCGCCAGGTTGTCAGTCTCGTCAAGTTCGCCGACCTTTCCAGCCGCAGCCTGATCGTCGTCAATGTCAGCACGAATCATTTAAGCGGTTTGATCCGCAGCATGACCGATTCCAGGCTCAATTATCTGGAACTGATCGATTCCAAGGGAACCGTCTTCGCCGCCAAGGATTCGGACGGTTTGCAGGAACCGTCAGCCGCTTCAGGCGCCAAAAACCGCAAGGAATGGTCGCATGTACAATCCGACTATACGGGATGGACGATTCGCAGCGGCATCTATGGCGCCAGCATTGCGGAATGGGTCAGCTCGCTGTTCTACCTGTGGGTTGCATTCGGTTTTGCGGTTATTGCCTCAGGCATCGTTTGGCTCGTCTATGTGACGAGACGGAATTATATGCCGATTCGGACGATAACGAACCGGATCTTTCAATATTCCGTGCAGAAGCAGCAGGCTCTGCTGCTTGAGCCCAAGGGCGACGAATTCAAATATATCGAGACGGCCATCGAAGAACTGCTCGCTCAATCGGGGCTGCTTGAGGAGCAAAACAAGAAAAACATGCGTTACCGGAAAAGGCATCTGTTCCTGCAGCTTTTGGAAGGTACATTTGCCGGCTTGAAGACGGAATCGGAGCAAGTCGGGATCGATCTCGATTGCCGCCTTTTCTTCATCGCTCTGGTCGAGATCGACGAGTTCAGCGAATTCGGCAAGCAATTCAGCCGCCCCGACCAATATTTGCTCAAGCAGGTCATCCAGATGGCCTATCAAGAAATTGTCGAAGCGGACGGATTATCCGTTTGGTCGGAGTGGATCGGCGAGCGGCGGATGGGGGTGCTTTACCTGCTCCGGTCGCCGGAACAAACCGAGCAAGCCGCGATCGCGACGGTCGAGAAGCTGCGCTCTTGGGTGGAGACGAACATAGCTTTTACCGTTACGATCGGCATCGGAACCGCACAGACGGACATCGCGTATGCCGCCAAATCGTACCAAAGTGCGGCTAAAGCGCTGGCCTACAAATCGTCGCTGGGGACCAACCGTCTGATCATGTCTTCCGATCTCTCCACGAAGCCGCAGGGCGAAACATTCCGGCAGCTGCAGGTCATTCGCTCGCTTTGCCAGGCTTTCCGGTCGGGAGACCCGGCGTGGAAGACGCATTATCACGAATTGGACGAGACGCTGCGCCTGAAGCTGTTTTCCAAAAGCGAGCTGAACAGCTTGCTGCACTATCTTCTCGATCATCTGCATAAAGAAATCGCGGAGCTTCCCGACGAACTGCAGGCTGTATGGAACGATGGCCCGCATCAGCGGCTTAACGACACCCTGCGGCAGCGCGAGACGGCCGAAGCGATGGTTCGCGAGTTTTACGGCATTCTCGAGCAAACGGCGGAACAGATGCGGCTGGTGCGCGCCAACAAGCATAATCATCAGCTCATTTTCGATGTCAAACAGTACATTCTGGATCATTACAGCGATCCCGACTTGTCCCATGCGCATCTGGAAAGCGAGTTCGGCTTATCCCCCAGCTATTTGAGCCGGCTGTTCAAAGAAGAATTCGGCGTCAAATTTATCGACTATGTCACGCAGACCCGGATGGAAAAGGCGATCGTCCTGCTCAAGGAATTCCCGGACAAGACCGTGCAGGAAATTGCGGAACAGGTAGGCTATCTGCACGGGATTACGTTTATCCGGGCGTTCAAGAAATATACGGGCAGCACGCCGGGAAATTTCCGTAAGGGCCCGGTCTGACTAAGAGATTTTAAAAAAAGTCGCAGCTGAAAAAATCATCAGACAAGGCCTGCGGCCGGTATGCACCGACAATACCGGCCCGGGCATTTTTTTATTTGCACCGGCCATTTTAATTTTCGTCTATCCGGTAAAAAAACTTATATATACGGCTTGCATCGGCGGTGCTATCGTTAATGCCGAAAGACCCAAAATCAATTCGGGGGGATGTGTTGGACGCAAGCACAGGATACGGAACGCAGCACGGGGGTTTGGTCATTTGGAGACCGGTTTGTACGTATGAAGTTATGAAGAGGAGGGAAGATGGGGGATGCGGGTAACAAAACGAATTTCGTTATTCATTGTCATCGTGCTGTTGTTTACCTTTATGCCGATTTCCGCTTTTGGGCAGGACCAACAGGATCAGCTAGATCAGCTAGGGCTGCAGGGTCAGCATCCGCTGGAAGTTGTCAGGGGCGGACAAGCGCGTGCCGTCATCCTGATCGCCGCCGATGCGGACGAGGGGACAAAAGCGGCGGCCGATACGCTTGCCGAATATGTCGGCAAATCGACTGGAGCCCCGCTTGCGGTAATGACCGAAGCGGAGCTGCATGCCGGCGGCGGGCCGATGAACGGATATTTGCGCATATACGTCGGGACTACAGCCTCCGGGGGCGATTCGCATGTGACGGCGTCATTGGCGGGTCTCGGCAGCGACGGCTTTGTCATCCATCCGCACGGCAACAGCCTGACCATTATCGGGCCGAGCAGCGGGGGGACGAAAAACGGCGTCTATGATTTTCTCGAGCGTTATGTCGGCGTGAGATGGCTCATGCCCGGACCGGACGGCGAAGATGTGCCGCAGCGGACCGATCTTGCGGTGCCGAGAACCGATATACGGGAAGAACCGGCCTTCCTTTCGCGGACATTCAGCCCGCTGTCCTTGTCCTACGCGAAACCGGAGGAGCGGACATGGTCGGAACGCAACCGGCTGCAAACCCGCATCAATTTTCACCACAATCTTTACAACCTGTTCCCGTCCGAGACATACGGAAGCTCGCATCCCGAGTTTTATCCGCTGCGGAACGGCCAAAGGTATATTCCGGCCAAGGGCGTTTCGACCGGTTGGCAGCCCTGCTTTACGGAGCCGGGCACGGTGCAGGCGGCGGTGTACACCATTGTCGAGTACTTCCGGAACAATCCGAACGAGACGTCGTACTCGCTCGGGGTAAACGACGGAGGCGGTTTCTGCGAAGCGGAACCGAACCACCCCGCTAACCCGCACCGGAACAATTCGCTCGGCATTCCGGATATGTCCGATATTTATTACGGGTGGGTCAATCAGGTTGTCGAGCAAGTTCTGGCGGTATATCCCGACAAGTGGTTCGGCGTACTCGCCTATCAGGAAGTGAACGATCCTCCGTCCTTCCCGCTCAATCCGCGGGTTGTCCCGTTCCTTACCAAAGACCGGATGGCCTGGGCCGACAGCGCGGTCAGCCAGAAGGGCAAGCAAACGCATGAACAGTGGAATACCAAGGCGGCCAGCATCGGCTGGTACGATTATATATACGGAACGCCTTATTTGGTGCCGCGAAATTATCCCCACCTGATGGCTGACAATTACCGCTATGCCAAGGAACACGGGACGGTTGCCCAGTACGCGGAGCTGTATACCAATTGGGGCGAAGGACCGAAGCCCTGGGTTAGCGCCCGTCTGCAGTGGAACCCGTATCAGGATGTGGATGCGCTTCTGAGCGAATGGTATGTGAGAGCCGTCGGACCTGCGGCCGCCTCCGATTTGGCTGCCTATTATGCGATCTGGGAAAAGTTTTGGACAGTGGACGTACTCGGCACTCCCTGGTTTCAAAGCCGTAAAGGAACGACATTTCTTTGGTTCAATTCTCCGCTGTATTTGAATGCGGTGACGGATAATATGATTGCCCAAAGCCGTCAACTGCTGGAATCCGTGCTGGCCAAAGCGGTGACGGACCCGCAGAAAGCGAGAGCCCGCATGCTGCTGCGCGCATTCGAATACTATGAGGCTTCCGCGCTCAGCTATCCGAAACAAACCGAGCCGCCGAAGAGCGAAACGGAAGCGCTGCAAATGCTGGATCGGGTCGAAGCAACGATGGAGGAAAACATCCGGCTGGCGAACAAACGTCTTGAATTGGTTAAAGAATTCAAGACCGACCTGCTGCTTTACCACCCGATCGATCCGACCGTATACAAGCTCGTCTGGAGCGGTTGGAACGAGAATCCGTTCTGGCAGTTAGCCGATTACATGAAAACGCAGGAACCTGCGGGAGGACCGGTTCGGCAACGGGTGGCAGCGCTGGCCATTCTTCCGGAGCCCTCCGCCCTGCGCGATTACGCCCGGCTGCTAAGCTCCTTGGAAACCGCGCCTTCACTGGTTTCAAATTCATCGTTCGAGCAAGGGACCGACACAGCCTCGAACTGGACGCCGTCGATCGTCAAATACGGCAAGTTCGAGCGTAAGGAAGGGTTCGCGTATTCGGGCAACGCCAGCATATACGTGCACAACTTCTATTACGGAGGGCTGAGCCAGACCGTTCCCGCCCAACCGGGGCCGATGGCCGCGCGCTTGCGCTACTATGTAACCCCGGAGACGCAATCGGTCGGTACGATTTTTCTGTCCTTCCATCTGCTGGGCGCAGACGGCAGCGTGCTTTCGTCGCTGCAAAGCCCGCAGGCGCCGTTTTCCGGATCGCTCGGCAAGTGGTCGGAAATCAGACTGCTTAATAATATACCGGCAGCGGTTAACGGCAACGCCGTCCGGAATGTGAAAATCGAAGTCACCGTCAACGGATTTCAGGAAGGCGGCGAATTGTATCTCGACGACTTCGAGGCGAAGCAAGTCGTTTCGGGAGTGCCGCAGTTGAACGACAACGCATCGTTCGAGTCCGGAACGACAGATGCTCCCCCTTGGAAGTCTTGGGTAGCGTCGACGGGGACGATCAAGCGCGTCCAAGGCGTTTCCCGAACGGGAACGGCAAGCCTGCTCTTGAGCAATATGGCACGGGGCGGCCCCGTGCAAAATGTGGCTGTCGATCAGGCCGGCACCGTCACTTCCCGGGTTTACTATTACACGCCGCCGGGAACCGCGACGACCGGGACGATCCAGTTGTCCTTCAATATGCTGGATGCGAACAACAAAAACATTGCGACCCTGAAATCCGTTGCGAAGCCGATCGCCGCCACCTCGGGAACATGGGCAGACATCGAATTCACCGGACAAATACCGAATAATGCCGTTACGGTACAAATGGTAGCCATCGTCGACGGCTTTACGACAGGCGGCATTTATCTTGACGATTATACGCTAGCTTACAAAACTCCATAAACATAAACAGGGGGATTTGCCGTGAACAAAAACAGACTTTACAAAACGCTTTCCGTCGGTCTTACGATTGCGATGCTCTCCATCTCCGCGCTGGCGTGCAGCAGTAAGGAAGCCGGTAATACCGGCGACGGCAAATCGTCGGCTTCGCCGGCCGCAGGCACGCAGAGCGGTGACGTTTACCCGGAAAACGGACTGCCGAAGGATCAGAAGGTTACGCTCAAATTCGGCTTTTTCGAAGGCGGCATGGGCAGGGAATATATCGATTACGCTATGGACACGTTCAAGAAAAAATTTCCGAACGTCAGCTTCGAAGTCGTCTATTCGCCGAAAATCGGTGAAGTCGTCAACACGAAAATATCCGCGGGCAATGACGCAGACATGTTCGACCTGTTCAACGGCAACCTTCCCGGCGGCGGCGACGCGCTCATCCCTCTCGTAGCCGCAGGCAAGCTCGAACCGCAGGACGATTTGTGGAATCATAAGCTGTATGACATGAGCGGGAAAACGGTAAAGGAAATGGCGCTCGACGGAGTACCCGAATCGGCGGCCTACCGGTTTTCGGGGAAATTGTATGCACTTCCCTCAGCCGGTAGCGGCTCCGGATTGTTTTTCAACAAAACGCTGTTCGAGAAGAACGGTTGGAATCAAAATCCGAAGACGTGGAGCGAATTCGTCAAGCTGCTTGGGGATATCAAGGCCAAGGGCATGATTCCGATCACGTATCCGGGCAAATACCCGGGCTACATCGAAAATGCGTTCGGTCCCGTTAAAATGTTCGAACTGGCCGAACTGAACGGCAGCAAGTACCAGGACGACTACACCAACTTCAAGCTGCCGCAGCATACGGCCCCCGAAAGCTTGGAGCTTTGGAACCGCATTTTCGAGCTCGGCAAGAAAGGGTATTTTCCGGAGGGCGTGGCGGCTTTGACCCATACGCAATCGCAAATGCAAATGATCCAGGGGCAAGCCGCGATGGTTTCGACCGGCGTTTATGTGGAGAATGAAATGAAGGATTCCATCCCGAAAGATTTCGTATGGGGCTTCATGTCCGTGCCGATGAGCGATAAGCCCGACAGTACGATGTGGATTCGCTCCGCAGCCGCAAACGGCCATTTTATTTGGGCGGCCAAGCCGGATTTGAACAAAAAATGGGCCAAAGAGTTCAACGTCTGGATGTGGAATTTGGACGTTCAGGCATTCATCGCCGAGAAAGGCGGCCAGCTCCCGGTGCGCAAAGATTTCTCGGATGACGCTGCGCGCGCGGCCAAGCTGCAGAAAGCCCCGAAGGCGATGCTCGAATTCATGAAGATCAACAAAACGAAGATGTCGGGCAGCACCCGTAACAGCACCCTGTCCGACCCGAGTTACCAGCAATCCATGAAGCTGATTCTGGATAACACGACCGAGATTACGTCCGGTAAAAAAGATCCGAAGCCGGTGCTCGAGGAAGCGGAAAAACTGATGCAAAAAGCGATCGAAGCGCAAAAGAAATAAAACCGCAAGGGGGGGCGCGAAGCCAGTGCGAAGCCCTCTCCCTTGTTCCTTTTTTTGAAAATTCAGACCGTTTTGAAAGGAGCTGCCGCATTGAACGATACAACATCGACCGTTAGCGCGTCCGCGTATACCGGTAAAGCGAAAAAGCGGCTGCAAAAAGCCGGCTCTCAGAAGCTTATTTTTCTTCTGCTCGCTATTGCGCCGGCCTACGGCGGGTACTTGCTGTTCACGCTGTATCCCAACCTGTTGTCGATCTACTACTCCCTGCTGAACTGGAACGGCATTTCCGAGCCGAAATTTGTCGGACTCGACAATTACGTCGCCTTGTTCCAGGACAAAAACGTATGGAACGCTCTGCTTCATAATTTGTTTTATATGGCCGTCATTCCGGTTTCCGTCATCCTGATTTCGCTCTTGCTGGCCTATCTGCTGGTGAACAAAGGATTCAAAGGAACCTCGTTCTTCAAAGTGCTTTTCTTCTTCCCGAACGTGCTGCCGACGGTCGTCATCGCCCTTCTCTGGGCTTTCATTTACGACGGATCGTTCGGGCTGCTGAACGGTTTGCTGCGGCTGATCGGCGTTCCGATCGGAAATTACTACTGGCTCGGGGAGACGCGAACAGCGCTCGCGGCGATCGTTCCGCCATATGTATGGGGCGGCGTCGGCCTGTACGTCATCATCTTCATAAACGCCATGACGACGATCCCGAAGTCGCTCTACGAATCGGCCCTGCTGGACGGAGCCGGCCATATGACAAGGCTGTTCCGGATTACGATGCCGCTGATCATGCCGATCGTTCGCGTCAGCGCATTATTTCTCGTTCTGGGGTCACTGAAGGGATTCGAAAAGCAGCTGATTTTGACAAACGGCGGTCCGGCCGGATCGACGAACGTGATCGGGCTTTACATTTTCAATCTTGCGTTCGGGGATGAGTCCCACAATTACGGGTATGCCTCGGCCGTCGGCATGTTTCTGTTTGTCATTCTCGTGATAGCGAAGCTGCTGATGGACAAATATTTACCCGAACGGACTGTTGAATATTGAGTCGTGACGGACGCTGCCGGGGGCATGTTTGGAAAGGATGAGGGATTGTGAACGAAAAACGCACGGCCGTCGATTTGCTATGGTGGATTTTGCTGATCGTCTGGTCAATGACCATATTGTTTCCACTGCTTTGGATTTTTTATGAATCGCTTAAAACGAACCAGGAATTTTTCATGGACGTCTGGAAGCTGCCAGAGGTTATGAAATGGGTCAATTACAAACAAGCATGGGTGAAATTCGGAATCGGCGAAGCGATGCTCAACACATTGTATTATGTCGGCGTGAGTCTTATCGTCGGCACGCTGCTGACAACTGTCAACGCCTATGCGCTGACGAGAATCGAATTCAAAGGCAGAACGTTTATTTGGGGAACGATCATGATTTCGTTGTTCCTGCCTGGAATTAACGCGCTGATCCCGCAGTATGTGCTGATGCGCGACTTGCATCTGACGAACAGCCTGACAGGGCTTATTATCCTCGAAAGCTTGGGCGAAAACGTCTTTTTCCTGATGCTGCTGGCCGGCTTCATGAAGTCGCTGCCGAAGGAGCTTGAGGAAAGCGCGTTTATGGACGGCGCATCGCTCTTTCAAGTATTCGGACGCATTATGGTGCCTCTGGCCGTACCGGGTATCGTGACGGTGGCGATTTTCAAATTTTTAGGCTTGTATAACAGCTTTCTCACGCCGTTCATCTATTTGAGCGATCAAAAAAAATATACGATCGGCGTCAATATGTACCACGCCAATCAGATGATGCAGTACTCGTCGGATTGGGTGACCATGTTTGCCGGGGTCACGATCGCCCTGGTTCCTTCCGTCATCATGTTCGTGTTCTTTCAGCGGTGGATCATGGAGGGCGCGACGCTCGGCGCAGTAAAAGGATAGGGGGACCCGAAAGTGGATGTAATCACGCATTACTATGATGACAACATCGTTCTGAGAAGAGCCGTCGATATTGCGCGCCCGGCGGCAGTTAACCGCCGCACGGCCCTCTTCTATATCCACGGCGGCGGTTGGCGCGCCGGCGCAAGGGATGCTTTCCATTTGCATCTGCAGCATTTCACCCGCAAAGGATACGTTTGCGCATCGGCAGGCTATCGGCTTTCGCCGGAGTTCAAGCTTCCCGAGCAAATGCGCGACATCATCGCCGGCTATGAGGAATTTGTCGCCTATGTCCGCGAACAATGGCCGGCCGTCGACATGTTCGCCGTACTCGGAAGCTCGGCAGGCGCGCATCTCGCCTCTCTGCTGGCGCTTACTTCCCCGAGCGAGTGGACAGGAGCTGCCGAGCCCAAGGACTGGCGGAAGCCGGCCGCCTGCGTATCGATCAATGGACCAGGCAAGCTGGAGCCGTGGGAGCCGATGCACGAGGGGATCCAAAAAGATATTGAAGACGTGATCGGCGCGTCCTATGGGGAGGAAGCCGACCTGTTCCGGCAGGCGTCCCCCATCGCCCGGGTCGATGACAACGCGTCGGATTTCCTGTTCCTGATCGCGGGCAAGGAACAGTTCTTCCCTCATCCGTTCATTTACGAGATGAGCGAAAAGCTGAAGATGTACGGCAAACGGTCCGAAGTGACGCTCTTTCCCGCAGCGGAACACGGCTTTTTCTACGGCGTGGAAGGTCCGCTCCAGCGAGAAGCGCTCGCCGTGCTGGAACCGTTTCTCGCATCTTATGAATAAACATTAGTCCGTAATTTGGAGGAAACTCACCATGAGAATAGGTGTCATCGGATACGGCTCGCGAATGCGCGCTGTGGTCAAAGAAATCGAAAAAGCCGAATCCGGCTGCCAGGTGGCCGGCATCGTCGAGATTCGCAAGGATATCCCGCGAACGGATCGGAACGGAAACGACATCCCGCTCTTCGACACGCCCGAGGAAATGATCCGGTCCGTCCGCCCGGACGGCATCCTGATCGGCACTCGCTGCTCGCTGCATACGGAAATGGCGCTGAAAGTGTTCCCCAGCGGCATTCCCCTTTTTTTGGAGAAGCCGGTGGCGACGACGATGAACGATTTGCTCCGGCTGAAGCATGGCTATGAGACGAATGATCGGCCTCCGGTCCTCGTTTCGTTCCCGCTTCGCGTCACTTCCATCGTGCAGTTGGTGAAGGAAATCATCGATTCCGGGAAAATCGGTACGATCGAGCATGTTCAAGCCGTCAATAACGTACCGTACGGCGGCGTTTATTTTCACAGCTGGTACCGTGACGAGCGCGAAACAGGCGGACTTTTTCTGCAAAAAGCGACCCACGATTTCGATTATTTGACCTACGTCATCGGCCAGAGGCCGGTCAGCGTCTGCGCGATGACATCGAAGCAAGTCTTCAAAGGCTCGAAACCGGCCGGCCTGAAATGCGCAGATTGCGAAGAGAACCGGACGTGTCCGGAGAGCACCGTCTCATTGCCCTATGCGGAGGCCTGGCCGTATTGCTGCTTCGCCGAAGATACGGGCAATGAAGATTCCGGAAGCGCGCTAATCCGTTATGAGAGCGGAATGCACGCGTCGTATTCGCAAAATTTCTTTGTGCGGCGCAAAGCCGGCACCCGCGGCGCGCGGTTCCTTGGCTACAAAGGAACGCTGGAATTCGACTTTATGACCGGACGGGTGCAAGTCTTCATGCATCATACCGACCGTGTGGAAACGTATCAGCTCGAAGCCGGAGAAGGCCATTTCGGCGGCGATACCGCGCTTGCACAAAGCTTTATCGGCCTGATGCGCGGCTCATCCGCGTCGCTGACGCCATTGGAAGGCGGGCTATCAAGCGCGCTTCTGTGCTTGAAGGCGCAGGAGTCGGCACAAACCGGTACATTCCGGACGGTGGAATGGGGATAAGGAACCTTGGCAGCCGCAGGTTTCAATTAAATGATGAGGTGACGAGAAACCTTGGAAATCAAAACTGGCCCAATTCAAACATTTGAAGCGGATAAGCTGAAAGTACATGTTTACGAAAATCGCGAAAGACTGGGAATGTCGGCCTCATTAGACGTCGCCGAAAAAATGAAGCATTTGCTGCTTGAGAAGATGCGGATTCGGATGGTATTCGCCGCCGCTCCGTCGCAGAACGAATTTTTGCAATTTTTGACTGCCGATAAGGATATCGATTGGTCCAGGGTAACCGCATTTCATATGGATGAGTATATCGGTCTTTCCAGCGATTCGCCGCAACGATTCAGCAATTTTTTACAAGAACGTTTGTTCGATATCGTCAAGCCCGGAGAGCTTCATCTGATCGACAGCAGCAATTCGATCGCACAAGAGTGCGTCCGATATGAACAATTGCTGATTCAAGCTCCCATTGACATTGTATGTTTGGGCATTGGGGAAAACGGGCATATCGCCTTTAACGACCCGCCGGTAGCCGATTTTTCCGATAAAGCCTGGGTCAAACCGGTCGAGTTGGATGAAGCTTGCCGGCAGCAGCAGGTCAATGACGGTTGTTTTCCTGATTTTGCCTCAGTTCCGACACATGCTTTAACGTTGACCATTCCGGCTTTGATGTCCGGAAGCCATCTATTCTGTATGGTCCCGGGGCCGACAAAGCGGGAAGCCGTGGAAAAAACTTTATCCGGCCCGATCACTATTGCGTGTCCTGCCTCCGTGCTGCGAACGCACGCTGATTGTACCTTGTATGTGGACTCGGACTCGTACGGGGAGCTTGACGAATGAAAGATCGTTCCGTTGTGGAAGGCTTGCACTTTCAAACCGGCGAAGCGATTCGGATATGGATGAGCGACGGGCTGATTGAAAACATAGAGTCGATAACGCAAAAACCTGGAGAAAGCCCTTCTATGCTTCCATGGGTCGGTCCCGGATTCGTCGATCTGCAAATCAACGGATTTGCCGGAATCGATTTTAATAGTCCTCCGATCAAGGATGAAGATGTTCGTCACATCACCGAAAAATTATGGGGACAAGGCGTCACAACTTATTTTCCGACTGTGATTACCCATTGCGACGAGTACATAGCGGATAGTGTTCGCGCCATTTCAAAGGCATGTATGACCGATCCTCTGACAGCCGGAAGCATTGCAGGCATTCATCTGGAAGGTCCTTTCATATCTCCGCTTGACGGTCCCAGGGGCGCACATAAGAAAGAATTTGTTAAACCTCCCGACTGGGAGGCTTTCCAAAAGTGGCAGGAGGCGGCAAACGGCTCCATCCAAATCGTGACCTTGTCGCCCGAGTATGATGAGGCGCCGGATTTTATCCAAAAGTGCGTCCGGTCCGGTGTCGTCGCGTCGATCGGACATACAGCCGCAAATTCCGAACAAATCGAGCGGGCGGTTCAAGCAGGAGCAACCATGTCGACTCACCTCGGAAACGGATCGCATCCCCTTCTGCCCAGGCATCCGAACTATATATGGGATCAATTGGCGGAAGACCGGCTGTCGCCGTGCGTTATTGCCGACGGATTCCATCTCCCGCCCTCTGTTTTGAAGGTTTTTATGAAGGCTAAGAGCGAGCAGCTCATACTGGTAAGCGATACCGTCTATTTAAGCGGAATGGAACCGGGTGAGTACACAACGCACATCGGAGGACGCGTGGTGTTGACGGAGACCGGAAGGCTGCATCTTGCAGATAACCCCGATTTGTTGGCAGGTTCCGTCAAGATGCTCCGGTCAGGCATCGAACAATTGGTGAAATCGGGAATTTGCTCCTTGCCAATAGGCTGGGAAATGGCTTCCGTTCGACCGGCGGCATGTATGAAGCTTCCTTCGCACCAAGGATTGTCGATCGGCGCTCCCGGGGATTTGATCACATGTACCTGGGCTCAGAACAAGTTGGACATATGCCGTGTATATAAAAGCGGCCGTTTAGTTGGAAAGGAGAACCATGCATGAAGAAGACAGTGTTTGGCATTATGGGCTGCGAACACGCTCATATCGAGATTTTCATCAAGGAAATGCTTGCATTGGGCCATGAATGCGCCGGTATTTACGAGCCTAACAATATCGGACTTGCGTCTGAGATTTCGCACAAATATCAAGTTCCTCTATTGCGCGACCGCGAAAGACTGCTGGCGGAGGATGTCGACCTTATCGGCAGTTCTGCCATAAATAACGAAAAAATCGATATCATTGAGCGATGCGAGCAGCAAAGAAAGCACATTATGATTGATAAACCCGCAGTGACGGACAGAAGGGGCTTTGAACGCTTGAAGGCGGTCATGGAAAGAGGAAACATTCAAGTAGGCATGCTGCTGACGGAACGATTCCACCCTGCGATCTATACCTTGAAGAAGCTGATCGATCAAGGGGAACTCGGACAGCTGGTATCCATAGGCATGCGTAAACCGCACTTATTGCGTCAGGAACGGCGGCCGCAGTGGTTTTTCTCCAAGGAGCAGTGCGGAGGAATTGTCATCGATCTTCTCATCCATGATTTTGATTTGCTCCGCTGGCTGACCGGCAGAGAGATCGGACATTCGGAAGGCTTCGTCGCTAAGCATATTTTGCCGGAGTATCCGGAATTCTATGATTCCGCCTCTTTGCAAGTGATCATGGAAGGTGGCATTACCGCCCAATTATATGCCGATTGGCATACGCCGGGCCGAAGCTGGACTTGGGGCGACGGACGAATTTTCGTGGCCGGTACGAATGGTTGCGCCGAATTGCGGCTGTCAGGGGATCCGTTCGCAAACGGCAACCAAGATCGTCCGCTGCTGTTTCACGCCACACATACCGAAGCGCCGGTTCAAGCGGAGCTCGAAGAGCCTTCGACAACCATTACGGAAGATTTTTTGCAGCGTATTGAAGGCAGCCCCTCGATTCTGACAAGCGAAGACATTTTAACTGCCGTAAAAGCAACCCTTGATGCGGACGAACAGGTGCGGTTCATCTTGTCCTTGGAAAGGCGATGAATATGAGCGAAATCATTCGATTCGGCATTATCGGAACCGGGACGATCTCCGCTTTTCATGCAAAAGCGATACAGGAAAACCCAAGAGCAGAGTTATTCGCTGTGTGCGGCAGCAAGAAGGAAACAGCTTCCGGTTTAGCAGCGGAGTACGGCGTGAAGCATATATTTTCCAATTTGAGCGACATGCTCAAACTGCCTGGTCTTGATGCGGTTTGTATTTGCTTGCCAAGCGGACTCCATGAATGGGCTGCAGTAGAGGCGGCAAAAGCGGGAAAACATGTTTTTTGCGAAAAACCGTTGGATATTACTTTGGATAAAATTGACCGGATTATCGATGCGGTTGATAAACATAGAGTGAAGCTTGGCTGTGCATATCAGCGCAGGACGATGCCCGAGGCCATTGCCGCCCGCAAAGCGGTGCAGGAAAACAAACTGGGTCGCATGGTACTGGGCGATGCCTATCTGAAATATTACCGCAGTCCCGAATATTATCGAAGTGCGGGATGGCGGGGCACATGGGCGTTAGACGGCGGCGGAGCTTTGATGAACCAAGGCGTGCACGGGATCGATTTGATCCAATGGATCATGGGCGATATTACTTCCCTCTTTGCTTATTCGGCGGCGCTGGTGCGGGAAATTGAGGTGGAGGATACCGCAGTAGCCGTAGTCAAGTATAAAAGCGGGGCATACGGTGTCATTCAAGGAGCGACTTCCGTTTATCCCGCGCAAGCAACAAGATTTGAAATTCACGGTGAAAATGGCTCGATCATTTGGGGAGATAAAGGCATTCAAACCTGGGAGTTTATGCATGGAGATGCGGAAAAACCCACAGGCTCCAAAGAAATGGCGCCGGGAGCCGATCCTAAACAAATTTCGCACGAAGGCCATTTCATCCTGATCGAGGATTTGATTGATTCCATCCTACTTGACAGAGAACCTATGATAAACGGACATGAAGCCCGCAAATCGGTAAAAGTGGTTACCGCCATATACGAATCTTCCAAAACCGGAAAAGAAGTTCTGCTATGAATGAAAAGCCGTCACGGAAAACTAATTTCCATGACGGCTTTTGTGCGCTTACTTATTTGGATGGAAATTTCAGTCCCCGATAATATGCTGCGAACGCCGCACCATCATATCCGGTGTAATCCGGCGAAACATCCTGCAGCTCAACTGCCCGTCCGCCTTGCTCTTTGGACAGTTTGCCGGCCAAAGCTGCTAACTCGGTTTCAACCAGCGTCTCGATTTCTACAGGAGCCGGCGCTTCTCCGCTAAAGTACGGTAAAACCGTCTCGAGCAGCGTCCGGTAAAGCTGACTGTTATCCACCTTCATAAACTCCACATCGGTTTGTGTAATTACTGTTGCATAAAAAGGATGGTATTTGGCCGTTGCACCCACGTTAACGATCCCCCGACGCCCATCCGACCAATACAATTCGTATTGATCTTGACCGGAATTCCCCAAGTGCCGCACGCTTTTGATCCCCGGACCCAAGAGCCCGTGAAGCATGGAAAAAGCATGAATGCCATAATTGTATTCGTCATTGGCACAGCCGGCGAGCGCATAGATGAATTGCTCCCGAGGTATGGATTTGTTTACCCATTCCCGTACTTCGTGCGCGTACCGCAAGGCAGAACCGCCCGTGATGACCGCCCCCTCCCTTATCCACTGCTGAAGTTGACGAAGATCGCGAACATTTCCGGCGAGCGGTTTATCGATAAAGACGGCTTTCCCCTCCTTTACGAACGGAAGCGCTCTTTCAACATGAACGTCCCAATCGCAGCTGTGAATAAATGCCAGATCGATCTGTCCGGCCATCTCTTCCAAAGACTCGTATACCCGATCAATCCCGTGATCAAGGGCAAACTTTTCCGCATAGCCAGGAGGATTAATCGAGCCTTTGTCACATACACCTACTACTTGATGGCCTAACGAGCGAATGATAGGTACAAAACTGCCGGGATGAGAGGTATCCAGATCAACCAATCCGATGCGCAACGATTTCATATTCAGTCTCCGTTTCATTCATGTGATAAGTTTAGAGCTGCTTATCGAATCTTGATTCATAATACGGGCTGCGGGTAAGCGCTCCTCCATTTTTCTCGTAAAATTCATCATCCAACGTAAACATTCCGCGGTTCGGCTCAATCCAGGATGCTCCGCTGCAGGAGTGCCGCTTTAACAGCTCGGCCCATCCCGTATAATACTGATTTCCGTTCGTTTCGAAGGCGCCGATTTTCAGACCGGGTAAAGACGGCAGATGTGCGGCCAAATTTTTGTTCCAATCAACGAGCAGCGGGTTTGCGGTCAGATCGGCGCAAAAACAAGGTACTCCCCGCTCACTGGCCAGCTTTGCAATTTGCAGACTCATACTCATCGTTTTCGCAACCGGCTTCAATGCAAATGCACCATATCCCAAATCGATGCTTTCCAAGGCATCCTGGGCATTATGTATGCTTTCATCGGCAGCAAAGCGAACGGGAATATCGGATACATCAATTTTATAACCCTCCGTGAAGGGCTCCTCAAAAAACACAATTTGATCAAGAGCGCCGATCCGATCCGCATGCTCAAGCAAGCGAAGCAGGCAATCTTTTTCTTTATACCTCCCGTTTGCATCCAAATAATATAAAATCTTTCCATTGTCCGAATATTCGGAACCGTAGTCGCCCGCAATCCTGTGAATCGTCTCCAAACGCTGCTGATCCCATGCGAGCATTTTATCCGGATCATCGTCTTTATCGGGATCGGCTCCGATTTTTATTTTCAGAAGAAAGTGTCCGTCCTGAAGCAGCTTCGTGATGTCACTCTCCGAAAGAGCGTATCCGATTAGCGGTATGCTGGCGAGACGGGTATGTTTCGCATTCAGCGTGTGATGATACGTCTCCGGGACTAAATCTATAAAACGGGGACTGCCTTTTTCCTGCGCATACAATGCCCAAGCGGCTTGATCCAAAGCAACAAGCGCATTAAGCGCAAACGTCTTCCGCAGCAGTGGAAGTCCGCTGATCTGCTTCCCGTATTCATAGACATCCGGCAGGAGCTGCTCCATGAGTTCGATTGGAGTCTCAAAGGAGATCGTCTTCGCCTTCGTTAGCGCAAAATTTGTCATCGCGCTCATGATCTCATTTCCTTTTCGCTCCCCAAAACCCGAAAGCACATCGGCATCCGACCATAAGATGCTTTGGACTCCTACACCGATACCGGACGCTCCCGATGCATCACGCAAATAAACCATGGATTGCCACAGCTCTGTCAAGTATTCCCCTTTAAAACCGAATGGCAGCAGCAGCGGCTCCCGATCGACAGCATGTTGGGCTGCTTCAATTCGCTTTATCATTTTAAAGCGCCTTGCCGGTTTTGATGAACCAGGGAAGCGATCGGCTCCGGTCTGCCGCTTTGCAATGAGGCAATCGCTTGAATAATCATGAGAGTAGCGTACAAGCCGTCCACATGATCGATCGTTGGCGCCGTATCCTCTTGCAAACTTTTTAGGAATGCGCGATTTTCTTCGAGAAAGCCTGATTCGGTTCCTTTAAAAATTTGCGGTTCCTTACCTGCTTCTTGATAAGTCAATGTAGTCAAGCGGTCGGAAATGGTAATGGATTTATTTTCGGCAAACAACTGCATGAAAAACTTGCTTGCTAAGGGCGGCGTACCGCAATCCCCTTGAACGAGGCTGCCGGCCGCTCCATTATCAAAACGAAATACGGCGGTCAAGTTATCAATAACACCCGAAGGTTGGTAATAATTCCCCCCGGCAGCGTATACTTCGACGGGATCGCCCCCGGCTGCAAAACGAAGGATATCAGCGGAGTGACATCCCTGACTGATAACATTGCCTCCGCCTTTAATCGGATCATTCGCCCAGATCAGATCCCCCCATCGGTCGTCCATCATTTGCATCGTTACCATAACGGGTTGAGGAATAAGTTCCTTCGCTTTCAATAGCATTTCGTAATAACGCATTTTAAATGCTGTAAACAGCTTCTTGCCTGATTTTTTGACCGCATCGCCGATTCGGATGCAGTCTTCGACGCTCATGGCCAAAGGCTTCTCGACCAGAATGTGCTTTCCCGCTTCCAAGGCCCGGATACTGTACTCGGCATGCGTATCATGCTGCGTAGTGATGTAAATAACATCGATTGCAGGGTCGTTAAAAAAAATCTCGGTATCGCTCGTCGCCAAATGACCGCCAAACTCTTCCAGCATCGCTTGAGCGTTTTGTTCAAACACGTCGCAATAAGCTACGGTTTCCATCCCTTCCAGTTCCTTCACGCATTTCGCGTGGATTTTCCCCAAATTGCCGCAGCCAATAATTCCAACCTTAAAGTTCTTCATATAGACACACCTTCCATGTAGAATAATCGTGCAGATTCATCTTCCCTTATTGCTTCACTTTCATCCACGCGCCGTTCTTGTCGGCAGATTCGATTTCGGCTTCCACAATCTCGATGCTGCCCATCGTGCTTTGCGGCGTTGCCTTCGTCATAGGCCGTTCATTCAACAGGGCTTCGACAACATATCGGAGTTGAAAATAGTAGCCCAGATCCGAAGAAAGTTCGGCGCGGAAACCGGGTGCATCATTCGGATTGACCTTCAATCCTTCCCCGTTAAAAAGAACGTTGCCGTGTTCGAAATTGACTCGAAAGCCCATTTCAAAGCCGAAATCCCCCTGCAAAGTCCAGTCCGCCTGAGCGTTAATCACTTTACCGTCTTCATACTTATAGTGGGTGGAAACAATATCGTATCCGCTGCCCGGGATCCTGTTTCGCGCATGAGCGGAAACCTCCAGCGGCTTGCCGAACAGCCAGTTGATCATATCGGTGTCGTGAACGTGCATATCGAGCATGGCTCCGCCGCTCTTCTCCCTCTGCGTGAGCCATGCGCCCCATGTAGGCGTGCTGCTGCAGCGATAAAAATAGCCGCTGACCGCAAGGCCGAATGTTCGTTTGTCCACGAGTTCTTTCAAATATTCGTACGCCGGCCAGAACCGCAAGCATTGTCCGATCATCAGCTGCTTCCCGTTCGCCTCGGCTGCCCGGATCATCACTTCGCATTCATCGGCCCTGAGCGCCATCGGCTTCTCGCATAATACGTGTACGCCGCTGTTCAGGCATTGAACGGAAACGTCCTTATGCAAAAAAGTCGGCAGCGTGATATCGACCATATCCAGCTGTTCCTTTTCCAGCATTTCACCAACCGCTCTGTATGTGGCAAAACGGTTGAAATCAATTTCCGATGAGCCTGAATCGATATTGCCTCCGCTAAATTGCCCTTCCAACTTTGCAGCATCGATATCGCAAAGCGCTGTGACGCGAATCGGCAAGCCTTCCTTTTCCAGACGAATATAATTTTCCAGATGCGTTCTTCCCATAAATCCTAAACCGACGATTCCGATTTTGAGCATTACCGCACCGTCCTTCCAAGAATGGCATCCATTGAAGCCGAAGTATTGTATACAATTTGCTTTGTGTGATGCGTATACGGCGGGATCATCTCGGCAATCACGTAATCATCGTAGCCGACGTCCTGCAGCGCTTTGACAACTTCGGGATAATTCACGTCGCCGGCCAGCAGGTCCACGAATCCGTGCAGACCTCCTGCTGTGCGGCGGTAATCCTTAAAGTGAACTTTCTTGATCCTTTTGTTCAAAATGCGGATCCAATGCTCCGGATACCCGGAATAAATGACATTGCCGACATCCAAATAAGCGCCGACGTAACCCGAATCGATGCTGTCAATAAAGCCCTTCATCTCAAGCGGGGAAAGCAAAAACTTATTCCATACATTCTCGATGCCGATCGCGACTTGCCGCGCTTGCGCTTCTTTAGCCAGCTTCGAGAAAGCCTCCAACGCATATTCGTAAGCGGCTTCATACGGAACGACCTCCGAATCCGGAATAAAGTCGACTCCTACCGCTCCCGGAACGACGAGAATCGTATCGACGCCTAGAACGGAGGCAAATTCCAGCTGCTTTTTCACGATGTCTTGCGCCTTTTCGCGAACATTCGCCTGATTGCTTGTGAGCGAATAGCTCCAGTACAAACCGCTCGCCAGACTTGTCAGCTCGATGCCGATATCATCGGCAAGCTTGCGGTATGCGCACACTTCGTCCAACGTGCTGTCCAGGCTTAGCGGCCCGGTTTCATTCAGCGCCAGCTCAATGCCTTCGAAGCCCGCATCCTTCGCTGTCTTTATACATTCCGAAATATCCATGCCCCCGGGAAACGACCAAATGTTGATCCCTTTTTTCATTCTATCTCCTCCTCATAGGTTCATTATAAATTCGCAGCAACGATCCGCATTTATCAAATAAGCCGATATCTTTGCACTTCTGTTATAATAGAAGAAGAGTATTCTTCAGAAAGGCTGATCCTTTTGGAATTCAAGCGGCTGTCGCTATCCGAATCGCTGTCCATCCGCCAACTGATTTCCTTTCACTATTTTGAATATGCGAAAGGGTATTCGTTTGCAGGCGAACAGCATGATTTTTGGGAGTTTCTCTATGTGGACAAAGGCGAAGTAGAGGTGCGCGCCGACGAGCGCACGCTCGAATTGAAGCAGGGCATGATCATTTTCCATAAGCCGGGAGAGTTTCACACCGTACGAGTCGGCCAGCAGCATAAGCCGCCGAATCTCATCGTCATTTCGTTCGAATGCTCATCCCCTCATATGGCTTGCTTGGAGAACAAGGTGATGACGCTCGGCAACGAGGAGCGCGACCTGCTTTCGTTGATTTTGCAAAAAGGGTTTCTGGCATTTCATCCGCCATTCGACGACCCGGCCGTTCACCTTCTCTCGCGAAATTCCGATGCGCCGTTCGCCAGCGAACAGGAGATGAAATCGTATTTGGAGATTCTTATGATCCGTCTGATCCGTCATCAGATGAATACCGCCCTGAGCAAGGAACCTCCGAGACTTTCTTCGATGCAGCAGGAAAAGACCGAACAGCGTATCGTTCGGCAAATCATCGCTTATATGAAAAACCGCCTTTCAGCCGCATTGTCGCTGGAAGACATTGGAAAGGAAGTGCATCTCGGCAAAAGTCGTCTGAAAGAAATTTTTCAGGCCCATACCGGCACAGGAGCACTCGAATATTTTAAGCAGCTCAAAATCGAGGAAGCCAAGACGCTCATCCGGGAAGAACAGTTCAACTTTACCGAAATCGCTGCCATGCTCGGCTACGCCAGCATCCATTATTTTTCCAGGGATTTCAAGAAATCGACAGGGATGTCTCCTTCCGAATATGCCCGCTCGGCTAAAGCGCGAACGAACAGAACTCAATCCCCGCTCTCGTGAACGTTGAAGCCGGAATCGCGAGCTTCTCATTCCCGAACGACAAATAAGCTTAATCCGTGCCCCGCGCTTGGAACACGAAATAAGCTTATCTGCGATAAAAATCGATCCGAACTTCTTTAGGTGCCCGGCACAAATCCAAGCTTCCGGGAAGCGGCTGCAGTCGCTTCCCGCAAATGCGCAGTGATATCCGGCACCTTCTCCGCTCCGAAGCGATGCATGGCGCCGGAAAGGCTGATCGCCCCGAGCGGCCTGCCATGCAGATCGAACACAGGAGCCGCTAGACATCTGGCGCCCTCGACGATTTCCTGATCGTCAAGCGCATAGCCCTGCTTGCGGATTTGTTCCAGCTCCGCGGACAGCCGATCCTCCGATACGATCGTATTCGGCGTGATGGCAGGCAGCCCGTACCGGACCGCAAGTTCGTGAACGGCGTCCTGCGGCAAATGCGCCGCAATCGCCTTCCCGATCGCTGTGGCGTGAAACGGCGACCGGGATCCGATGGAATCCGTCATGCGCAGCGCATGCGTGCTTTCGATAATTTCCACATAAAGAACGCTGCCTTCCACTAAAACCCCCAAATTGACCGTATCTCCGTACCGTTCGGACAACCGCTTCATTTCCTGCAGAGCCGCCGAGCGGAGCGTATTCCGCTCCAGCAGGTTGCGCGTCAGCATCAACTGCTTGTACCCGAGGCAATACTTGCCGTCCTCGTCGCTGCGGCTGATGAATCCCCGGTTTTCAAGCGTAAGCACAATCCGGTATGTCGACGATTTCGGCTGATCCAGCAGTTCGGTCAATTCGATCAGGCTGAGCGATCCGCGATCGGCCAGCAGCTCGATCAGATCCAGCGCTTTGTCGATCGATTGGATCGTATAGCGTCCCTGTTTCTCTTCCTCTTCCTTGTTCATTGCTCGTTCCTCCGTTTGCCGCTTAAGTCAGACCGTTCATTATTAAGATAGCTTAATGTATTGCCCTCCATCAACTACCAGGCAATGGCCGGTCATATAGCGCGAATCGCCGGAGGCGAGGAACAGCGCCGCATCCGCGATCTCATCCGGCTGGCCGACGCGCCCCATCGGGATGGAGCGCAGGTACGGTCCGATCGCGGCCGGGTTATCGATCAGCGGTTTGGTCAGCCGCGTCTCGATCAATCCCGGGCACAAGGCATTGACGCGTATTCCGAGCGGCGCCAGCTCCAGCGCCATCGACATGGTGAGCATGTTGATGCCGCCCTTGGTCGCATTGTAGTGCGCCTGATCCGCTTCCGCCGCAAGACCGTTAACGCTCGACATATTGATAATCGAGCCGCCGCCAGCGCGCTTCGCCATCTCCCGCGCGACCGCCTGGCCGACGAGAAACGTACCTTTCAAATTGATCGCAATGTGCCGGTCCCAATCCTCTTCGCTGATTTCCAGGAAAGGGGATGTGCTGCAAATTCCCGCATTATTGACCAGCACGTCAATCGTCCCCCACTCGTCCAAAACCGTCCGGACCATGGCAGCCACATCGGCCGCCTTTTGCACGTCGCCGCAAACCGCGATCGCGTCCCCGCCTTGTTCCTTGATTTCGGCAACCGCCAGCTCCAACGTCTCCTTGTCCCGTCCCGTTATGGCGATGCGGGCCCCCTCCGCTCCGAACCGGACGGCGACCGCTTTGCCGATTCCTGCGGAGCCTCCCGTTATCAAAGCGATTTTACCGCTTAGTCTCATCTCGTTAACCCTCTCTTCAATTGCTGGAATGACGCCTAAAATCCGATCTGCCGGACACCAGGCGATTACAATCCTGCCAACGCCCGATCGACCGACTCCAGCGTAGACGCGACTTCCGGTTCGCCATGCGCCGCCGAAACATACCACAATCCGCTTGACCGGACGAGCACGCCTTCCTCAAGCAGCCGCTCGGCGAACCTGCCGTATCGGGCCGCATCCCGCTTGTTGAACGAGGCGAAATCCTCCACCTCGGTTTCATCCGTGAACATCAGGTGGAACACGGGGCCCGCATGGTTGATCAACCCGGGAATGCCTCGCCGGGCCAGCAGCGACCGGATGCCCTGCACCAGCTTGTCGGCCGTTTGCTCCATGTGCCGGTACACCTCTCCGCCGTTTTTGCCCAGTTCCCCAATCGTTGCCAAGGCCGCCGCCGTCGCCGCGCAGTTGCCGTTCAGCGTGCCGAGATGGCTGACGGCTCCGTTTTCGATCAGCGCCATGATGTCTGCCTTCCCGGCAACGCCGCTGATCGCGATGCCCCCGCCCATCGCTTTGCCGATCGTGACCAGATCCGGCATCAGCCCGAACTTGCCGTGCGCCCCTCCTAGACCGAGCCTGAAACCGGTTATCACCTCATCCATAATCATGACGATGCCGAGCTCGTCAGTCAGATCGCGCATCCGCTGCATATAGCCGGGCTTCGGATGAATGCATCCGGAGTTGCACATGACGGGCTCGGTGATGACGGCGGCGATATCGTCTTTGTCCCGACGCAGCACCGCTTCCAGCGCCTCCGCATCGTTCCAGGGCAGCAGGATGATGTCCTGCAGACTGAGCCCGCTTTGCCCGCCGGTTCCGGGAGCCGCGTGGCTGTCCGCTGCGCCTGCTGCCGCCGATTGCCGCATATCGGAGCTCGGAAACGAGGTGAAAATCGCATCCGACCAGCCGTGGTAATGGCCGTGAAACCGGACGACTTTCCGTTTGCCCGTGTAGGCCCGCGCAAGACGGAGCGCCAGCATGACGGCCTCCGTTCCGGAGCCGCTGAGCGCGACCCGGTCGGCGCAGGGAAGCAGCTCCGTCAACAGCTTCGCGAGCTCGATCTCGCCTTTATGCTGCAAGCCATACGTGACACCGCTGCGCAGCGCTTCGCCCACGCCCTCCGTCAAAGACGGATGGGCATGACCGAGAATGAGCGGACCGTAGGCGAGCAGGTAATCGATATATTCATTGCCGTCCGCATCCCGGACGCGCGGTCCGCTGCCGGACTCCGCAAAAAGCGGCGTCGGCTTCATCGCGCTGCGCAGCGAGGATGCCACTCCTCCGGCCAAATAACGTTGCGATTCGGCCAACAGCCGTTTGGACGTCTCATATTGTTTGGACATCTGTTGTCCCTCCTTTAATCAGCCGAACGTAGGGTTCGGCTCTGTATCGAGCGGATAAGCCGGTCTCCGTACCCGGCGATACTCAAAATGCCGCAAATTCGCGCTGCAGCATCCGGGCGAATCGACGTGAATGACGCATTTGGCGAACGGTCCGAACGCGGCTTGCCAGGCAATGGCCGATTTGACGACAATGATGTGGAAGTCATCCGGCCATAAGCCGACGCTCCGGACATGGCCCAAATCCCAGGGCGCCGCCCGCTTCTCCGTCAGCACCAGCGTCAAATGTCCGCACTCGACGACTGCCGTATTCCCCATGTCCGCCCTCTGACCGGTCATATACGATCCGACATGCCGGTATTTCCCGTCGAACAAGAGCCGCACCTTGCCTTTCACCATGACCGGCTCGCCATGCAGCCGATCGCTCTTGCCTCCGACCGGGCCTTCGAAGACGGCGCCGACGCCGATCTCGAACGCCCGGCGCACTGCCGCCTCGTCCCTGAGGACGACTAGCGCCTTCTGCGGGACGTTCGTCAAGCAAGACAGCACATGCGTCGCATCGGCAGGCGCACCGCCGCCGACATTATCGGAGCCCTCGGCGAGAATGACGGGGCCCGACGGCTCGGCCAGCGCCGCGGAAACCGCGACGGCGGGCGGCAATTGATCGATCGCGAACCGGTCTTTCATATCGATCGCCATTTGCGCGAGCTCGGCGGCGTACCGGTCGGCGAGCGCCTGATCGCCGTTCGTCGTGACGACGAACGACATTCCCGCATCCGACACATCGCAATAAGGGAATCCGCCGGCAACCGTCACGTTCAGCACCCGGGGATCGGTTTCCATGTCAAACGCCCGGTCCATGAGCATTTGCATGCTCCCCTCATCGGTCATCATCGCCTGAGGAACTACCAGCATGCCCGTATGCGAATAAGCACGCACAGGCGAAATCTCCCTGCGAATGATGCGCATCAGAAGATCGAACGCCTCTTCCGCCCGCTCGTGCATATCGACGTGCGGATACGTATCGTAGCCGACGATCGCATCCGCAAGACGCACCATCGCCGGACTGACATTGCCGTGCAGGTCGATCGTCATGGCGATCGGAAATTCGGCGCCGCGCTTTTGGCGGATTCTCCGGAGACATTCTCCTTCAAGATCGTCATACTGCTCGGACGCCATCGCACCGTGCATGATGAGCACGAGGCCGGAAGCTTCCGGATCGATCGATGCGGCAACAGCCTCTATCAGTTCATCCGCCGCTGCGCCGCTCACCATCCCGCTGGGCGTAGCCGCCGCATACAAACCCGGCTTCAGCTCGGCTCCATGCCTGAGAGCCGCGTCGATGACGCCGCCCATGGAAGTACGGGTACCCTTATAACGATCGTAAAATGCATCACGCCCTGCGACCCATTCTCCCTTGAATTGCGTAAGTTCCGTCCGCCCGGGCGCAAACGTATTCGTTTCATGCAAAATGCCCGCGACGGCGATCCGAACCGACTCCTGTTTTCCCATTACCGAACCCCTCCTTCATCCGTTGAGCACACGCCGCACCAATCCGCCGTCAGCTCCGCATACCACCAAATGAGGCTCAGGTAGCTGTCAATTTCCAAATACTCGTCGGGCGCATGCGCATTGCCGCCTGCCGGACCAAGGACGAGGGCGGGCGTGCTGCTGTGCAAATTGAACATGAAGGCGTCGCAGGTAAAAGGCGCTCCCATGAGTTCGCCGCAAGCTTTTCCGTGCGACCGTTCCCCCGCCGATGCGGCGATTTCAAGAAAAGTCCGGCAGCGCTCGTCATCCGGCATAGCGCTCGCCTCGAGATAACGGATCATCGGCGAAATGACGGGCCGGCACGAACGAAGAATCGGATAAGCGTCCAGCCGGGATTCGTAATACGCCCAAAGCTCCCCGATGATCCCGCTTCCGGTCATCCCCGGATATCCTTCGATCCAGAATCGCACCTCTCCGGTGTCGGACATTTCCGGCACTTCGCGATTCGAATCCCCGGTCACGATCTGAAACGCGACGACCTCCGCCTCCTTGCTGCGGCGCCATAAATCGGGCGCAGGGTACCGGTTTCGCAGATGATCCCCGAACTCCCGCAATAACCGGACAAAGTCAACCGCGGCATCCAATGCGTTTACAAGCTGTTCGCCGTTGAAGACGATGCCGTTCTTGCCCGTGAACGTTGCTTTCCAAGCACCGCCTCCCAGGTGCGCAGGATACAGCTTCAAATTGCTCGGCTCCGGGATGATAGCCATGTCCGCATCCGGTCCGCGCAAACGGGCAGCCAGCGCACCGTTGGAGCCGCCGTACTCTTCATCAACGACGCTTTCGGCGATGACGTCGCCCTTCAGCTTTACACCCAAATCGCGCAAGCAGCGAATCGCCATCAGCGACGCAGCCAAGCCGCCTTTCATGTCGTATGCGCCGCGTCCATACAGCTTGCCGTCCTCGATCACGCCGCCAAACGGAGGGAGACGCCATGGTCGTCTTCCTTCACTAACGGTATCCGCATGGCTCGAAAACAACAGCGACCTTCCCCCGCCTTCCCCCCGGAATCGTCCGACGACGTTAGGCCTGTCGGCGTAATCCCTTCCCGGCATATAGGCGGGATGCGCTTCGAGCCCCGGCACCGAGCGGATGTCGTACACATCCGCTTCCGCGCCTTCCGTGCGCAGCCAATCGGCCACAGCCTGCTGAAAGGCCTGTTCGTTTCCGCCGGGCGGATGATTCACGCTTTCGATGCGGATCAACCGGCTCGCCAGCTCGACCGCTTCTTCGCGATGCGTTTGAACCCACCGGCCGATACGGCGGGATAACGTTTCAGGCTCCACGCGTTTCACCCTTTCGTTTGCGTTCCACCGCGCACGGCATGAACGTACGCGATAGCGTCGATTTCCACCAAATAGTCGCCGATGCCGCATTGCACCGAGGTGCGCGCCGGAAACGGGCGCTTCATCACGCTTTCATACGCCCGGTTGTAGCCGGGGAAGTCCTCCAGCCGTGAAAGATACGCGTTCACTTTCACAACATGGTCGAGGGTCAAGCCCGCCGCAGCCAGGATCGCCCCGATATTGCGCAGGCACTGCTCGGTCTGCGCTTCGATCGAAGTGCCGACCAATTGGCGTGTTTCCGGGTCGACGCCTACCTGGCCGGAGACATAGACGAAATCTCCGGCCCGCAGCGCTTGCGAGAATGGGAGCGGGAAATCAGGGGCTTGATCGGAATGAATCCATTGAGACATAGACGTTTACTCCTTCGCTTATTTGATTTTGCCGCGCGCGTCGACGGATATCGGGCGTTCGAAGTTCCCGTTCCGCACACCCAGCAATTGATCGTGCAAATTGGTGACCGTACAGCAATGATTCGGGATGATCGAGACGACATCGCCGATCCGAAGCGGGCAATCGGCCGATGTGCGGACGATGCCGTGTTCCTCGCTGAGCCGTTCGATGACGGCGGACGGATGCTCCGGGATGTAGCCATACCCGGGACGATGCAGGCTGATATCCGTCGTCAGCGTCTTCGAGCCTGCGTCGATGATGACCGTTCCGGGACGCGGCGTGCTGACGACGGTGGCATAGATGCGCATCGCGCATTCCGCTTCCGTAATCGTGCCGGGATACAGCTGCGACCCGTCGCCGAACACATAAGCGCCCGGACGAATTTCCGTTATGCCTTGAAGCTCCGCGGCAAACTTGCTGGTCGGAGTAGAGCCGACGCTGATCTCCTTCACTTCCACCCCTTGGAGCCGAAGCTGCTCCTGCGTCATAAGCAGCGCCTGCGCTTCCGCATGCGCGATCTCCCGGCAGTCTTCCGCCGTCGGTTTGCCGTAAACGTGTCCTGCATGCGTCATCAGCCCGATAAGGTCGATGCCGGGCAGTTCCCCGATGCGCAGCGCAAGCTCTGCCGACTCGGCGCCGGGCTCCCGTCCGCAGCGGTTCAGACCGGAGTTGACATCGAGATACAGCGGAATCCGCACACCCATCGATTGCCCGAGCCCGGACAATCCGGCGGCCGCTTCGATACTGTCCGCGCTGACGATCACCTTCGCCTTCTCCATAAGCGAGGCCAGCCTCGCGAGCTTGCTCCTGCCGATGATCGGATACGCGACCAAAATATCGTGAATGCCGGCGTCCGCCATCACTTCCGCCTCGCCAAGCTTGGCGACGGTAATGCCGCATGCTCCAAGCTCCAACTGCCGTTTGGCAATCCAGACGCTTTTATGGGTCTTGATATGGGGTCTCAGCTTCACGCCTGCTTTCGCCGCAATTTCGGCCGTCCGGCGAAGGTTATGCTCCAGCCGGTTCAAATCGATCACGACGGCCGGCGTCTCAAGATCCTGTAGAAACGATGACAATGTAATCCCCCTCCCGCAGCGGAATGTCCTGCATGTCCTCTTGCTTATGTGATTACCCTCCGAAACGGTTGGCCGGCAATCCTTTTACATGTGTCCTAAGCCTGAACAATCCTCCGGCAAGCGGTTGCCCGCGCAAGGTCTGATCATCCAGCCCTTCTGTTGCCGTCGTGATAAACAATTCATCCAGCTTCTCGCCGCCGAACGCGCATGATGTGACGAGCGATGCCGGTACAGGGACAGTCTCCAGAAGCTCGCCGTTGTAAGGATTCCATCGGGAAACTTTGCTCCCTCCCCAATGCGCGATCCATATCATTCCGTCCGCATCGACGGTCATGCCGTCCGGTAGTCCGTCGCCCTCCGGAATCGTCACAACCGTCCGCCGGTTGCTTACCGTTCCTGCAGGCAAATCAAAATCAAATGCCGAAACCAGCTTCGTCCCCGAATCGATAAAATACATGATTGTGTTGTCCGGGTTCCAGCCGATCCCGTTGGAAATGCCGACTTGGCCGACGACCGCTCTAACGCTCAAATCTGTCTCCAGACAATATAAAGTTCCGGACTCCTTCTCGCCCTTCATGCTCATCGTTCCAGCCCAAAACCGTCCGAGGGCATCGCATTTCCCGTCATTGAAGCGATTGTCCGGCAAGTGGGCTTCGGGATCGCACAGCTTTGTCAGGACACCGCTTTTCGGATCGAACGCATGAAATCCATCTTGCATAGCCAAAATCAGCCCGCCGCTAGTCCTCGGAACGGCCGCCCCGATAAAGCGGTCAAATTCGGTTTCATGACGGATACCGGTAAGCGGATCATAGGTAAAAAGCTTTTTGCCCGTAATATCGACCCAATACAGAATCCCGTTTTCGGCATCCCAACAAGGCCCTTCCCCGAGCATCGCTCTGCCGGCTGCAACCAGTTCCAGACAAGTATCCAAAATCCTTCTCCTCCCTGTTCTTCATCAAGCTTCCGCAACCATCCTGTTCGTCAGCGAGCCCAGCTTCTCGATTTCGACGGTCACCGTATCCCCGTCTTTCAGCCACACCTGCTTCTCTTCCGGATAACCGAGAACGACGCCTTCCGGCGTTCCGGTGAGGATAATATCGCCAGGTAGAAGCGTCATGTGCTGCGAGATGTAACTGACGATCTCGTCACAATAGAAGATCATATCGGAGGTGTTGGAGCTTTGCCGCAGTTCACCGTTGACGATGCTCCGGATCGCCAGGTCGTTCGGATTGCCGACTTCATCGGCAGTAACGAGATACGGCCCGAGCGGGCTGAATCCGTCGCACGACTTCCCGAGGAGCCACTGGTTTGTGCGCATTTGCAGATCGCGTGCGGACAAATCGTTGACGCAGCAGTAACCGAAAACGTGATCGAGCGCGGATTCCTTCGGCACATATTTCGCTGTTTTGCCGATGACGATCGCGAGCTCCGCTTCGTAATCCACTTTGGCAGACACTTTGGGCAGCGCGACATCAGCCCCGTGACCGGTAAGCGAATTGTTGAACTTGTTGAACAGGATCGGGTACTGAGGGATCGCCATTTTCGATTCTTCCGCATGCTTCCGGTAATTGAGACCTACGCAGATGATTTTGCCCGGATGCGTCACACAAGGTCCCATCGTTAAATCGGCTTCATCGAGCAGCAGCGAGGATCGCTCCTCATCAATGAGAATCCGCTCGACGAACTGCCGGAGATTGTCCAGCGCTTCCGCCCCGCCCTCGATCGCCTCCATGATCGTCCGAGGGACGAGGTTATCCCGGGAAGCCATCTCGATCGCTCCCGAAACATCGAGCACGCCTTTTCCGGTATGAACACCAAAATGCTGTTCCCGGTCCTTAAAAAAAGTCAGTAACTTCATAACGACCCCCATCATGTTTTATTGAATAAAACCAATGTTTCATTTCAAACATAACATACAGGAAATATCTTGTAAATCACTTTTCGATAATCGTCTGACCAATCATCCCCTCTACGACCAAACCCTTTCGATTTATTCCAAAATCAAATAATAGATATACCATATTTGCATTTTACCTAGTAGTATGAGACCGTTTACAATAATCTTCAAGAATCATGACTGCTTACAATTGTGTTTTACATCCATATTAACGAAAAAGAAGGGAAAGCGATGAAAAAACGTTGGCAAATTACCGTTCTTGGCGCGGGAACAATGGGATGCGGCATTGCACAGGTATTCGGAGACTGCGGGCATCGGATTGTCCTGCATGACCCTTACCCCTCTGCCCTTCTGGCCGCCCAAGAGAAAATTCGGCTTGCATCGGAAGAGCACGATATCCAATTTAACTCCAACCTGAATGAAGCGGTTCGCGGGGCGGATCTCATCGTGGAATGCATCCCGGAGCATTTTGAGCTCAAAATCGCAATGTATCAACAGATTGCTTCCGTCATCAACCCGGTCGCGATCGTCGCCTCCAATACATCGTCCTTCAGTTTGGAAAGTTTGGCGGGCAAGGTGCCTTTCGCCGATCGCCTGGTGATCATGCATTTCTTCAATCCCGCTGCCGTCATCCCGTTGGTGGAATTGGTCGGGCTTCCCCAAACCCGCGAAAGTCTCCTGAGCGAAGTGTATGACCTTCTAAGAGACTGCAATAAAGTTCCGATAATCCTGAAATCGGATATTCCCGGATTTATTGCCAACAGGCTGCAAGCCGCACTTCTCCGGGAAGCGCTCCACCTGCTGCAGACAGGTGCTGCAACCGTCGATCAAATCGATACCGCTGTGAAAGAGGGGATTGGACTTCGCTGGGCAATAAACGGTCCCTTCGAGATCACGGATTACGGCGGACTCGATGTTTGGCTGAAAGTAACGGAGCAGTTATTCCCCGTGCTGTCTCAAGCATCGGAGCCGCCTGCTCTCTTGCAATCTCTCGTTCAAGCCGGAAATCTGGGGGCCAAGAGCGGCCGAGGGTTTTACGAACACCACGATAGCGCGACAGTTTCCCCCTCCAGGGAGCAATTGCTCGGCAAAATCCTTGAGGTACGCAAGCCATAAAAAAAACATGAGGGCCGGAGCTTCAATCAAAACCGATAGTGATCGCGCTTCGTTTGACAGTGGCTGAAGCCGGTTTATAATTAGACATAAAACGCCATTCATCACAAATGGCGCCGGATTCGATGGAGGCTGCACATGCGCAAAATCGTATTTTTTTTGGGCCCTGCCGGAGCGGGGAAAACGACGCTCGCCAAAGCGCTTGCGGCCAAGCGCCGCGCGGCTTTTTTCGATATGGACACCTTGCTCAGACCTGCCGCGGAAACGGTCATGACCTTGTCGGGGCGGGACCCGAACGACCGGGATTCGCCCGTCTACAAAACCTACTGCCGCGATTTGGGCTACCGCATCACGATGGACGCCGCACTGGAAAATGTGCAGCTCGGCGTGGACGCTTTCGTCGTCGGGCCCTTCACCAAGGAAACGGAAGATCCCTTGTGGCTGGCGAACGAACTCGCCCAAGCGGGAATGTCGCCTGACGATACGGACGCTAAAGCGGTATTCGTCTTTCTCCCCGACGAAGAGTCGTACCGCAGGCGCATTCAGGAAAGAGGGCTTGTCATCGACGTGTGGAAGCTGGACAACTGGAGCGATTTCAGCCGCTCTCTCGTCCGCCGGGATATCCGGTGGAAGCTGCCGGCCTCTTCCATTCTTTATTTCGATAATTCGGGACCGCTGTCCCCGGACAAGCTTTCGGCAGTCGAACGGTTTGTTTACGGCGCTGAAGACGGGACAAATTGATAACCGGCGATCCGGTCTTTATAATGAAAGAGAGTGCAGGTCTTGACGTTCACGAATCTTTCAAATTAAGCCGGAGGTGTTGAGGTTGTCGGGAAATACGGGAATTAAAGCGGTAAAATTGGAGATGGACGCCGGCGGGAATCCGTTTGTCGTGCATGCGGCTTTGCTGTGAGACGAGAACGAAACGATCCTTGTGGACACGGGCATTCCCGGTCAACTGGACCTTATTCGCCGTACGTTGGCGCAGGAATCCGTCCCTTTCGAAAAACTGACGAAAATCATCATCACCCACCACGATTTGGACCATATCGGCAGCTTGCCCGATTTGATCGCGGCTGCGGAAGGACGGGTGGAAGTGCTTGCGCACGAGCTGGCGAAGCCTTACTTGTCGGGGGAAAAGCCTTTGATCAAGAGAGGAATCATCGTGCCGCCTTCAACAGTTGATGTCGCTTTACAGGACGGCGACGTGCTCCCTTATTGCGGCGGCATTCAAGTCATTTTCACACCGGGCCATACGCCGGATCATATCTCTTTGTACCATATACCCAGCAAAACGCTTATTACCGGGGATGCGCTGACATCGCTTGACGGTGTGCTCATGCCGCCCAACCAGGCCTTTACGCCGGACATGGAGACCGCACTGCAATCCGTAGCGAAACTGCTCGATTTCGACATCGAAACCACGATCTCCTACCACGGCGGCGTATGCACGGAGCGGATCAAGGAACGCCTCGCCGAAATTGCGAGCGGAGCAGCCGGCCAATAATCCCGGCCGACAAAAGACGCCTTCAGTACCACTGCGCAAGCGGGACTGCGGCGTCTTTTTTTGCGGGAGCGTCCGCGTCCGCGGTGCGCCCGAGCTTGCGCTGCGGGCCGCAGGGGCCGTCGGCCTCTTGCTCGACCGGCTCGGCCCGCGGGGGCAGGCGGCCTCTTGCTCGACCGGCTCGGCCCGCGGGGGCCGGCGGCCTCTTGCTCGACCGGCTCGGCCCGCGGGGGCCGTCGGCCTCTTACTCGACCGGCTCGACCCGCGGGGGCCGGCGGCCTCTTGCTCGACCGGCTCGACCCGCGGGGGCCGTCGGCCTCTTGCTCGACCGGCTCGACCCATGGGGGGCCAGCGGCCTCTTGCTCGACCGGCTCGACCCGTTGGGTCGGTCGGCCCCTCGCTCAACCAACACGGACCATGGCGACTCTCCACTCTCCCTCTCGCTAAAAATCACCGGCTACGCGCAAAAAGCCTGCAAAAGTGCAGGTTTCTGCGCTTGAAAGGCCCTGCTTCGAACAATTCCTGCAAATGTGCAGTTTTTTTCGCCAAATTTCTGCCTAAACCCCCTTGTGCTCGGAAATTCCTGCACTTTCGCAGGCTTTTCCTCCAAAAGTGCCGCCACCTTAGAAAATTCCTGCACTTTTGCAGGTTTTGTGGGCGGCCAAGCCGCTCCACAAACGGCCGCACCGTCTATGCGCGGCAAAAATAATCATCCCGCGGGTGTTCCGTAGGGATGATAGGTGCTTTAGCTCGGCACTCGATACCCCTTGCTCACCCCCTACTCGCCCCCCACACGACGCTCTTTGCATGTTACCTCCTACTCGATGCTCTACCTACACGCCCCCCCCTGATCGACACTCCCAGCATGTCACCCCCTACTCGATGCTTCCTGTATGACACTCCCCAGCCCACCTGCTCGACGCTCATTACACCCTCTGCATGTCCCCACCACTCATGCCACCTACACGACACTCCACGCTCGACGCTTCCTACATGACACTCACTAGCACGCCCCCCTTACATGATTACGCAGCCGGACGCTGAGTGCTTTTCCCCCGCCCCAATGCTCGCTCTACTTTGCCTTCCATCGCTTTTTTTGCAATAAAGCCGGCTTGTCTGGCGTCAGGGGCTGCTGGTGGGACAGCCCTATTAAATTTTTCGCAAGATTTGCGGAGGGAAGTAGTCTCATAGAACTAATTTTCTGTTAATATAGTATTGATCTTGGATTTGCAACGTGAAGGGAGCCCCTTATGAGGTTTTTAATAAGCAAAAATCAGTGGATTCGATACGCGCTGTCCGGGATGATTTCGCTATGCATTTTCATCGGGGTGTATCAATTGATTACAGCCGAGGGAGCGGAATATAACCCGCGTTTTGTTTTAATGCGGCTGGAAGATATCGGTCCAGGGGGCTACTACGCAACGCCGGACGGTTTGGGCAAGCTGAGGACTGTTTTGGAGTTTTTGCAACAGCAGCACGTTCATTACAGCTTGGCGGTTATCCCCAGGTGGCTTAATTTTTCGCAGGACGGCTCACGTTATGACCGATCTTTGGATCAGATGGATCTGCCATATATACAATCCTTCAACAAGCTCCTGTCACAAGCGGTTCGAAACGGCGCAGCCCTGGGCATGCACGGATATACGCATCAGGCGGGCGAAACGCGCCGGGACGACGGTCAGCACGCTTCGGGGCTCGGCAACGAGTTCAACGTAACCGGGCTGCCGGAAACGGCGACAACGGCATTCGCCGAAGAGCGCGTGAACGAAGGTCTCCGCATTTTTCAGCGTGCCGGCTTTGCTCCCGAATTTTGGGAGGCTCCCCATTATCATACGGTTCCGGAGCAGGACCGGGTTTTCCGGGCTTATTTCGGCCTGCTTTATCAGCCGGACATGAAGCTCAACCCCGACCCTCCTGCCGCCCAATACGAAAACGATGCCAACACAGGATACGGCGCTCCATCCCTGGGGTCTGTCCACGTCCCGACACCGATGACCTATATTGCCGACAATAAAAACGAGAATGTCATTTTAAAGCAATTAGGTAAAACGAACCGGATCAATTCATTTTTTTATCATCCCTTTCTTGAATTCAAATATTTGGTTCCGGTTGTCGACGGCAAAGGATCGCCCGTTATCCGGGACGGCTTGCCCGAGTACAAATACCCGGCGGAAAATAAAAGCACGCTCCAAAAGCTGCTCGTCCGACTATCGTCCTTAAATTATCAATTTTATTCCATTCACGATTATGTTCCCTTCACTCCGGCACAGCGCGTCGAGGTCGGGCACGACCAACCGGCGAATTTGCAAATTGGAGATGTCGCCGGAAGGGGCCAGGCGGATATCGTTGCATGGAATCGGCAATCAGGCCAAGTTATGGTGACGAGCGGTCAGTTTAATACAGCGCGGAACGCAGTCCAACCTGCGCCGCAAGCATGGGCGACGATCGCTTACGCGAACGGCGCCGCATTGACGCTTAACGGCACGAACGGCGTCAGGAAAAAAGGGCTGTGGGTCGTTCATCCGAACGGCAAGCTGGAAAGCTATGCTTCGGACGGGGGGAAATTCGTTCTCAACCGCACATGGACGATTCCGGCCGAACGCTGGACGGCTTTGAACGAGCTGCGGATGCCGGGCGGCGACTGCGTGCTGGCCGGACTGTCTCAGGATCAAAAACGGCTGTTGGGGGTTTACGTGCACAACGGAACGGTGAAACCGATCAAACCGTACCTGTTCAAATCCGATTCAACCAAGGAATTATTGGTCAGAAACGGGAACAAGACAGGAGGGCAGTCCATTTTTATAGGGAAAAAAGATTCGTCACAAGGATTACAGATCGATTTTGACCCGGCGGCCATGGAGTGGAAAACGAAAAAAACGCAATTGAATATCCCGACCGATTACGGTCAATTGCGATTCGGCGATTTCAACGGGGACGGCAAAGAGGATATTTTGCGGTGGGACCCGGCTCACCTCAAAACGGCCGTGTACCTCCAGACGGACGATAATGAGTATAAGTTTTTATCCTCGTTCGGGCCTTGGGGAAAGGCGGACGGGCGCATGGTTGTTGCCGATTTTGATGAAAACGGGAAAACCGATGTGGCGATCATCGGAAATAAAGACGGCTTCATGGACGTAGCCTTGTCCTTTCAAAGCAAAGACCAATGACGGCCCGACCCGCATGTGGTCGACCGCCGTCATGCGACGCCGCACCATGTGCCGGGAGCTGCGCCTGGGAGTTGCGTGCTCCCTCCCTCTTGCGACGCCGCTCCGCGCGCCGGGAGCTACTTCGCTTTCGCGCGTTTATCGGCTCTGTAGGCGTCGAACTGCCGTTGAATCTCGGTGATGACGTGTTCGATGCCTGCGTCTTTGAGCTTCGCTCTAAATTTTTCCATCGTGGGATCCCAGTCGACATTCGCGTCATAAAGCCGGGGCAAGTACTCCGCTATGATGACGTTCAGCTGGGCGATCTCGGATTTGATCGGCGCCAGATCCGGCACGAAGCCCAGCGTCGGGGAAGCCGCCGCTTCCTTATCCCAGTTGCGCAGCTGTCCGGCATATTCCGGCGAAATGTATTTGCTGAAACGCTCGAATCGGATATCGTTCCACGCCCAGCTGATCGGATTGTACCGGTGCTCCGGGGCTATCCCGTCATAGTCGATGGCTCCGTCTTTCAACCGGTAATTGACGCCCTCGATTCCGTAGCTGAACAGGTCGTAGTTTTCCTGGCTGCTCCTAATCCAGTTGACAAAAGCTACCGCTTCGTTCACGTGCCTGCTGGTGGAAAAAACGGAAAGAATGTTATCCGCTCCAGTGAACATGTATTTCGGCTTTTCCGGGTGCAAATACACGTTTTCCAGCTCGCCGTCCGGGTTCGCCGCTTTGAAAGCATCGATTCGCTCGGTCTGCTTCAATACGACGCTCCACGTAGTTGCGATATGCCCTCCGTTAAAAGCCGCCTCGGGGTCCGGGTACTGCGAAGTGTCGGATGGGCCGTAAGGAATGTACCCCTTATGCTGCCATTCGTGCATTTTGCCCATGATGCTGCGGAAAAAGTCCGATTCATACGTGTTTCTTACCTTCAACTGCGGATCCGCCGGGTCGATATATACGGGAGCATTGAGGTAACTGCCTGCAAAAAAAGCCACATCGCCGTATTCCCTCAGAAGAAACCGCCCCGTGTCGTAAAAGTAGGGCGTAATTCCCGGCTCGCTCTTGGCAATCGTCTCCAAATACGCATCCATATCCGCCGCCGTCCTGATTTCGGGCAGGCCGTATTTTTTTCGCAAATCGCCCCTGATTTGAACAAAGCTTTGAAATTCGGAAATCGGCATCACTCTTGGAATTCCGTAAATGCGGCCGTTGATCGTAACGCCTTGAAAAGCGTAATCGGGCGTGTTTTGGACAATTTCGTGCCCATAATGAGCCAGGGCGCCGTCCAAAGGAGCCAGCACTTTTTTGGAAACAAAATCGGAAATGTTGGAATAGGCGGTTAAAGCCACATCGTACGGTTCGCCGCTCGCCGCAATGAGCCATTCTTTATTCCAGTATTGATCGTACGGGATAAAGGTGAATTCCAGCTTGATAGGCAGGCCGTCCTTGGCCAATTTCCGTTCGACCGCCTCCATCACTTCGTCCTGGGCGGCGGGCTTTTCAAGCGGCAGCAGCAGTTTGAGCGTAGTCGGCTGCATAGCCGGGTGCACCTGCTCCATAGGAGGTTGGCCGCTGCCTCTTTGCGCATAGCGGACTATGGCGGCGGCTGCAATCGCAACCAGCGTGAACAAAAGGGCAGTATACATGATTTTCTTCATCCGAGTCTCTCCTTCCGCCTATTTGAAACCGTTCCCACGAAGAATGGCTTCAAGGCTGCCCGCCTAATCGTCTCCAAGGAGTCTGTCCGACGGAGTTACTGTCATTGTGCATACATATACCTTCTACCTGGTTCATCGGACAGACTCCAAGCTCCATTCTAACTCATGGCCGCGCTTAATGAAACCGTTCTCTCGCCCCGCCGGAACAAGGGAAACCGCAGCGGCCCCGTAACGGGACTGCTGCGGCTGCTCATCAATGCGGGCCGGCGTTCGCTTGAACGAGGTTCGGTACGCTGCCGGCCGAATCCGGCGTGTAGCTGTATGGGAACGGAAGCGAGCCCGGGAACGAAGCGCCCGCTGCCGAAGTGCCGGTGGTCGCATTATAAGTATTATTCCGCTCGTAGAACTTATAGGGATCGGAGGAGCTGTCAAGACCGATCTGATTGCTCTGATTCGTTTTGTAGAAGTAATTGCTTTCCGAATAAATGACGCTGCCGCTGCCGATCTGGTTGGCGTTGTACTGCGCTTGCGAAGAGCCCTGCGAATTCGTTCCGCTCGGCGTCGTACTGTTGTCGAAGTAATTGTTGTACAGATGGACAAATCCGCGCATGAGCGGGCGCCCTTTCATATACGGCCCGAACCAGTTATGGTGCATCGTGACGTGCAGCTTGTTGCCTCCGTTCGTATAGGAGTCGCTGGCATTCGAGCCTATCACCATCGCAATGCGCTCCGACGCCAGATCCTGATAGCTGCCGGAAATCCAGCTCCACTTCGGATTCGGATTCATGTTCATCCAGCTCGCCGTGAAATAGAAATGGCAGTAAGACACGGTGACATTGTCGGATTTTTGCGAAATGACCATCAGGTCGTCGCTCGTATTGTAGATCGTGCAGTGATCGACCCACACATTGGTGGTACGGCGGAACGAAAGTCCCAAATAGTTGGTGCCGATGCCGCCGGGCACAATTTCCGATCCGCTCAAGTTTTGAAGATCGGCGATGTTGCCGTAAAACGTAATGTTTTTGATCACGATATTTTCAATGTTCGTGCCTGTGGGCAGCAGCTCGCCGCTGAATTTCAGCTGGATGTTTTGCAGCACGGCTCCACCGCCGCTGGCGCCCTCGATCGTCGTATTGTTCCAGTCCGTGCTCGCAAAGGTCAGCGTCGTCAGCTTCGGTCCGCCATAAATATTGCCGGAGATGATGATATGATGCTTTTTGTTGTTAAAAGCATTTTGCAGCTCCGCCAGCGTCTTGACCGTAACGGCGGCTTCCGTGGAACCCGTCGCGGTCGAATACCCTCCCGTGTTCGAAGCCGCCTCCGCCTTCGGTATTTCCAGATTCGGGAGCGACACCGACGACAGCAAAGCAAAACAAACCGTCACCATCGTTAAAACAACTGCCGACAATCTTTTCAAATGCATGAAATTCCCTCCTTGATATTTTTTTATAACGAAAACACCACGAATCCTCCCCGCAGTGCCAGGGCCATTGAAAGAGAATCGTGGTGTCTTGTTATCCGGGACCTTACTTTTTCCCGACCGCAGCAGCAGCCGTATAGCGATCATATTGAGCCTGACGGCCCTTGATGACATCCTCGACGCCCATGCTCTTCAGCGTCTTGATGTATTTGTCGAATTGATCGAGATTTTCCTTGCCGGTAATGAACTTGATGTTCATTTCGTTCACATACGTCGTGACATCGGGCATTACCGTATTCTCGGTGTTGGCCTCTTCTTGCAGCGCGTAAACGAACGGGAACGGAGCTTTGATATATGTCTCCATCTCTTTGTCGATTTTGGCGTGCCAGGGAGCAACCAAAACATCTGTCGCCTCAACCGATTGCTCAATGGGCAAATTGACCGGATTAATGCCGAACTTCTGGATAAAATCGTTGTCTTTGCCTTTTTCGGTAAACTGTTTTTTCCCGTCGACGATATCGTAGGTTTGGCCCTTGAGGCCCCAGGCATAAATTTCTTTGGCTTCGTCGCTGCTCGCATAGTCCAGAAATTTAAAGGCAAGCTCCGGGTCCTTGGCATTTTTGGAAATGCCGAAAATGCCCGTGATCGGATTTCTGCCCAGATAGAATTGATCGCCGTGAGGCCCTTTCAGCGGCGCGATGCCTTTAATAAGCGGGGTGTTCGGGTCATAGTCCTTGAACAGCTTACTGTATACCATCGACGTATACCAACTGAAATTGAAGGTCACCCCCGTCAAATTTTGCGAAATTTTCGAAGTAATTTGGTCGGAGGTCGTGCTGGCAAAATCGGATTCGAGCAGCCCTTCTTTATAGAGGCCGTTCAGGTAAGCCAAATATTCCTTATAAGCCGGTTCATAATAGGAATAATGCACCTTGCCGCTGTTGTCGGCGTAAAAATTATTCGCCAAATCAAGGCCGAATGCCGGACCGAACGCATTCCCCAGCATGTTCGGCTGAACGGAGAACGGAATTTCGTCCTGTTTGCCGTTGCCGTTCGGATCGCCGGTCTTGAATTTGCGCAGCATGTCGGTGAATTCGTCGAGCGTTGCCGGCTCTTTCAAGCCGACTTTATCCAGCCATCTCGTGTTGACCATGAACGTCGGCATGTAGTTTTTGGTCACGGCGAGCTGCGGGATGTAGTAGATTTTCCCGTCAGGCGTCGTCAGACTCGCCTTTAGCACCGGATACTTCGCGAACAGCTTCTTGATGTTCACGCCGTATTTATCGATGTATTCGTTCAGCGGCTTGAACAGACCGCCCTGGATGTTCTTCATCGTCTGATCCTGATCGAGCTGGTACACGATGTCGGGCAAATCCGCACCGGCGGCAAGCCGCGGCTTGATCGCGTCGTTGTACGTGGACGGCGGAAGCAGTTCCCAATCGACGGTTACGCCGGCCCGCTTGCCGATTTCCTGCACGATGGGAGCCTGCTTCAGATCGACGTTGTTCGTCCAGGCGTTCGTCGCCAAAATTTTCAGCGTGCCCGGCTTGTCGGCAATAGGCCCGCTCCCGGTATAAGTGAACGCTGCGGATGACGCGCCTGTCCCCGCATCCGTCTGCTTCGCGCCGCCTCCCGGGCTTGCCGCCTGATCGGCGGCGCCTCCTGCCGTGCAGCCTGCGGCGAGAGCGGCGGCAAGCGCCGGGATCAGCGTCAAACTCGCTGCGCTCTTTAGTCTTTTTCTCATCTTTCGTGACCCTCCTTAAGATGGCTAACCTAACGCTTGCGCTTTATACGGCAAGGATGCACTGCTACCCTTTTACTGCCCCTAACGTGATGCCGCGCACAAAATATTTTTGAATGAAAGGATAAATCGCAATGATCGGCACGATGCTGACGACAATCGAGACGTACCGGACTTGCAGCGTCGAAACCGCCAGCGCCTTGGCCGCCGTTTCTCCGCCCATCTTCTGCATAATTTCCGGCGAAGCCATAATGAGCACCCTGCGGAGAAAAATTTGCAGCGGCTGCAGCTCCTGCTTGCCCAAATACAACAGCGCGCTGAAAAAGTCGTTCCAATGCGCCACCGCATAATACAGCGTAAGCACGGCAAGCGTCGGCTTGGCAAGCGGTATCGCGATGCGGAACAGCAGAGTGAAATCTTTGGCCCCGTCCATATTAGCGCTTTCAAAAATTTCATTCGGGATGCCCTCGAAAGCCGAGCGCAAAATCATGACATTGAACGTGCTGACGAGGACGGGAAGCACCATCGCCCAGCGCGTATTGTAAAGCCCGAGCTCCGTAATGACCATATAGAGCGGGATGAGTCCCCCGGAAAAATACATCGTAAAAGCGATGTAAAAATTGAGCTTTCTCCGCAAAAAAAACTTCCTGCGCGACAGCGGGTAAGCCGCCAGACAAGTCGCGACGATGTTGAACAGCGTCCCTATGACCGTATACCAGATCGTGTTGTAATAAGACCGCCACAGCTCCGAATAGCCGAGCACCATGCGGTAGCCGTCAAAGCTGGGATCGACGGGCAGCAGCGTGACCAGCTTGTTGTCGATCGCCTCCACGGAGCTCATCGATATGCTGACGACATAAATAAAAGGGTACAAAGTGACGATAACGGCGATAATGGCTATACCGTAGACAAGCGCATAAAAGCTCCGGTCCGTCCAGGATTTAACCATAACGGCCTCCTTTCCGCGAACACCCTACCAAAGCGACATATCGTTCACACGACGGCTCATCTGGTTGGCGAAATAAACGAGTATAAAACTGACGACCGAATTGAACAAGCCTACGGCCGTGGCGAACCCGAAGTTTTGCGACTCGATCCCCTGCCTGTACACGTAGGTGGAGATCACATCCCCCGTTTCATAGGTAGCCCCGTTGTACAGCAGGTACACTTTCTCGAAATTGACGCTCATAATGCCGCCGATGGACAGCAGCAGCAGGATGACGATCGTCGGCTTCAGGCTCGGAAGCGTGAGGTGCCACACTTCCTGAAATTTGTTCACGCCGTCGATTTTGCCGGAATCGTACATGTCCTGATCGATCCCCATGATCGCGGCAATGTAAATGATCGAGCTGAAACCGAAGCTTTGCCATATGCCGGACACCGTAAAGATCGGGCGGAACCATTCGGGAGCCATCATGAAATTGATTTTTTCCATGCCCAGCTTCACAAGCATCGTATTGACGATGCCGTCCGTCGGCGACAGGAAGTTGATGATCATGCCCGCGACGACGACCGTAGAAATAAAATGCGGCAAATAAGTGACCGTTTGGGCAAAACGTTTGAATAGGCCCTGTTTGATTTCCACAATGCAAATCGCAAACAAAATCGGAATGGAGAACCCGAAGATCAGCGGGTAAAAAGCGAGCAAAAAGGTGTTGCGCATAAGCCGCCAAAAATACCGCGAATTGACGAACTGGATCAGCCATTTGAAACCGACCCATTCCCCTCCGAATATTCCGTGCCCGGGCGTAAAATTTTTAAAAGCGATGAGAATGCCCGGCAACGGCAAATAACAAAAAATGAAGTAATAAAGAAACACCGGCAAAAACATCAAAATAAGCAGCTTATCCCTGCGGATCAGCTTGATGAGGGGCGTTGTCCCGTTATCCATTGCGTTCAGCTCCTTTCTGCACCCTACAGATTGAATTGTAGCAAATGGCCGGTCCGGCAAAAATCCAACATTTTTTCGATATGTATCACTTTTTTACGGATGTTCGCAGTGCAGCGGCAGCAAAAAGACCCCTATGCTGTCCGGGTTTTGTCCCGGCTGGCAGGGGGTCTTCGCATTCAAAGGCGGCCTCCGGGCGGAGGCGTCTCTGCAGCCATATATTTCGGAAAAGCAACATAAACTTTAGTTCCTTTGCCCGCCTCGCTTTCGATTCGCAGCCCGTACGGCTGGCCGAAGCGGATCTGGATCCGGTCGTGCACGTTTTTTAACCCGTAGCCGGTCGTATTCATCGTCAGCACTTCGCCCGCCAGCTCCGGGCTCATGCCCGGCCCGTTATCCTCGATAGCGAACTCCAGATCATCGCCGGCAACGTATCCGCGAAGCAGAATGCGGCCTCTCGCGCTGCCTTTTCTCAGCTTGTCGATCCCGTGCTCGAGCGCATTTTCGAGAATCGGCTGAAACACGAGATTGATCATGTCGTACCGCAGCAGCGCCTCGTCGACATCGCACACGAAATCGAAATTGTTGTTATGCATAATCAGCTGAATGTGCATATAATCCTTGGCATTGTCGATTTCATTTTTCACGGGAATGAAGCTGCGCCCTTTGTTCAGCACCGTACGGTAAAAGCGGGAAACGGTATTCGTAATCCGGCTGATTTCCATCGCGTCGATTTGCAGCGCCTTCCAATTAATAATCGATAGCGTGTTGTACAAAAAATGAGGATTGATCTGCGTTTGCAGCGCTTTCAATTCAGCTTCTTTTTGCGTGATTTTGCTTTGATACACTTCTTCGATCAGCGTATTGATGTTGTTCAGCATTTTGCCGAACCGGTTCGTCAGCTGCCCGATTTCATCGTGCGAACGGCTGGACACGTCGATTTTCAAATTCCCGTTCTCAACGATAAGCATCTTCTTGTTCAAATGAATAATCCGTTTCACAAACGTATTGGAAAACATCCAAATAATGAAAAACAGCACGGCCAAACAAATGACGGCGGTAAGCGCCGCAGCGCTCGCGATGCTTTTGGCATCGACGGATATGCCGTTCTTCGGCGTAAAATAAACGAGCTTCCAGCCCGGCTCCGGGATGTCCTCGGCAATATACATATATTCGGTCCGGTCCAGCGAAAAATAGCCGATTTTATCGTGCAAATTTTGCGACAAAACGGAAGATTCGTCCACCCCCGGGCTCATGCGATTGCTTTTGGACAAAACCGCTTTCCCCTGCTTGTCGGCAATGAGCACGCCGTAGGCATCCGCTTTGATCTCGTCCAGATCTTTGAACATGCTGTCCGCGTCAATGCTGAGAAACAGAACGGCCGGAGCTTTCCCTCCGGACGGCGCATTGTCGCCGGCAAACGTGCGGGTGGCAAACAGCTTGCCGTTCACGATATTCCACTGCGTTTGTTTGCTGCCGGCCTGACGGGCCGCCCACTGCAAATCATTCGTCAGCTGAAGCGGCAAAATGTATTCCCCGCGCAAAATATTCGGATTGTCCGTAAACACGGAAATCTGCAAAATATCTTTGTTGAAATCAAGAATATTGCTGAAAAAGGGGTCGACGTAATCACGGTACAGAACGGGAAAGTCACCGTAATTATCGATAAAAATTTGCTTGAACACGATGTTTTGCGTGATTGAATTAATGATCGACTCGTGCTGCTTTGTCCGGTAATTGATCGTCTCCGCAATCTGGCTGACCGAACCGTCGAGACTTTGCTTCGCCTGCTGAAGCAGGAGACGGCTGGCCTGATAATAGGAAAACGCGCCGAGCACGATAACCGGAATGATGGACACGACCATATAGGAAATGAACAGCTTCTGCTTGAACCTGAGATTTTGAAAGTAGGTCAAAAATGTGCTCATATCAGCTCTTCGTCTCTCTGAATTTGGCCGGACTGATGCCGTAATGGTTTTTGAAAATTTTGCAAAAGTACGAATCGTTCATAAAGCCTACCTGCGCACTAATATCGGCAATCGTCATATTCGTGCTTTTGAGCAGCTCCCCGGCCTTTTGCATGCGGACGAGCGTCATATATTTGATCAGCGTCTGCCCGACTTCCTTGCTGAACAAATAGCTTACATACGTCTGCGTCAAATACACCTTGTCGGCGATCCACCTCAGACTGATGTCGAACATATAATTTTCTTCAATCAGCTTCAATATGTCTTTGATGACTTTTTTGGTAAATTCCGGGCCGCGCTCGTCAGACACGCGGTTCAGCATGCTCATCACGGTCAGCAGCCGCTGCCTCGCCTCGGCCAAGGATCTGGAGCCGAATATGTCCTCCACGCAGGCACGAAACTCGCTGCTGTCCGCTCCCCCTGCCCTCTCCATTATTTTTTTGGCCAACTCGACGCACATGTATTTAATGTAAATGGCCGAATGCTGCCCGCTGCCGTCAACCGTTTTGAAAAAAAGCTCGACCCCTTTGCGAAAGCCGAAATCGTCTTTTGCGTCCAAATGCCAATAAATCGTATCCATCAGCTTCGGAATCGCATCCGTCAGTTCTTCTTTCCCATGAGTTTCATCCATGTACAGAACCGTGCTCGCCTGAAAGAAAAACTTGTATTCCAGCAAGTGCTCCATGCGTTCAAATTGTTCCGCAAGCTGCGGGGCCTCTTGTACCGGACTGCCCATGACGAGCGTGACCCGCTCCCCGTACGATTCCGTTATCCGCTGCTTCAGCCTGCCGCCCAGAAGATGCTGCTCTTCCCCGTTCAGCTCGCCCTCTTCATGCAAAATGAAGAGCAAGCTTTGGCTCTCGTTCAAGTTCGCATATTCGAACGGGGCGGCGATGAGATCCCGGACCCGCTCTGGGAAGTCGTCATGCTTGACGTCAAACACGTTATTGTCAAAATCGACAAGAATCATTTGCGTCCGCTTATCGCTGAAATCCATTCCGGCGTACGCCAACCGCTCGGCGAGCTGGGCGGATGCACGCTTACTGTCGATCATTTCGAGCAGCACGGTTTCCTTGGTCTGCTCCTGCTCTTTTTTGCACAAATCGATGACATGGGTAAACTCCCTGACGAAATCGTGAACGTCAACCGGCTTGAGCAAATAAGAAAAAATGTTGTAATGAATGGCCCGCTGGGCGTATTCGAACTCGCCGTAAGCGCTGAAAATCATTATTTTCAGCTCCGGAAAACGTTCTCTGGCTCTGCGGCATAATTCCAGGCCGTCCATGAACGGCATTTTGATATCCGTGAACAAAATATCGATGGGGCGGGCTGCTAAAATGTCCAGCGCCTCTTCGCCGTTCTCGGCTTCCGTCACCGCAAGCGGCAGCTTGTATTTGTTGATCAACAGCTTGATGCCTTCTCTTTCGATGTATTCGTCGTCTGCAATGAGAATGTGAAACAACGTCACTCCCTCCGATGCTCCATTTCCAGGCAAGCCATGACGAAAGGCGCGAAACCTTTGGGATCGTCCCGGCGTACGGGCTCGCTAATATAATAGGCGTACGAGCCGTCCCGGTAAGGTGTTCCGCCGAGCCCGGCGACGCTGCATATTTGATTCACATGCAGACTGCCGTCCGAATCTTCTTCGACGCAGCGGTCCAGCAAGCCCTGGAACCCTTTGCCCGCAGCCGCAAACGCGGATTCGCTTAAATATCCTTTTCTTGCGCCTTTCGCCAAGGCGTAGACGAACATCGCAGATCCCGAAGCCTCCAAATAGTTGCCTTCCCGGCCCCCGTGATCCGCCACTTGATACCACAATCCCGACGCCTCATCCTGCACCCGGACAATCGCCTCCATCAAGCGGTAAAATATCCCGATCACGATGCCCCGCTTCGGATGATCGGCCGGTAAAAAGTCGAGAACGTCGACAATCGCCATGACGTACCAGCCAATGGCCCGGCTCCAAAAGTGCGGCGAGCAGCCGGATTCCTTGTCGGCCCAGCGCTGCTCCCCGCTTTCGTCCCAGCCGTGATACAGCAGCCCGCTCTTCGAATCGCGCGCCACCCGTTCCATCAGCAAAATCTCGTGCGCCACATCGTCAAACCATTCGGCCGCGCCGAACGTCTTGGCATACTGCGCAAGGAACGGAGAGGTCATGTACACGCCGTCCAGCCACATTTGGTACGGGTATATTTTTTTGTGCCACAGCCCGCCTCCGCTCGTCCGCGGATGGCTTTTCATCTGCGTCATCAGCAGCTCCAGCGCATGGCGGTACCGCGCATCGCCGGTCTGCTCGTCAAGCACGAACAGCGCTTTTCCTTGATTGATTTGATCTACGTTGTATTCTTCCAGGCGATACGTGTCGATGCGGCCGTCCGGCCCGATAAATAAATCCATATTTGTCCGGATATAGTCGAAATAACGGTCATCCTTCGTCTGCCGCCAGACGCGTTCGATCGCCGTCAGCATGCAACCGTTTTCATAATTCCAGCATCTTCTCCTCTGAAAAGGCATATCGGATACCAACGGATACTGCCGTATGAATGAATCGGTCATGCGTATGGACCAAGCTTGAGACATCGGGTACATCTTCCTTTCTCGTCAATTGTTCTCTGCACAGCCTGTACAAACCATTGTAGCAGACATCCGCATATTCGCACATTCCATATTTCTTCGATACGTATCACTTTTTTGCGTTTGCCCCTGCAGCCGTTTCTATCTTTTCTTTCACGGAAATTTGCAAAAAAAGCATAGTTATTAATCCAAGCATTCAGAATGCTGCGTTCATATAATGACTGCGAAGGTACATTTAATAAGGGGTGATTCGTAAATAACGTTCTGGACACAAACGGTTAACGACATCGCACCCCTTATTCTTTTTTGCGTAAATGTACCGATCAAACCATTTTGAAAAGGGGTGACTGGATATGGCATTTTTAGGCGGCGGTTACGGTGGTTACGGCGGCTACGGCGGCGGTTACGGATGTGGAGTCGGAGTCGGTACTAGCACAGCAGCGATTCTGGTTCTGTTCATTCTGCTGGTTATCGTATTGACAACTTTCTCCTGGTAAAAAAGCGTTAATAGCCGGCAGCGGCCCAGCGTCGCAGCCGGCAGCCAAAAAGCAATCCGGCGGCATTCCGCCAAGGATTGCTTTTTGCGCTTGATGCGGCATTGGTACGAGCGATCCATTGTCATGGCCTTTTTTTCCAAATTGACGAATAAATCCTGAACAAGCAACAAATTCTAATCGCAAATGTGTTTGGCGGAGGATTCTAGCGATGACGATTAGGCTGCGCAAATGGCTGGCCGGCAAGTCCCCGATGATCACTGAACCCGATCTTGAAATCGAAGAGAAAGAATTAGATGCAGACATTATCCGAAATGAATATTTCATAAAAAAAGAGTTTCAAAAATGTTCGGATCTGGTTTGTCAATACATTCAACATCCGGGTGAGACTCAAAAGCAATTCATTGTTTATCTCGAATCGTTAGTTGACGACACAAAATTGAAAGAACAAATCTTCAAGCCCCTGGTTGGTGAACATCATCCAATTGCGGCACTAACGGAACTCTGCGACGGAAATGCTTTTCAGACAGATATTAAGATCGCGGCTTCGAAGTGGCCGGATATTATCCGGCTTGTCCTGCGCGGATATGCGGCCGTGTTTACCGACGGTCAGACTAAAGCTGTCTGCTTTGCAACAAACAAAATCATCCACAGATCCATTGAAGAGCCCACATCCGAACCTGTTATTCGGGGGCCAAAAGAAGGCTTTATCGAGAGACAATCTGTCAACGTGAGCCTGCTTCGCAACATCATCCGAACCCCGCGTCTTAAAATGGAGGCTTTCACCGTAGGCGCACTAACGGAAACAAAGGTGCTGATTGCTTATATTGAAGGACTCGCCGATGATTCTGTCGTAAGTCAAGTGCGGAATAAAATCAGATCCATTCGCATCGACGGAGTATTGGAATCCGGTACGATCGAGGAACTTATTATAGGCGATAAATTCCCCATTTTTCCTCATGTGCACATCACGGAACGGCCGGATGTCGTGGCTGGCAGCTTGCTGGAAAAAAAGGTTGCCATACTGGTCGACAATACGCCTTTCGTTATGATCGTACCGATCACGTTCTGGACCGGTTTACAGGCAAGCGATGATTACTACCTCCGTTACCCGATAGCTACGTTCTCGAGATGGATTCGTTTTATTTTTCTGTTTATCGCCATTTTTGCTCCTTCCCTCTTTGTTGCGGTAACGTCCTATCACCAAGAAATGATCCCGACAAGCTTGCTGCTAAGCATCGCTTCGGCACGGGAGCCGGTACCTTTTCCCATTATGATTGAGGCTCTATTGATGGAAATTATGTTCGAAGCGCTGCGTGAGGCAGGCATCCATTTGCCAAAATCTATAGGCCAGACAGTAAGCATCGTAGGTGGTCTTGTCATTGGGCAATCAGCCGTGCAAGCGGGCTTTATTTCGGCGCCCATCGTTATTGTCGTATCGACAACGGGTATCGCCGCTCTTCTTATCCCCCGATTTTCTTTTTCAAACGGGGTCCGATTGTTGAGATTTCCAATTATTCTTTTGGCGGGATCGTTGGGCCTATACGGCGTAGCACTCGGTTTTCTGGGCATTTTGCTCTATGTAGTTCAATTGAAATCGTTTGGCGTTCCTTACTTTATGCCGATCGCGCCATTTTCGTTAAGAGCCTTTAAAGATGTTTGGCTGCGGACTCCCGACAACAAAGGTACCGGCATCTCCGCACCTTCTCACGAAAAGGCCGTCGAAGCTGCGCGGCAGGAAGGAAGTGAGAATAAGTGAAGCCATGGATAGCGATCGGGGCGCTGCTGCTTTTACTGCTGAATACAGGATGCTGGGATCGAAAAGAAATCAATGATCTCGGGCTCGTCATGGGAACTGGTATGGACTTGACGGAAAACGGCAAAATCAAGACAACGATTCAGATCGCTGTTCCCGCACCCTCTTCCCAGACATCGGGAGCCGGAGTTTCGAAAGAAGCGGACCGATTTTTTCTGATTTCGGCGGTTGGCAAAAATGGAACCGATCTGGAACAGAAACTTCAGCAAAAAATGTCCCGCACCTTGTTCTTTGCGCACCGAAGCGTCATTTTGATTGGGGAATCCTTGGCCAGACAGGGACTTAGAGACATTCTCGATGCGTTTTCCCGCCAACCGAGAAACCGTTTGAATGTATATATCTTTGTCGTTAAAGGAAAAAATGCGGAGGATTTGCTCAAAGTCAAATATCCGTATGAATTGGTGCCTGCCGAAGCCTTGAAGGAAATGGAACTGCTGCGGGGGGAAGGGACGGCTGTCACTATGCGCGATTACATGATTGCTTCGGAAAGCGAAGGCATGAGTCCGACCGTAGGGGTTCTGGAGCCCGATCATTTTTACAGATCAGGGCAGGCGGGAGAGGACAAGCTGTTCCGCATCAATGAAACTGCCGTATTTAAATCGTCTAAACTGGTCGGATATTTGAACAATGCCGAGACGCACGAATTTCTTTGGTTTAAGAAAAACAAAAAGACGGATAAAATTTCCGCTGATTTGCCTGACGGCGCAGGAAATGTCGGATTTATCATGACAGACAGCCAAATCAAAATCGATGCTGCCTCAAGCGGGGAAACCTTAAAATTTCATATCGATCTAAAAGGATCGGGGGATGTGATTGAAAACAATACCTCGCTTGATATTAGCGAGCCGAAAAATATCGATATGGTCAAGCAGGCTCTGGAGAAGCGGATTCAAACAAATATGAATGCGTTTTTACGCAAAATACAAACCCAGTTCAAGACAGATATCGTAGGGTTCGGGCTGCAATTAAACAGGAAAAACCCCAAAAAGTGGCGCACCGTTGAAAAACAATGGGATCGATATTTTGAAACGGCAGATATATCCGTATCCGTAAACCTCACCATAAAAAACACTGGAGCAATTGGCCCTTCGCTGCAGCATAAAGAACAGGAGATTGTGAAATAATGTTAATTTTGGCCGGATATGTGGCTTGTACGGCCGGATTCACGATTTATCAGATTCGCCGTTTATGGAGCCGGGGCGACAAACGGGAAGCCGTCGTATATGCGTTATTGATGTCCATTTCCGCAATTGTAGGCTCCCTTCTCATTGCTGGAATCGATGTTCCAAGCTTTGTAATTCCTTACAAAATCGTCTTTGAATCTATCGGCAAATCGATATTATCGCCCTAGCTTCGAGACTTTTGCTTTTATCGTATCTATGGCAAGCAGTACGATCGGCAGAAAACTTTGTGTAAAGAGAGCCAGTATCGGATATGTAAACGTAATCCAGGACTGAAATTCAGCCGCATTTTTGAAAATCCAAAGCGAGCCGACAGCCGATAACAAAGTGACCGGAACGACAGTTTGCCGGTAATTGCGAATACCGAACAATTGGCTCGTACTTAAACAAAACATGAAGAGCAGCATACAAACCTTGACATAAATGCCAAGAATCCAAATGGATACAGCAATGGCTTCAAGCCTTTCCAAGGGGCCAATGATCGTTGTGTATTTGATCACATTCAAAAAGGCAAACTTCAATCGGGAGGTGATCGGCCCCAATATCATGACCGTCATGACGTTGATGACCATAATTAATACAATGACTCCGCCTAGCGATGCCATCAATGTTTTGCGAACGGGTTGCGGCTTCTCATTCAAGTAAGGCAGAAAGAAACCGAGGAAGAAAAATTGGCTCATCCAAGCGGATGGGACGATTGCCCCTTTAATAACCGGAATCACCCCGTCCCCAAGAACCGGGGTCAAACGGGCAGGATCCGCATCCCGGAAGGAGAAGATAAAGACAGGGATAAGCAGGGTCAGGATGATCAGAAAAATGACCTCATTGCACCTCGCAATGGACTCTATCCCAGAGATCACGGCAAGGCCGCACAGCGCGAGCAAAGAGACCATCAATACTAGGGGAGGTGTATACGTCAAGAGAACGGTATTAAGAAACCCGGCATGTTCGTTTACAGTACTGGAAATGAAGAAAAACAAATAGTACATAAAATAAAACCCGAGAAGTTTCCCTATCCACTTGCCGCAAATCGCGGATGCGTACTGAATGATCGACAGACCGGGATAACGAACCGCCAGGGCGGTCAGCGCGTAGATGTTAACGATCCCGGTAATGGAAGCAGGGATAATGGATATCCAGGCATTTTGCTTGGCGAAGGATACCATAATCCCCGGAACGGATAAAATGAGCGTAGAGACGATAAAGGTAAAAAAAAGCAGGCTGAGCTGATAACCGGATATTTTTTCATTTATTTGCACGTATGTGTAGCACATCATTTCTTAATGGACTTTTCCTATTATTCCCTTGGAAAAGCTGATTTATGCCAATACGGCAGGGTTGCAACAGCTGCGGGCGCGGGCGGCGGCTCATGACGGCGGTTGTTCGCAGATATACCTAAATTAGAACTGGAATATCACTCAGGTCGAGGTATATTTTTTTGCCCTTGGCCTCAGCGGTTCTCACCATTTCATCGGCTCCCCTGGACGGCCCTCCTATTCTAAGAACCGCGTCGCAATGGGATAACAGCCGGACGGCTGACGGGTGAAACATACGGTCGAATATTTCATCTCCGATCCGGCGCGATCCGGCCGTTGCCATTAGCGGCAGGGCGTACCATTCGCCGAGGACCGGCATATGCCCCATCTCATAAACGCGCAGGGCCGTTTCATTCATCAGCCGCATATTGGCCTCGATGAGCGCCGGGTCATCTCCCGTGTTGGAACGGTAAGGCCCCGCTATCAGGATTTGCTCAGGCTTGGTCGCGGATTGAAGCAGCCCGTGCAGTTGGGCGTATTGCAGCAGCATAATCGTTTTTGCATCACGGATTTCACCGTTCTCCACCATATTCAGCGCCTGCCCGAAGGGCAGCTCCAGCACTTCAATCTCTTCCTGTTCTTCCTCTATGCCACCGCCCTGACCCGAATGCATATGCGAAGCATATTCCGCCACGAAGAAATATAGGATTTCGGTGACCGAGCCCGGGGACATATACGCCTCTCCCACCTTGTGAACGTTGGTCACCCGGTAGCCGGTTTCCTCTTCCGCTTCACGGCGAATGCAATCCTCCGGCGAATCATTATCCAACAGCCCGGCGCAAGCCTCAATAAGCATCCCGGTTTCATTTCCGTTCATATAAGTCGGCATTCGAAATTGCCTGGTCAGAATGACGGTTTGCTTGTCCCGGTTATACAGCAGAATCACGGCGCCGTTGCCGCGGTCGTACGCTTCTCTGGCTTGTGTTTCCCAACTGCCGTCGCGCTTTTGATAATTGAAGGTTAGCTTCTTTAACACGTACCAATTGTTCGATAAAACTTCTTCTTTCACCATTTCGATGTTCGGTTTCATAACTTAGTCTCCTTATCCTCTCAGCTTGCTAAGAAAGTCGCGCCACAAGGGAGGCTCCTAATTTGAGGCGCTGTCGTTTGTTCCCGCAGGTGCCTCTCCCGGCGCAGGGCAGTGGGAAGGGGACCGGAGCCGCGGGGGTTCCGACGAACTGGCGGGATGCTGCACAGCGGGCGGTCATGAATCGGCTTGGCAGGTTATGCGGGACCGGGCCGGACCAGGCCGGTCCGGGCGGACCAGGCCGGTCCGGGCGAAAGCCTGCGAAAGTGCAGGCTTTTTCTCCGATAATGGTCCAGTTCAGCGAAATACCTGCGATTGTGCAGGAATTTCCGATCAAAATGAATCTGTGCCCTTGTACGCGGGGAAAAGCCTGCACAATTGCAGGAATTGTCCGAGGACGCGCATGAAGAAGCAAAAAAACTGCACTTTTGCAGGCTTTCTTCGCGCAACAGGCCGAGCTGCCCTGAAAATAACCGGCAACGCGCCATTTTCGTGCAGTATAGGGGCCGCCAAATGGCATAAGGGCCCTTGCTTCACGCGTCCAGGCAGAGAGGCCGCTGGCTTCAGGTGCGCGAGGCTCCCGGCGGCCCGCTTTTTCTGGCACAAAAAAATCCCGAATCCTTCGTGATGTAGAGGCTCCCTTTTTCCGCTATCGTGGCCCGCAAATAGGCCGTGAATTGGTCGAGCCTCTCGCCGACAAGAACCTTCCTCGCATTCATCGGGGTTGAAGTGATGTAATGAAGGAGCGGGTTCACCTCGTCAACCAGCATATAATCCTCAAACCGGATCTGCTCGATCTCCGTAAAAGAAGTCTGCAGCACCTCTTTCCCGTTATCCAACTGGAAGCGTTCCATTACAGGGTCCAGCACCTGAATATGCGGATCAAAAGCTTGGACCAACTGCTCGATTTCCTGCAAATGACTTCGGCTCATCGTTGAGGCGTACAAGCAGCCGCCCGGCCTCAGCACACGGTGCATCTCCGAAACGGCCCGGCTGATGTCCAGCACATGATAAAGCATGTGATTAGCGATTACGATATCGAACTCGTTGTCGTGAAAAGGAATCGCTTGGGCGTCGGCAAGCAGGAATTTGAACCGCCCGCTGTGTTCGCCCAGGCTCATCCGGGCCTCGTCAAGCATCCCTGCCGACAAATCCGTGAGCGTGATGCTCCACGTTTCGGGAATGCGGTCCGCATTTCTTCGCCATAACGCCGCGTCACCGCAGCCGAGCTCCAATATCTTGAGGCCGGGGAACGCGGCCAGATGTTCAAAAAACCACCGGTGCCATCCAAGCTTGTTCCGACTAAACCGGTCGTACAGACGTATTCTTGCCTGCAGCCGAACCGCATTATGGTACTGCTCGCTCCAGTCCTTTTCCTTATGGATCGTTTGGATAATGTCCGCCAAACCTTCCCAATCGACTTCCTGTCCCTGCTCATCTACCATACCTATCGCCTCTTCAATAGTTCTGTACACATACTGCATATGAGCGATCTTGTGTCGGATGATATCTTTTTGCATCTTCAAAGAGTCTCTCAGGTCCAATTCCGGGGCTGTATCGTTCAGGATGATTTGACTGATCTCGGCCAGGGATAACCCGATGTATTTCAGCATCTGGATCTTTTGCAGCCGTGCCACATCTTCTGTGCTATACAGGCGGGCGGAAGCATGGTTGTACTGTGCCGGCTTTAGCAAGCCGATCTTGTCGTAATAGCGGAGTGTGCGCAGAGTCATTCCCGTTCGCAGCGCGAGCTGACCTGTTGTCAAGTATTGGCGTTCCTCCGGCTTCAAGCATTCGTCCTCCTCTCGTGATTTCTATTATATCCGGTGACGTTACGTCACCTTCAAGCTTTATCTAAGACTGCAGCTGGTCACGCAGGATTCCAACAAAATCAGAGCCGGGGGTCCATCGATAAGGCCCACGGCTCTGATTAGGTTACAGTTACTAGATTTACTCAAGCAGCAAACCGAAGCTGCGGTCTCCGATCTGCACGGACTCCATGCCCGCCGCTTGAGCAAAACGAATGCCGGCAAGGAGCACATTGTCCCGCAAAACAGCTTCATAGCGCTGCAGCGCTTCCTGCAGCTGCGCATCGGCGTCCAAAACGAGATTCACCCGCCGCTCAATCGGCAAATCGAGCTTTTTGCGGTAGTCTTGAATCGCGCGGACGACTTCGCGCACGAGGCCTTCCTGCTCCAGCTCCTCCGTGATCGCGGTGTTCAGCGCCACGGTCATCTGGTAGCCGGAGGCGGAAGCGAAGCCTTCCCGGGCCTGCTTCTCGATGAGCAGCTCATCCAGAGCGATCCGCACCGCTTCGCCTTCGATCACTGCGTCCACAAAGGCGTTGCCGACAGCCTGCCTGGTCTCGGCAGCGGATAACTGCTTCAAATGGCTTTGGATCGGCCCGACCATTTTCCCGTATTTTTTGCCGGCCGCCTTCAGGTTCAGCTTCAATTGGAAGTTGACGAAGCCGTTGTCGTCCTGTTCCACGCGGATTTGCTTGACGTTGATTTCGTCTTTGACGATATCCTCGAACCGGCTCAGGTCGAAATCGCCGCCGAATGACACGATCAGCTCGGATAGCGGCTGCCGGGTCTTGATTCCGGTCTCGTTTCTGATGCTGCGCGCCAGCTCGACGACTTGCCGCGCTTTCTCCATGCCGCTCTCCAGCGCCGCATCGATGACGGCCTCGTCCGCCTGCGGATAATCGGCCAGATGGACGCTGCCTTCGCCGCCGAGATTGCCATAGATATCTTCGGCAATGAGCGGAGCGTACGGCGCGATCAGCCGGGCGAGCGTCAGCAGCGCGCTGCGCAGCGTCTGGTAGGCGGACACCTTGTCCGCCGTCATTTCGCTGCCCCAGAAGCGGTCGCGCGAACGGCGGATGTACCAGTTGCTCAGTTCGTCGACGAACGCTTCGAGATGCTTCGCCGGATTCAGGAAATCGACGGCATCCAGCCCTTTCACCACTTGACGCACAGTGCTGTTCAGCCTCGAGAGAAGCCAGCGGTCCAATTCGTTTGCGGAAGCCTGCTCAGGATGATTGTCCGGATTGTAACCGTCGATCGTTGCATACAGCGCATAAAAAGCGTGCGTATTGTTGATCGTATCGATGACTTTGGACTTCGCCTCCGCGACGATCTGCTTCGAGAACCGCTTGCTGTTCCATGGCGCGCTGTCGGACAGCAGCGCCCAGCGGAACGCATCCGTGCCGAATTCCTCAATGATCTCCCACGGATCGATGACATTGCCCTTGCTTTTGGACATTTTTTGCCCGTTCTCGTCAAGGACGTGGCCTGTCGAGATGACGGCTTTATACGGCAGTTGGCCGTTATAAAGCGTTGATACGGCCAGCAGGCTAAAAAACCAGCCGCGCGTCTGGTCGATCCCCTCGCAAATCATATCGGCCGGATATTGCTCGCGGAACTGCTCCTCGTTGCCGAACGGGTGGCCGTATTGCGCAAACGGCATCGATCCGCTGTCGAACCATACGTCGATCACTTCAGGCGTTCGCGTCATCGTGCCGCCGCAGGAGCAGCGCAGCTTCACTTCATCTACGTAAGGCTTGTGCAGCTCCAGATTGTCGTCCAGCGGATGCAGCGACTTGCCCTGCAAATCGCGCAGGCTCCCCGGCGCATATTCGCCGCCGCAATCTTGGCACGTCCAGACGTTAAGCGGAGTGCCCCAATAGCGGTTGCGGCTGATGTTCCAATCGACAAGCTCCTCCAAAAATTTACCGAAGCGCCCTTCGCGCAGATGCGCCGGATGCCATTCGATCCCGCTGTTGTTGCGGATCAGCTCGTCTTTGACCGCTGTCGTGCGGATAAACCAGCTTTCCATCGCATAATAGAGCAGCGGCGTTTTGCAGCGCCAGCAGAACGGATAGCTGTGCTCGTACCGCTCCTTGGAAAAAAGCAAACCGCGCTCGGACAAGCGCTTCACGACGTCGACGTCGCAATCTTTGACAAAACGGCCGGCAAATTCGGTAATCGTATCCGAATAAGTTCCGTCCGGTTTGACGACGTTCACAAAATCGAGCCCATGCTGGCGCGCCGTCCGGTAATCGTCTTCCCCGTGCGCCGGAGCGATATGCACGATGCCGGTGCCGCTCGCATCGCTGACATAGTCGGCGTCGACGACGATGTGCCCTTTGCTTACGCCGATATAGCCGAACGGCGGCTCATAGGCGGTGCCTACGAACTCCGCTCCTTTATGAACGGACACGATTTCATAGCTGCCGGTCATCACCTTGTCGGCGAGATTTTGGGCCACGATGTAAATCTCTCCGTTTTGCCTTACTTTCACGTAATCGACGTCTTTATGGACCGCCAACGCCACGTTCGCAGGAAGTGTCCACGGCGTAGTCGTCCAGGCGAGGAAGCTTTCGCCGCCCTGCTTGCTTTTGAACATGACCGTCGCGCTCAAGTCCTTGACATCCTCATAGCCCTGCGCCACTTCGTGCGAACTGAGCGTCGTCTGGCAATCCGGGCAGTACGGGCTGACGCGGTGGCCCTTGTAGAGCAAGCCTTTGCCGTGGATCGTCGATAAAATGTGCCACACGCTCTCGATGTAATCGTTCGTCAGCGTCACGTAAGGGTGCTCCATATCCGTCCAATAAGCGATCCCTTCCGTCAGCTCGCGCCACTGCCGCTCGTATTCGAAAACGCTCGCCTTGCACTTGCTTACGAATTCGGCGACGCCGTATTTTTCGATCTCCTGCTTGCCCGAAATGCCCAACTGCTTTTCCACCCCCAGCTCGACCGGGAGCCCGTGCGTATCCCATCCGGCCTTGCGGACGACGCGGTAGCCGGACATCGTTTTGTAGCGGCCGATAAAATCTTTGATGACGCGGCCGAGCACGTGCCCGATATGCGGCTTGCCGTTAGCCGTCGGCGGACCTTCGTAAAATACGAAGTTCGGCCTTCCCTGACGGTGTTCCACCGATTGGCGGAACGTATCGTTTTGCTTCCACTGCTCAAGAACGCGCAGCTCGCGGGTTCTGGCTTTTTCTTTCACATCGACTTTTCTCATGCGAGTATCCCTCTCTTTTTTGGGTTCATCCCATCCAAATTAACAGCTCCGAAAAAGGTGCGAAAAAAACAAAAAAATCCCGCCCCGTAAGGGACGAGATTCAACTCGCGATACCACCCTTGTTCCGCACCGACCGGCATGAATCCGATCTGCGGCACCTCCATCAGCGTACCATCATACGCGTTCCTTGTAACGGCGGAATCCCGGGGCAGCTTACTTCCTTGCTTCAGCTTTCCTTCTCGGAGAGGATTTTCGGTTACATCTTGTACATTGGCTTTCAGCGCAAGGCCAACTCTCTGGGGAACAAGGAAATAACGTACTCGTTCTCGTCAACGAATTTGTTCGGAACATTCAATTATTTCATTTGTACACCTATTTCCCCAAAATGTCAAGCAGGCAAAAGCCCCCGCGCAAGCCCCTCCCCACGGAAAAAAGCCCCCTGCGAAAGTGTCATGCTTTGAGGCAAGCGACGCCATGCCCGTCCGCCACCGTTCGCAAAGCGGGCTCGGTCTCCAGGCATTCCCGGCTCGCCAGCGGGCAGCGGTTCGAGAAGCTGCAGCCCTGCGGCTTGTTCAGCAGGCTCGGCACCTCGCCGGAAATGAGCACCCGCTCGCGCCGTTCCTCCACGAACGGGTCGGGAATCGGCACAGCTGCCAGCAGCGCCTGCGTGTAAGGATGGAGCGGGCTCTCGTACAGCGTGCGCCAATCGGCGATTTCGACGATTTTGCCCAAATACATAACCGCTACGCGATCGCTGATATGCCGCACGACGGACAGATCGTGGGCGATGAACAGATACGTAAGATTAAGCCGGGTTTGCAGCTCTTCCAGCAAATTGATGATTTGCGCCTGAATCGATACGTCCAGCGCGGAAATCGCCTCATCGCAGACGATAAAGCTCGGATTGCCGGCGAGCGCGCGGGCGATGCCCAGACGCTGCCTTTGCCCGCCGCTGAACTCGTGCGGGACGCGATTTTTCAGAGCCGGATCGAGGCCGACCAGACGGAACAACTCCTCCACCCGCTCCTCGTATTCCGCGGCGCTTGCCGTCAGCTTATGGATTTTCAGCGGTTCTCCGACGATATGCCGCGCCGGCTGGCGGGGATCGAGAGAGCCGTAAGGGTCTTGAAAAATAAGCGGAAAATGGCGGCGGATGGGACGCAGCTCGCTTTTCGGCATTCGGGCGATGTCTTTCCCGTTGAACAGGATTTGCCCGTCCGTCGGATCGTACATGCGCAGAAGCGTGCGGGCGACGGTCGTTTTCCCGCAGCCGCTCTCGCCGACAAGGCCGAGCGTCTCGCCCTTGCGGATCTCGAAGGATACGTCGTCGACCGCCTTAATGTCGGCGACTTTGCGCCTGAGCAGCCCCTGCGTCACCGGAAAATACATTTTCAAATGTCTCACTTCAAGCAGCGTTTCAGCCTGCTCCTTCCGCCCCTGATTCGGCCGTTCCTGAACAGCGGCGGCCGAAGAGGCAAGCCGCGCGTCCGCACCCGGGCGCTCCGCAATATCGACATGGCAGGCGGCGTAATGTTCTCCGCGAACCTGGCGCAGCTCGGGCGCGGGACTGCTTGCGCAAGCCGCGGTCCGGTAAGCGCAGCGGGGCATGAACGGGCACGTATGCGGTTTGTCCGCCAAATTCGGCGGCAGCCCGTCGATCGGAACCAGCTTGCGGTCCTTCGGATCGTCCAGCCGCGGCACGGCTTTCATAAGCCCGACCGTATACGGATGCCGCGGAGCGCCGAACAGCTCTTTCGCCGTTCCCGATTCCACGATGCCGCCGGCATACATGACATAGATGCGGTCCGCATAGCGGGCTACGATGCCCAGGTTGTGCGTAACGAGCACGAGCGCGGTTTTCGTCCGCTTGACGATATCCCGCAGCAGCTCCAGAAGCTGGGCCTGGGTCGTCACGTCCAGCGCCGTCGTCGCCTCGTCGGCGATCAAAATTTTCGGGTCGCAGGACAGCGCCATCGCGATCATAATTCTTTGCCGCATCCCGCCGCTGAATTGGTGCGGATAGTAATCAGCCCGCTGCTCCGCGTCCGGGATGCCGACCGTGCGGAGCAATTCGGCCGCCCGCTTCCGGGCATCGGCCTTATTCAACTTCAAGTGCAGCGCGACCGATTCGGCGATCTGCTCTCCGACCGTCAGCACCGGATTGAGCGAGGTCATCGGTTCCTGAAAAATAACGCCGATCTTCCCGCCGCGGACGTCCCGCAACCGCTCGCCTTTCGGCGGAAGCTTGAGCAGATCGGCGCCTTCGAACAGCACCTCGCCGCCGACGATTCGGCCCGGCGGGGCGGGAATCAGCCGGAGTCCGGAATATTGGGTAACGGACTTCCCCGAGCCGCTTTCCCCGACAATGGCGACGATCTCGCCTTCGTCAACGTAGTACGAAACGCCGTCCACCGCCTTGACGGTATTGCCGTCCATCGTAAAATAAGTTTGCAAATTGCGGACTTCAAGCAAATGTCCCATACGGCTATGCCTCCCTGCGCGTTATGTTCATTCGGATTGCGGCTTACCCGCTCCCTCTCAGCTTCGGATCCAGCGCGTCGCGCAGGGCGTCGCCGACGATATTGAACGACAGGACGACGGCCATAATGGCCGCGCCGGGAGCGAAGGACAGCACCGGATGCGCCTCCAAATATTTGTAGCCGTCATTGACCATCGAGCCCCAGGCGGCTCCCGGAGGCGCGATGCCCAGCCCCAAATAGCTCAGTCCCGCCTCGGACAAAATCGCGCTGCCCAGGTTCATCGTGACGAGCACGATGAGCGGCGACATGCAGTTCGGCACGATGTGCACGAGCATGTTCCGCAAATTGCCGGCGCCGCTCAGCTCTGCGGCGATGACATAATCGGCGTGGCGCACGGTCAGCACCTGTCCCCGCATAAGCCGCGCGTAGGCGGGCACGAGCGCGATCCCGAGGGCGATCATGACGTTGGCGAGCCCCCCTCCGAGCGCTGCGCCCAGCGACAGCGCCAGGATGATGGGCGGAATCGCCATCAGCGCATCCATGATCCGCATGACGACCGAATCAATCAGTCCGCCGAAATATCCGGCGACGAGCCCCAGACTCATGCCGATCCCGCCGGCGATCGCAACCGCGACAAGCCCGACCGCCAGCGAAGCGCGGGACCCGTAAATGATCCGGCTGAGCACATCGCGGCCGAGATAGTCGGTGCCAAGCAGATGGCGGACGGAAGGGTCCTGCAGGGTGGCGCTTAAATTTTGTTCGTTAGGATGATACGGCGCAAGCAGCGGCGCGAATATCGCCGCAAACACCAGAATGACCAGAATCGTCAAGCTGACGAGCACCGATTTGCGCGCAAGGAAGACCCGCAAAAATCGGCCAAAATCGCTCGTGCGCGGCGGCGGCCCGGATACGGCGGCTTCGGCGCGCACAATTTCCGTCGTCATGTCGTTCCCTCCTCGTTATTTATAGCGTATCCGCGGATCGATGTAGCTGTAAGCAAGATCGACGCCCAGGTTCGCCAGGGCGACGACGGTGGCGATAAGCAGAACGCAGCCCTGCACGACCACGTAATCTTTGCCGAAAATCGACTGCACCATGAGCCGGCCCATGCCGGGAATGTTGAATACCTGCTCGATAAAAACCGAGCCGCCGACCAAATAGCCAAGCGACAGGCCCAGCAGCGTTATGATCGGAATGAGCGCATTGCGGAACGCATGTTTGGCGATGATGACCCGCTCCTTCATCCCTTTGGAACGGGCGGTCCGAATGTAGTCCTGCCGGATGACTTCCAGCATCGCCGACCGCGTTTGACGGGCAATCGAGGAGAGCGAAGTGAGCGAAAGCAGCGTGACCGGCAAAATCAGCTTCTTGACGCTCAGCCAGAAATCGTCCAGCGGCGACGTGTACCCCTGGACGGGCAGCCAGCCAAGCTTGAGGCTGAACAAGTACACGCCCAGAACGGCAAGCCAGAAGCTCGGAACCGCGATGCCGAAATTGGCAAAATAAGTAATGGCCGAGTCGACGGCGCTTCCCCGCTTGACGGCGGCGATCACGCCGGCCGGAATGCCGATCAACACGGTCAGGCAGAAGGCCAAAGCCCCGATAAACAGCGTTTTGGGCAGCCGGGCCGCAATCAGGTGCGACACTTTTTCTTTATACGTGATCGAATTTCCCAAATCGCCCTGCAGCACGTGCCCGAGCCAATTCGCGTACTGCACGGGCAGCGGCTTGTCGAGCCCCATTTCTTTCGTAAGCAAATCAAGCTGCTCCTGTGTAGCGTTCGTTCCGAGCATAATTTTAGCGGGGTCTCCGGGCAGCAGGTGCATGATCATGAAAACAATGACGCTCACGATGAACAGCACCAGAACGGTCTGTCCCAATCTGCGCATAACATACGTAATCATTCACGGTTCTCCTTTGTTGGAATCGGGTGGCGCGCTTCCTTCATTTCTTCAACCAGGCATCCTCCGGCGTCCATACGTAGGCATGGGTTTTGACGAACCCGTCGTCCTGTACGTTCGGCTGCTTCGCAATCGTGACGACCGGTACGGAGATCGGCACCGCAATCGTGAATTCATCGTAGATCGCTTTTTCCATCTCGATTGTCAGTTTTTTCTTGGTGTCTTCGTCGGGAGCGGCGCGCAGTTCGCCGAGCATGGCTTGCACTTTATCCGGATGGGCGATATTTTTCGTATACGTAACCCCGTTCTTATCATAGACGCGCGACATTTGCAGCGGCGGGTCGGCATCGACCTGGAAAGCCCAGATCCAGATGCCGTCCCACTTGGACGTCAGCGTCTGCGACCATTTGGCGCCGTCTACAAGATCGATTTTGGCGTCGATTCCGACCTGCGACAAATAGCTTTGAACCGCGGTCAACACCGGCTCGTGGCCCTGCAGCCCGCCGAGCTTCGTCTTGAAGCCGTTCGGATAGCCGGCCTCCGCGAGCAGCTGTCTGGCTTTATTCGGATCGTAGGCGAACCCTTTCACATCCTGGGTGTAATACCAGGAGCCAGGGAGCCCCCATTGATTCGTATATTGTGCGTAGCCTTGCCCGGTGCTTTCGGCGATTTTTTTCGCGTCGATCGCATAGGCAAGCGCCTGCCGCACTTTGACATTGGCAAACGGCGACTCCGGATTGCCGCTGTCAGGCATCAGCCCCGTCCCGATCGAACCGAGGCCGGATTGCGATTTGACGATCGTATATTTGCCCGATTCCTCCAGTTCTTTGGCCGTTTGCGGCAGCATGTTATTCAGCACATCGAGCTCTTTGGATTTAAAAGCCGACGCCGCCGTCGTCGCGTCGGCCATAATGCGGTACTCGACGGCATCCAGGTACGGCTTGCCCTTTTGCCAGTAATTCTCGTTCTTTTTCCACTTGATCTCGACGTCGTTGTCCCAGCTGACGAACTGAAACGGGCCGGTGCCGACCGGATTTTTGATCGCCCAGTCTTTGCCTCCGTTTTTTTGGAAAGCTGACGGGGAAATCATTTGCACATAAAAGCAGATGGAATCGACCAGGCTGCTGTTCCATTCGGACAAACTGATTTTCAGAGTGGAAGCGTCTACCGCCTCCATCGCCTGAATGCCTTTCACTTCCGGGCGCTTGGCATCGATAAACTGCTGAATGTTCCATTTGACGGCTTCCGCGTTGAAGTCGGTTCCGTCGTGGAATTTGATGCCCTGCTTCAGCTTGTACGTGATCGACTTGGCGTTATAGTCGGCTTGCCAGCTCTCCGCCAGCCACGGCGTCATTTTGCCCTGCGCGTCATAGCGCCCAAGCGTCTCGAGCCCGGGCGTGGACACGGACAGATTGGCGATAACGCGCTGCTCGGCCGGATAGCCCAGGTCGACCGGATTCCCGATCTGCACCACTTTCAACGTGCCTCCGTTTTTGCCCGACGCGCCGCCGGCTCCCGCGCCCTGATTAGCCGCCGCTTGTTTCGATCCGTCATTCGAGCAGCCGGCCAGTACGAAAGCGGTTGCAATAGCAAGCGCGGAGGCTGTTTTTAGCAGGTGAAATGCCGAAACCTTTTTTCTCATTTGTGTACCCCTTTCTTTTTACCGGTTCGGTGTGATGCCGTTCGTGCCAAAAGTCAACGGGCAAGCGGGATGTCCAGGTAGGAGGAAGCCGTTCCGCCGAAATGTACGCTTTGCCCTGCGACTTTCACCTCCTCCTGCAGCGCCCACGGACCGGCCACATTCGGGTGCGCGTGATAGGCCGGAAAATTTGAAGACGAAATGTCCAGGCGAAGGCGCGAGCCTTGCTTGACCGTCCATGTAATCGGCCAGCATTCGATTTCAATTTGGGCCGTATCGTGAGCGCGGTAATCGAGCGGGCGCGCCGCTCCGTTGCGGTATGTCAGGCTCGTAATGCCGTCGCGGATATTGTAAGCGCTGCCGTCCGGCAGTACTTCCATGACGTTCGCGGTAAAAGCGGTGTCGTCGGCGTCCGTGCTTACGCACAAGCGTATTTTCATCGCGCCGGCAATCCGCAAATCTTCATGCACCGGCTCGGAGATGAAGGAAAGCACATCTTCCCGGGTGCCGGGAGGGTCCTGAACGACGCTGGCCGCTTGGGCGGCATCGGCTTCCCCCGAAAGGTAGCGCAGCAAACCGGCGCCTCCTTTGGTCGGAACGGGACGATCCGGGTCGTAAGTAAACCCGGCTTTGCCCTGGCGGGTGGGCGGAGTATCGGCCAACACTCCGCTCGCCTCCTCTTGCCGGAGGAAGAGCCGCCTTTGGCCGACGGGAGCGATCCCGCCTTGCCAGGACCTCCACGTTCCGTCGCCAATGACGTAAGTGCGGAGGTCGCCTGTCGGCTCGGGATAAGGCTCGCCTTTCAAATGATGGCCGAACCAGAGCAGCGCTTCCTTCATCATGGAAAACTTCTCATGATCCGGATACGCCAAATCCCCGGAAGGAACCATCGCATGCGTCCACGGCCCTATGAAAAAACGGCTTCTCCGGCGCGTCTCCTCGCTCAGCTTCAAATAATCCCTCATCATGCCGTCCAGATGCTGGTCGAACCATCCGTCGGCCAGCAAAATCGGCGTCCGAATGCGGGCGGGAACTTGCTGCAGCTCGGCCCAAAAGCCCGTGCTCCAATATTCGTCTTCCGGGCTTACATTCGTAATCCACTGCCGGTACCACGGAAGCTCCGTTCCGATGACCCGCCGATCCATCTCAATGTGAGGCTTCGTATGAACCGCACGCTCAAAAAGCCCCTCCGTCCGCAAATCCTTCACTCCCGAATTGCCGATCGCCCAGCCTGTATACACATCGTGCCGGAACATGCCGTTCATGTAATTTTGGTGGTATCGCTCGGTCGTAAAACCTGATATGCACATCGCCTTCACTTCCGGCGGAACCCTGTCCGCCATCGCCCACTGGACGGCGCTCAAATAAGAATGGCCGTACGTGCCGATGCTGCCGTTCAACCAGCTCTGCCCTTTCATCCATTCGATCGTATCCAGCCCGTCGCCGCCTTCATGGATAAAAGGGACCCAATCGCCTGCGGATTCGCCGGTTCCCCGGCAGTCCTGCACGACTGCGGCGTAACCGCGCTTCGCCCACACGATTGAAATCGCTTCCAAATATGGCGCCATATTCGGGTACGGATTCCGGATCAGCACGGCCGGCCAAGGTCCGCCGCCGTTCGGAAACAACAGCCTCGTCCTTAAGCCGACGCCGTCCCGCATGGACACCCGGACGCTTTCCGCGCGGCCGGGCTCGAAGAGCGCAGGAGGCAGGTCGGCCTCCAACTGTTCGATCATTTTCGCTAACATGTCGTTTGACCTCCTGAAGCGGGTTCTACGTGCCGCAAGCCTGCAAATTGCGGCTCGGCAAAGTTCTCCCCGATTTCTCTTGTATATACCGCGCTGCCGCAAGCAGCTTGTCAAAATCCGTTCCCGTCCGTATGCCCATGCTCTCCAGGCAAAAAACGAGATCGTCGGTCGCCACGTTGCCCGATGCCCCAGGCGCGTACGGACATCCTCCCAATCCGCCGACGGACGAGTCGAAGCGCGTAATTCCCATATCCATGGAGACGAGTATGTTCGCCAAAGCCGCGCCCCGTGTATCGTGGTAATGAAGAGCCAGCCGCTCCGCCGGATAACGCTTCAAAAGCGTCGCGAGCACCGCCTCCACATGCCGCGGATTGGCAATGCCGATCGTATCGCCGAGCGACAATTCGCCGACGCCCATTTCAAACAGCGAATCGGCGACACGCACGACTTCATCGACGGCGACCTTCCCTTCGTAGGGACAGCCGAAAACGGTCGACACATACCCCCGCACCGTCCTCCCCGAGGACTGCGCGCTGCGGGCCACTTCTTCCAATACGGGAAACGTTTCCGCGATCGATTTATTTATATTTTTGCGGTTGTGCGTTTCGCTGGCGGACATGAATACGGCGATTTCGCCGATCTCGTCTTCCAAAGCGCGCTCCAGCCCTTTGCGGTTCGGAACCAAAGCGGCATACGTCACGCCGGGCGCTCGGGCAATGCCTCTGGCTACCTCGGAGGCGTCGGCGAGCTGGGGAATCCACTTCGGGCTGACATAAGACGTAACTTCGATATATTCGCACCCTGCGGCCGACAATTGGTTGATCCAGTTGATTTTATCGCTCGTAGATATGAAAAGACTTTCGTTTTGCAGCCCGTCCCGCGGACCGACTTCTCTGAGTTTGACACGCTCCGGCCATTTCATGCCGTATCGCTCCCGGAATATTCGCCGACCGGCCCGCAGGCCTCCCGCGAATGGGCATGCACGACTCCGCGCCCGATCAAACCGGCAATCGTCTCATCGGTCCGGCCCAATTGCCGCAAAATGGGTATCGTATGCTCCCCGAGCAGCGGCGGAGGGCCTTGAATTTCCACCTGTCCGGCCGAATAGCGGATCGGCGTTTTGATAACGGGCAGCTCTCCGAACACGGGGTGCTCTACGCGCTCGATCAAACCGTGATCGCGGATCAAATCGCTGTTCACCAGCTCCGCTACGTTCCAGATCGGCCCGTGCAGTACGTTATGCTCAGACAAAATCGCGCACCAGTCATCCGTCGTCTTTTGCGCGAAGACGGCATTCAGCAGCTCGGACAGTGACTGCCGGTTTTTGACGCGCAGCGGATTCGTCCGGTAATCGGGATGGTCCGTCAGATCCGGCCTGCCGACCGCCCGGCAGAACACCGACCACGCCGCATCGGATTGGGCGCCGGCCATCAGCCAGCCGTTAAGCGTCGGAAACGCCTGATACGGCACGACCTCCGCATGCTGGCTGCCCATCGCCGACGGCGAGCGGCCCGAGGCGACATATTGCCCGAACCGGGTGGACAAGTTGAACACCATCGTATCGATCAGGTTCAGCTGCACGCGCTGGCCCTGGCCCGTGCGCTCCCGCTCGAACAAAGCGCCGCAAATCGCGCCGAAAGCGATGTAAGCCGTGGAGTTGTCGGCAACCGGAACGCCGACGAGCAGCGGCTTGCCTCCCGGCTCGCCCGTTACGCTCATGACGGCCCCCATGCCCTGCACGATCGGGTCCATGCCCGGACGGTGCGCGTACCCTTCGGTATCCCCGAAAGCGGAGATCGAGCAGTAAATAAGGCGTGGGTTGAGCCGCCGCAAACTGTCGTAACCGATGCCCAGCCTGTCGCAAGTGCCCGGGCGGTAATTTTCCACCACGACGTCCGCTTGTCGGCACAAATCCCTGGCGACGCTCAAGCCTTCGGGATCTTTTAAATTTAAGGAAATGGACTGCTTTCCGTGATTGTAAGCGGCGAACAAATAGCTTTCTCCGTTTTTAAAATAACTCCCCGAGCTCCGCACCTGATCGCCGGTCAGCGGCTCGATTTTGATCACTTCGGCACCCAGGTCGGACAGCATATTGGTGCAGTAAGGAGCGACCAACCAATGGGCGATTTCTACGACTTTTACTCCTGTAAGCGGTCCCATAACTTGAATACCACCTGCCTTTTGCTTCGATTGACGGAACCATTATCATCAGTTTAAATATAGTTATATACAAAGTAAAATACCGGATTGTAATATTAATATAGATGAAAACTATACAAAGGAGGCGTTTTATGCGGATCGAACAGCTTCATTATTTTGTGGAGGTAGCCAAATACCAGTCGTTTTCGCTGGCCGCACAGCATTTGCACATCGCCCAGCCGAGCGTCAGCCAGGCGATTACGAATTTGGAGGCGGAATTGAACGTCAAATTGTTCGAACGCTCGCGCTCAGGCATCGTCCCGACCAAAACCGGGCAATCTTTGCTGAAAAAAGCACAAAGCGTCCTCAATATGATTCAGGATATTCAGGACGAGGCGCGCGCCGAATCCCGCTCTTTGACCGGAAGCCTGCAAATCGCCACCATCCCAAGCATGTGCAACGCCTTCCTGAGCGATGTGCTGTCGGCCTACAAGAAAAAGCACCCGTTCGTGCGCATCGAAGTGAACGAGGACGGCACGAACCAGGTCATCCAGGAAGTGACCGCCAACCGCGCGGACATCGGCCTGATCTCTTGTCTGCCCGAAGAAGCGCTCGATAACCGGACGGAGTTTCACCGGCTGCTGTCGGGCACGTACATGGTGTGCATCGGCAAGCATTCCCCCGTCCCGCTGTACAATCCGATGCCCGCCGAAGCGATCGTTCACGAGCCGATCATCACCTTCAAGCCGAATTACCGCCAGGAAGCCTATTTGAAAAAGGTGCTGAAAACCGACAAGCTGAACGTGCTGCTTACGATCGGCTATACGGAGGCGGCGAAAAAAATGATCGCCGAAGGAGTAGCCATCGGCTTCTACCCGGACTTTTCGATCAAAAAAGACGCCTACGTGCAATCCGGCGACATCATCCCGCTGGAGATCGAAAACAACGATCTGATCCTCTGGTTCGGCTGGATCCGCCCGAAAAACAAACATTTATCCCGAGCCGCCCAAGAATTCGTCAAAGTACTGAAAGGCGTAATCGAAGAACAAGGATTTTAGCTGGCAAGCGTGAGGGGCGTGAGAGGCGGCTCGACAAAGATGGCTAAGTGCTACATGGGTGGGGGCGACCGACTTGGTTGGCTAGATGCTGTTGCGTGGGGGCGACCGACTTCGATGGCTTGATGCTGTTGAGTTGGGGGCGACCGACTTCGATGGCTTGATGCTGTTGCGTGGGGGGCGACCGACTTCGATGGCTTGATGCTGTTGCGTGTGATTGGGGACGGGTGGGTAACTATTCTTTTGCCTCCCAGAGACCGGGGCTGCCGTTTGTAAAGCGGCTCGCTAGCCCGCAAAGCCTGCAAAAGTGCAGGCTTTTTCGGCAGAAACGGCTCGTTTGGAGCAAAAGCCTGCGATAGTGCAGGAATTCCTGCTCCAGATAGAGCTGAGCCCCGAATTCGGCGAAAAAAACTGCAGATTTGCAGGAATTTATCGCTGCAGGCGCGTCTTGGTGCAAAAGGATGCACTTTTGCAGTTTTTTTTCGCATGGCCGGCGTTGCCCTGGCCACAACAGCTTTTCAGCGGCCGGCCGCTCGGCGGCACGGGCGCGAACAAAAAAAGGCTGACCCGCAAGCAGTCTGCTAACTGCTTGGGGTCAGCCCCCGCCAAAACGCCGGCCGGTTTAGACCAGCGTTTTCAAGGCGTCGGCCGTGAACGGCACCAGCTCGTCGACTCGCCCTCCGCGGATTTTGTCCGCCCATGCGGGGTCGACCAGCAGCGCGCGGCCTACGGCTACAAGATCGAACTCTTCGCGCTCCAGGCGCTCAAGCACTCCGTCGATACTCGCGTTGCCTGCGCCCTTGCCCTCTGCAAAAACTTTCAAAAACTCTCCGTCAAGCCCGACCGAACCTACGGTAATGGTCGGCTTGCCGGTCAATTGCTTGGTCCAGCCCGCCAGATTCAGACCGGACCCCTCGAACTCGGGCTCCCAGAAGCGGCGGGTCGAGCAGTGGAACACATCGACGCCCGCATTCGTCAGCGGCTCCAGAAACTTGGCGAGCAGCTCCGGAGTTTCCGCAAGCTTTGCCGTGTAGTCGCCGGATTTCCATTGCGAGAAACGGAACACGATCGGGAAATCGGCTCCTGCGGCGCGGCGGCACGCTTCAATGATTTCAACGGCAAAGCGCGTGCGCGCGACCATGTCGCCGCCGTAGCGGTCCGTGCGCCGGTTCGTTTTCTCCCAAAAGAACTGGTCGATCAAATAGCCGTGCGCGCCATGGAGCTCGATGCCGTCAAAGCCGATTCTGCGGGCATCGGCGGCGGCCTGCGCGAAAGCGGCGATCACGTCGGCGATCTCCGTTTCGGTCATCGGCTCGGCGACTTTCGCGCCCTCGGCGTCGAGGCCCGAAGGGCCGGCCGGTGGCGCGTCCGGGTTCGGCAGGTCGCCGTTCTTGCGCTGCGTCCCGACATGCCAGAGCTGCGGAATAATGCGTCCGCCCGCTTCGTGCACAGCCGCCGCAACACGGGCCCAGCCGTCCAGGGCAGCTTCGCCGTGAAAACAAGGAATGCCCGGATGACTCGCCGCGGCCGGATGATCGATCACGGTGCCTTCGGTCACGATCAGGCCGACGCCGTTCTCCGCCCTGCGGCGGTAATAGTCGGCAACATCCTGCCCCGGCACCCCTCCGGGAGAAAAGGTTCTGGTCATCGGCGCCATGACGATCCGGTTTTGGAGCGTCAGGTTCCCGACCGTGAAAGGTTTGAACAATGCGGCAGCAGAATTGGAACTGGTCATCGTTACCTCCGATTCGTTAAAGCTTTTGGATTTTTTCCTTGAACAACTGTATGTTCGCTTCATTGCGTCTGTAATAGGTGTGCTGGCCGAAGCGCTTTGACTCGAGAAGCCCGGCTTGCTGCATTTTGACCAAATAGCCGGAAACGACCGATTGCGCCAGCCCGCTTTTTACGGAAATCGAGCCGACGCATACACCGCCCGCAAAGCCTGAATCTTCCGGCAAATGGATCTGGTTGTCAAAATTTCCGCGCGGATCTTTCAACCACTCCAAAATGAGGTACCGAGTTTCGTTAGACAAAGTTTTCAAAGCTAGTAAAGTGTCCATACGTTTATTATATCTATTTTAATAGAAATGTAAATATAAGCGGTTATTCGCACAGCGGCAGCGGCAGCAGCATCAATTGCCTTTTGCCTGCACCGGAAGCGGTATTTATCTCGCACTGAAGCGGCACAACCGGCGTCCGCACCGGTTTATCCGTAAAAAAGCCTGCGTTCCCTTGAAAAAGAGGCGCAAGCTCGTGTTATTTCAATTCATTTTTCAATTCGATTAATAGATCGTGAAGCGCTCTCAAACGTTCCCGCTGAAGATGGCCGTAGTTCTCCTCCAAGAACCTGGAAGCCGTCGAGTCCATCGGAAACAGCACTTCTTTTCCTTTCTCGGTAATCCTGACAATGACTTCCCGGCGATCCTCGACTCCCCTGGTTGCCGTAACCCAGCCCGGACGTTCCAATCGCTGGATCATGGAGGACATCGCACTCGGCGAACAATCGATCGTATGAATAAGGTCCGTTATCGTGACCTGTCTATCCTCTTGTTCCCTGGTAAACAATATTTTTAGCACATGAAGCTGGGGCACCGTAATATCGAAATCTTCGAATATCTTCCGCGATTGCTTGTTAAGCAGCTGATAAATATCCCGAATCTCTAAGTATACGCTTCTCAGCAATTCTGATGTCATCATCACCCTCTTCTCCTCACGTAAACGTTGTTGTATCCATCTTATAAACTCATCGCGCAAACGTCAATCACTTGGAAACGGGTTGAAGGCAAAAAAATAAGCACATCAGGCAGCGCGGCGGCTGCTCCGATTATGCTTAATTCTGCTGCACAGGCGCTTCTGTTCCCGGCCTATGTTCAGAGGCTTATTTTCTCGCCCGGACGAAGCACCTGGCCCTTCATGCCCTTCGCCTCCAGGCTCGCGCAGAACGCCTCGGCATCCTGCCGGATATCCGGGAACGAATCGTAGTGAATCGGCACGACCAATTTGGCGCCCAACCACTCCGCCGCCTGCAAAGCGTCGTCCGGCCCCATCGTGTACATTCCGCCGATCGGAACGAAGGCGACATCGATGGAGTGCCTTTCGCCGATCATTTTCATATCGGAGAACAAAGCGGTATCGCCCGTATGTAAAATCGTCTTGCCCCCGGCGCTGATGACGAATCCCGCAGGCATGCCGCCATAAATAATGCGCTGCTCGTCGTGAAGCACAATGCCGGAGCTGTGGAACGCCTGAATCATTTTGGCCTGCGCAAAGCCGAGGTCGACCGTGCCGCCGATATTCATTTGAATCGTGTCGAGCCCTTTCCAGGCCATGTAGGCGCCGAGCTCGAATGTCGCCACGATAGGCGCATTATTGCTGCGGGCGATAGGCTCCGCATCCAGAATATGATCCGCGTGAGCGTGCGTCAGCAGTATGGCATCGGTTTTGATGTCCTCGGGCTTTGTCACGGCAAGCTCATTGCCGCGCAAAAACGGATCGATGACGAGCGATTTGCCTTCCGTCGCGATTTGAACGCATGAATGTCCATGGTAAATAATTTCCATTATAATTCCCCTCGCTTGGCTTTTATTTTAACTATGTAATTTTTCCTGCATCTGCGTCGAAATATCAAAAATCTTTTTGAATAGTTCCGCTACAGTCGTATCGTCCAGCGGCCCGGTATTTTTTTGCAGCAAATAAGCGATAATTTCCTGCTCGCGAACGGGATCGAAAATAGGCAGGCCGTTGCTGACTTTGTACTCTCCGATTTGTTTGACGATCGAAGCTCTCCGGTTCAACAAACTGAGCAGTTCGTTATTGATTTCATCCACTTTTGATCTAAGTTCGTTCAGCTCTTGCGCATTCATAGACATATCACCTGAATTCCTTCATTTTGGTTTGCTAAGTTAATTTTATTACTTTACCAACCGTTTGTCAGCATCTGCGCGCAAAACAAAAAAGAGCCGCCGGAAAGGCTAAGCTCCTCTTCGTTCAGGCAAGCGGTCAAAACGTGGAAAGGACCGTTTCCCGCACTTGCTTCAGCATCTCTTTACGCGCGGCGTCGTCCACATAAGGAACGGCTCCGAACAATAAATGTCCGGCAGGCTCGATGCCGACAAATTCGAAAATGCCGGTATCCGAAGTTATTTTCAATCCCGCCGTCATGCCGATCTGATCGTAAATTTCCTTCGGTGTGCCGTGCGTGTTGATGATCAGGCCTTTTTTGCCTGTCAGCAGCTTGACGATCCCTTCGTCGCCGGAAGCATAAGCAAAACCGTATGCAAACACCCGGTCTACGTACCCTTTGAGAATAGCGGGGAGCCCCGTCCACCAGATCGGATAAATAAAGGTTATGGCATCCGCCTCGGCGATATGCCGCTGCTCCGTCAAAATGTCCGCAGGAGTTTGCCCTTCTCTCATAGCGGCCGTATCCTCCGGTTTCAGCACAGGCTGAAAATCAAGCGCGTACAAATCGCGGACTACGACTTCATGGCCTTTTTCCTTCAAAGCGCCGGCTGCGGTTTCCAAAATGGCATGGTTAAAGCTTTCAGGGTTAGAATGGGCATACACGATAAGATGTTTCATAAGTTTAGCCTCCTGTTATTTTAAAATAATATGATTACCAACTACATAGACATCTATGCATTTGGGTAAAAAAAATTAAAACCTGCGGTAGAGGCGCTCCAGCAAAAACTCGAGCTGCTCTTGTTCTGTCTGCGTGAAGTCGCCGTAAATAACGTCGTTCAGTTTATCGGATACGGCCCGAAATACGGGCTCCAGCCGGAAGCCTTTATCCGTAAGCCGAATCAGCGTTATTCTGCCGTCCTCTTCGCTCTTGACTCTTTCGACATAACCGAGCTTCTCCAGCTTGTCCACAAGCACCGTTACGGTAGGCTGCGTGCGATGGATTCGTTCGGCCAGCATTTTAATGGACAACTGCGCATTCTCACGGTACAGAAACACCAAAATATCCCCGTGGGAAGGAACGATATCCTGCACCCCGTGAGCTTCCAGCTCCGACACAATCATTTTGTGGACTGCATCTTTAATCTTTCCAATCGTTGCGGCGGCGTTGTATGTTAGCATGCTTTGATTATACATAGATATCTATATAATTTCAAGCGAAATTTGATCCGCTGAAAAAAACGGCTTAGGAGTCCGGCAGGCGGAACTACTTTTGTGCATATCTTCTACGCACGCAGTTCGCCCGCCAGACTCCCTAGGCGCTCCCAAGCCGGCACTCCTGCAGCTGATGAATGCTCCGGACAAACCGGACAGACTCCGTATGCGCCCTCATGACGAGCGAATGCGTTTCGGCGCGGCTGCCGTAAAAAAATTTTACGCCCTGCAGCAGCTCGCCCGGCGTTACGCCCGTAGCTGCGAAGTAAATGTCCGAATCCCCGACGAGCTCCCTCATGCTCAAAGCTTGATCGGGATTGCGGATTCCCATCGAAACGCAGCGGTCCCGCTCCTTCTCGTCCGCCGGAAGCAGCCTGCCCTGCAGCTCGCCGCCCAGGCAGCGTAGCGCCGCCGCGGCAAGCACCCCCTCCGGGGCCCCGCCTGAGCCGACGTGCAGATCGATGCCCGCTTCAGGAAAAGCGACTGCCATCGCCCCCATCACATCGCCGTCGTGCAGCAAATGAATTTTGACTCCGAGCGAGCGCAGCGCCTCGATATGGCCGTTGTGCCTTTTCCGGTCCAAAATCGAAACGGTCAACTCGTCCGGCTGCTTGTGCAGCAGCTTTGCCGCCTGAAGGACCGTTGCTTTCAGCGGTTCATCCAGGCTCAGCTTCCCGGCTAATCCGGGGCCCACCGCCAGCTTTTCCATATACATGTCCGGCGCATGCAGCAAATTGCCTTTTTCGGCGATCGCTACGACCGATATGGCGTTGTTTCTCCCGCTCGCGACGATTTCCGTTCCTTCCAGCGGGTCGACGGCCACGTCGAATCGGGGCCCTGTTCCGCGCCCTACCTGCTCGCCTATGTAAAGCATCGGGGCCTCGTCCATCTCCCCCTCGCCGATGACCACCTCGCCGTGAAAAGGGACGGAGCGGAACTCCGAGCGCATTGCGGAAGCAGCCGCATCGTCGGCGCTCATTTTGTTGCCCTTTCCTGTCCAGCGGGCTGAGGCCAGCGCCGCCAGCTCCGTTACCCGCATGATGTCCAGTGAAAAATCTCGTTCCATATGGCCCAGTCACCTCTCCGATTGTAAGGCAGGCAGGCTGCACGAGTCGGCACAGCCTGCCGGCTGATTGTTTTATACGGCCTCGACGGCTTGCCGCTCAGGCAGGACAGCTTGCTCCAGCACAGCTTGCGCAGCGGCAATCCGCGCCAGCGGAATGCGGTACGGCGAGCAGCTGACATAATCCAGGCCGATCCGGCTGCAGTAAAAGATCGATTGTTTGTCCCCGCCATGCTCGCCGCATACGCCGGTTTTCAGCGCCGACCGCACGGATCGGCCGGCGGTTACGGCCAGATCGATGAGCTGGCCGACCCCATCCGTATCCAGCACCTGGAACGGATTGTCGGGCAGCAGCTTGCGGTCCACGTAGTGGGACAAAAATTTGCCCTCCGCATCGTCCCGGCTGTAGCCGAACGTCATCTGCGTCAAATCGTTCGTGCCGAAGGAGAAGAAATCCGCATGGGCGGCGATTTGCCGGGCGGTCAGCGCCGCGCGCGGCACTTCGATCATCGTGCCCACTTTATAGCGGCATTCGCGCAGCTTGCCCTCACCAAGCACCTGCTCGGCGACCTGATCGATCAGCTCGCGGATCATTTTCAGCTCGTTGACGTGGCCCACAAGCGGAACCATAATTTCCGGAAGCACCTCGACATTCCTGTCCATGCAGCGGGAAACCGCGCGGAAAACGGCTTCGATCTGCATGTCGTAAATTTCCGGGTGGACGATGCCGAGCCGGCACCCCCGCTGCCCGAGCATCGGATTCGCCTCATGCAGCGATTGAACTTTGCGGATCAGCTGCAGCACTTCCGCTTTTTCCTGCTCGGAACCGTTCTCCTCGTAAGTCAGCCTGTTCAGCCTTTTTTGCAGCTCCGTCATATTCGGCAAAAACTCGTGAAGCGGCGGGTCCAGCAGACGAATCGTCACCGGCAGGCCGTCCATCTCGTCGAACATGCCTTCAAAATCGGCCTGCTGCATCGGCAGCAGCTTGCGCAGAGCCTCTTGGCGCTCTTCGGCGCGGTCGGCGAGAATCATCTGCTGCACGACGGGAAGACGGTCCGGCGAGAAAAACATATGCTCGGTCCGGCACAGCCCGATCCCTTCCGCGCCCAGCTCTCTCGCTATTTTGGCGTCGTGGGGGTTGTCGGCGTTCGCCATCACTTTCAGCGTGCGAATTTCGTCGGCCCACTTCAGCACTTCCAGAAGCTCTTCGGTCATCGATGCTTCCTGCAGCGGCACCGCTCCGAGAATGACCCGGCCGCTCGCGCCGTCGAGGGTGATCCAGTCGCCCTCCCGGACGGAGAGGCCGCCGGCCTGCATCCGCTTCTCTTCCAGGTCGATGCGGATCTCCTCGCAGCCGCAGACGCACGGCTTGCCCATTCCTCTCGCCACGACCGCCGCGTGGCTCGTCATGCCGCCGCGGCTCGTCAGCACGCCTTCGGCGGCGATCACGCCGTGAATATCTTCGGGCGTCGTTTCCGTCCGCGCCAAAATGACGGTCTTGCCCTCGCGGCCCCATTCCGCGGCCGTATCGGCATCGAACACCAGTTGGCCGACCGCAGCGCCCGGCGAAGCCGGCAAGCCTGTGGCCAATATGTGCTTGATCGCCTGTTCGTCGATGCCCCGATGCAGCAGCTTATCCAAATGCGCGACCTCGATCCGCTGCACGGCTTCCGCCTTCGTCAGCAGGCCCTCGCGGACGAGATCGGCCGCGACTTTTAAAGCGGCTTGCGCGTTCCGTTTGCCGCTGCGCGTCTGCAGCAGGTAGAGCTTGCTTTTTTCCACCGTAAATTCGATGTCCTGCATGTCTTTGTAATGCTTCTCAAGCTGCTTCGCAATGTGGAATAACTGCTCATACAGCTCGGGTGCTTCTTCCTTCAATGCGGCAATGGAAAGCGGCGTTCTTACACCGGCGACGACATCCTCGCCCTGCGCGTTCATCAAGTATTCGCCGTAAAACTCATTGTCGCCCGTCGACGGATTGCGCGTGAACACGACACCGGTGCCGCAATTCGCGCCCATATTGCCGAAAACCATGCTCTGCACGTTGACCGCAGTTCCCTGCTCGTCGGGAATCCGGTTGATTTTGCGGTATACTTGGGCCCGCGGATTGTGCCACGATTTGAACACCGCCTCGACGGCGAGCCCGAGCTGGTTATGCACATTTTGCGGAAACGCCTGCCCGGTTCTGGTCTGGATGCACTGCTTGTAGTCGGCAATCAGGCTTTGCCAGGCCGCCGCCGATACCTCATGATCCTGCTCAAAACCGTGCTTCTCCTTCATCTGATGCAAAAGCTGCTCGAAATGAACGCCCTCGATGCCAAGCACGACGCTGCCGAACATCTGGATCAGACGGCGGTAGCAATCGTAGGCAAAACGCTCGTTGTCCGTTAGCCGCGCCAAACCTTTGACCGTGTCGTCGTTCAAGCCCAAATTCAAAATCGTATCCATCATGCCCGGCATCGACGTCACAGAGCCCGAGCGCACGGACACGAGCAGCGGATTTTCGGGATCGCCGAATTTTTGTCCTTTTACACTTTCCAACTGCTTCATGGCGGCGGCAATTTCCCGGAAAAGCTCATCCGGAATGCGGTTGCCGATTTTGAAAAAAGTGAGGCATGCCTCCGTCGTGATCGTAAAACCCGGGGGCACCGGGAGCCCGGCGCGGGTCATTTCCGCCAGATTGGCGCCTTTGCCTCCGAGCAAAGCTTTCATTTGTGCGTTTCCCTCATGAAAAGGTAAAACATGTTTGGCTGCCATCGTTTTGTTCCCCCTTCGATTTATCCATGCATGCGTCGCTGCGGCAAATTCCGTAAAATGTTTTGACCCCGTTCGTAGGAAGGGTATACATCATATTGCCGCAAACTTTGCAAATCACAACTCCGAGATCCTGCTGCCGGGTTTCCGCTACCTTTTGACCGTTGACACCAGACATTCCGCATCGCTCCCTTTCGATTGATTTTCGGCACGGGCCATATAAGATACAAAATCGATGACACGGCAGGCGTAAGCCCATTCGTTGTCGTACCAGGCGAGCAGCTTGACCTGATCGTCCCGTACCATGAGGCTGAGTCCGTCAATGACGGCCGACTTGTCGTTGCCGATATAATCCGCCGACACCAACGGAAGCTCGTTGTAAGCTACGTAAGTTCCGATTTCGCCTTCAACCGCTTGTTGAAACGCTCTTTTGACTTCCGCGGATTGCACCGTTCGATGCAGTTGAACCTGCAAATCCAGCAGCGACACATCCTGCGTCGGCACGCGTACGGAGATGCCCTGAATGTGCGGCGCGAGATGCGGCAGCACATCCGTGAGCGCTTTGCCTACGCCCGTCGAGGTAGGGATAATCGAATTCGTGCACGCTCTGGCGCGGCGCAAATCGTTGTGCGGGTTATCCAGCAGCTGCTGGTCGTTCGTATACGCGTGCACCGTCGTCATCCAACCCTGCTTGACGCCGAAGGCATCGTCGAGAATGCGCAAAACCGGCGCAATGCAGTTCGTCGTGCAGGATGCCGTAGAAAGAATGCGGTGCTTCTTCGGATCGTACCGATCTTCATTCACCCCCATGACTACCGTCAAATCCATGCTCCCGCCCGGCGCCGTAACCAATACTTTGCGGGCTCCGGCATACAAATGGCGCTCCGCCTGCTGGCGCTGATTGAACTTTCCGGTGGAGTCGATCACGAGGTGGACCCCATACTCCTCCCAGGGCAGCAGATCCGGCGTTCTCTCCGAGACAACCGCCACCCGCCGGCCGTTAATAAGCAGATCCCCTCCGTCGGCTTCGATATGCGCATCCCAGTAACCATGTATGGAATCGTACTTCAAAAGATGAGCCAGCACATGCAGAGGGCTGGTTGAATTAATCACGGCTATTTTGCAGTCGGGATTCGTCTGCGAGAAAGCTTTGCGTATGCACAATCTTCCAATTCGGCCTGTACCGCTAATGCCAACGCGCATTTTCATGCCTCCTAATTAATTATTTAGTATGTATTTAATATATATTTATTTTATTTATGATGCAATATATTTTCGAAAAAATCGTCATTAATACAAGGTATGTTTGAAATTTTTGTGAAATTTCGTTTATATAGTGTGTATTATATAAAATATAGCCTGAAAAAGACGCACAAAATAACTGTGCCTCTTGAGATGGGGGCTGCGCTCCCGCCCGCAGAATCGCAGGCGAATCGCGTGGCAGGCGGACATGCGCAAATAAACCTGCTGAAACTCTTGCGACGCCATGTACGTCGCTCTACAAAATGAAAATAACGAGGGCTAACTGCAAATCCGGGGTGTTAGGCTCAACGCGGCAGGGTTGTGGGGCGGGAAAGTACCGTACGATAGCAGCCAGTTTGCTGGAAAAACGGGAAGTCGCCGAAGGGCGTGGGGCGGGATATGCCGCGCAATAGCAGCCAATTGCTGCGAATCCAGGGGGGGGGTTTGGCTCACAATGTTGTCAGGTTAGTAGATTTTGGTATAGTAGAGGTAAACGATAGAAACGGATGATAGCGCGTGAAAAAAACGGAAAAACGGCCTTATCCCGTGTGCTTAACAAGATGAAAAGCGACGAATTCAAAGAAAGCGCGAAGAAGAATACGCAGGATTTTAAACGCAATCGCAAGATTGGTTTCTTTCCGCTGCTGCTTCTCATCCTCCGCATGGTCCGAAAATCGACGCAGTTGGAGTTGGATGAATTTCGCGAGATGTTCATGCCAGAAGAGGCGACAACGACAACGTATACGAAACAGTCCTTTTCCGAGGCCAGACAAAAGCTCTCCCCGGCCGCGTTCACCTTGCTAAATGACGAACTGGTTCAGGC